>JBFELU010000001.1:0-78550 GCA_041551965.1 Acidimicrobiia bacterium
GCGACTGGCTCCGCCGGGTCTCGGTCGATCCGTCACTCGTGCCCAAGGGCCGACTCCGGCGCCGGATGGCGCGGATTCCCGGGGCGGCGGAACAGGCAAGGAGACGTCTCGCCGAGGCGGTGGCGACAGTGCTGGAGTCCGATCGGCTGAGATTCGTCGATGCACTCGGCCCGGCGATTCCGGCTTCCCTCGACGATCGACTGTGGCTCGAGATGGAGGCGGGCGGTGAGTGACATCCTGCGGGTCGTGGACGGCCTCGATCTCGTCGTCGAGCTCTCGGAGGGCGTGGTGCACCCCGATGACGTCGCCCGAGCTCGCCAGACGGCACGGCGGGCGCGCCACCGCGGCGGTTACCTCGGGGGCACGCTCGTGCTCGCCATCGTGGGCGGCACCGGATCGGGGAAATCGAGCCTGCTCAACGCCCTGGCCGGGGAACGGGTTGCTTCGGTGAGCGCGGTACGGCCTCATACCGACCGCACGCTCGCCTGGATACCCGAAGACAGGGGACCGGCGCTCGACGAACTCCTCGACCGACTCGAGATCGGCGAACGAGTCGTGCATCGCCGCTTTCCGGGATTGGCGCTCCTGGACGCCACGGACTTCGACTCGATCGATCGCGATCACCGTGCTCGGCTGGAACGACTGCTCCCCGAGATCGACGGCGTCATCTGGGTCTTCGATCCGGAGAAGTACCACGATCCCACGATTCACGACGAGTTCATCGCTCCGCTTGCCGACTCCGCATCGCAGTTCGTCTTCGTGCTCAATCAGATCGATCGCATTGCCGAGCGAGAACGGCTCGCCATCGCCGACGACCTGCGCGAGACCCTGGTGGCCGATGGGATCTTCGAGCCTGCTCTGTTCTTCGTGGCCGCAGATCCGCCCGACGGGCGACCGCGCGGCATCGGTGTGCTCGCCGGGTTCCTCGAGAACCGCCTCGACACCAAACGCGTGCAATTGGGGGCGGTCCTCGGGGAGGCGAGGCGTATCGCGGCCACGCTGGCATCGGCGGCGGGTGTCGCCCACGGCGGTTCCCTCGCCTTCGAGGAGCGGTGGGCCAAATTCGTCGATGCGGCCGCCTCCGCGCTGTCGATGAGTCGGGGACCGGGCGTGGTCCACGAGGTGCTGTGCGGACTCGAGGACCTGGTCGGCCATCTCGCGATCGACGCCGGCGGGGTGTTCGCCCAGAAGCTGCGGGGCACCTTCCCCCCCAATCATCTCGAAGAAGTCCTGGAGGAGGCGCTGGCCCAAGCCGCCGAGGGTCCCGACATCGAGACTGTGGGCCGAGTGATCACCGATCACCTGCAACGCGGCGTCGGGGGTCCGTTGCGGGAGATTCTGTGGGAACGCGCCGCGCTGTCGGCCTCGGTGGCCGGCTTCGTGGTGGATGCCGAGGCGGCGCAACGGGCGCTCGAGCGGTGACCCGGATCTTCGGCGGTGATCCGGGGGGCACCGATTGGAGGAATTGGTCATCGTGGCGGCGGGTCAACGCCATCGGCCTGCTCCCGATCGGTGGCGCGGCGGCGGCCGGGGGTCTTGCTTCGGGAAGCCTCGCCGAGTTCGTCGAGACGCTGGCCTTGTACGCTCCCGGGGCCTACCCGGGTCCGGTGCGGGCCCTCGCCGAAGACCTTCTTCGGCGTCAACCGGCGATCGCGCCGATCGTCGGGTTGGTCAACACGGTGCTGCTGCATCTCCATGAGGGGCCGGAGCGTCTGGCGTCGGAGTTGCGGGATCTCGAACAGAGGATCACGACGTCGGAGCGGCTGCTGGGTGAGGCGGGCGCGGCGCTGATCGAGGACGGCGCCGCGGTCCTCACTTATGGCGGGTCGGGTTCGGTGCGCGCAGTGCTCATGGAGGCGGCGGACACCCGGAGGATCTTCGTGTCCTGTGCGGCCACCATGCCCATGGCGGAAGGGGTGGAGATGGCTGCGGACTTGGCGGGCGCCGGCCTCGCCGTCGACCTCGTACCCGACGAAGAGGTTCCGGACGTGCTCATCGATCACGATCTGATGCTCATGGGAGTGAGCGCCCTCGGCCCTCAGGCGGTGATGAACATCGCCGGATCGGCTGAGATCGTCGAAGAGGCGGGGGCTTCCGGTATTCCGGTGTACCTGGTCGCCTCTGTCGAGAAGGCTCTTCCCGGGATGCTCTTCGATCGGGCGGTCGCGGCCGGCACGGCCGAGGGCTACTACGAGCCGATCCCGCTGGAGGCCATCTCTCTGGTCGTGACCGAGTTCGGGGTCCTCGATCCTCGCGCCGCCGGAGCACTCGCCGCCCAACGAACCGTGGCCGATCCACTCATCGACGCCTGAAGCGGCGGGGCTGCTCCCGCCGGGTCTGATCCACGACCAGCAGGGGCCGGTCCTCGATCGAGATCTCGATGCGACTTGCTCTTCCCAGCAACTCCCCGTCGGCTTCGACCCAGGCCACCGGATCGGCCTCGACGGTGAGTAGATCCACGTCGTGCCACACTTCGACTCCGGGGACCTTGGAGAGATCGGCACCCCGAGCTGCTCTCGCCACGAGTCGGAGCAATCGAACGGTGGTGAGCCGGCGGGCGACCACTACCAGAGGTCCGGTGCCGGACGTGCCCCCCAGCCGGAGGCCGAGCGGGCCGAAGAACGTGAACCGGTCGTGGAGTTGGAACAGGACCGCAACGGCGTCGGCTCCTCGCTCTCCCGAGGCCACCCGGAGATGCGCCGGACGACGGCGGTAGTCGGTGAGCACCACCCTGAGTGCGCTCCGGGCGTAGTGGAGGGCTCCGAACGACACCTTGCTCAAGGGGGTTCTCTCGGCGAGTTCGACCACCGCCGCATCGAAACCAACGCCGGCGCCGAAGGTGACGACCTCGACCTGGGCCCCCAGCGGGGAGTCGCTCTCGATGCGGCCCACGGTCACCGGACGCACGTTCCGGAAGGCGGCCAGCGTCTCCGCCGCTTCACGGGGACGGCCGGGAGCACCGGTCAGCCGCGCCAGCACGTTGGTGGTCCCGGCCGGGACGATCCCGAGGGCGCTGGTGGTCCCCACCAGGCCCCCGGCGACCTGGTGGATCACACCATCGCCTCCCATTGCCACCACGACGTCGTAGCCATCGGCCGCCGCCTCAGCCGCTGCTCGCCGCGCCTCTCCGGGGGTCGGAGGCCAGACCGGGGTCACGTCGAAAGGTCCGGTCAAGATCGCCACCACCTCGCGGTGGAGCGATGCCGTGAAGCCCGATGCCACGGGATTGGAGATGAGCACGAGACGGCGCATCACAGCAAGGCTAGGGCGGTACCCTCGAGAGGTGGACGGCTACCGGGATCGACGAGAAGCCGGCGAGATCCTCGCCGAGGCGCTCGCTCACCATCGCGGCACCGATCCCTTGGTTCTCGGTGTCGCCAGGGGCGGCGTGGTGCTCGCGGCGGTGGTGGCCGTGGCGCTCGGCGGGAAGCTCGACGTGGTGGTGGCACGCAAGGTGGGCGCTCCTTTCAGCCCCGAGCTCGCCCTCGGCGCGGTGGCCGGCGGCGGGGTGTCGATCATCGAGCGCGAGATGGCGGCTCGCCTCGGTGTCGAGGATGCCGACCTGGAGGAGGCGATCCGCAGGGCCCATACGGAACTGGTGGAGCGGCAGGCTCGGTATCGGGGCGACGCCTCCCCGGAGATCGCCGAGCGAACGGTGATCGTCGTCGACGACGGGGTCGCCACCGGTGCCACCCTCCGGGCAGCGCTCCGATCGGTTCGGGCCGGCGACCCCGGCCATCTGGTGTGTGCCATCCCGGTCGGACCGCCCTCGACCGTCGATCTCCTCTTCGATGAGGCCGACGAGGTGGTGTGTCCCCTCCAGCCGCTGCGTTTTCGAGCCGTGGGTGAGTGGTATCGCCGGTTCGATCAGACCTCCGACGCAGAGGTCCTGGCCTTGCTCGGTCGGGCGTGAGTCCCCGCGGCCTGAGCGTGGGCGCCGGGAATCGTGGTCTTCGTGCTCGTGTTCGAGTGGCTCACGGCCGTCGCCTTTCTTGTCGTACCCGACCCGTACGGTGGGGGGCATGAACGATCAGAACACCACACTGCTTCCCCGAATCGACACCACTCCCGTTCCGACACCCATCGAGGTCTGGCTGGCGGGGCTCGAACTGGAGGCCGTGGAGGTCGACACCTGCCCCATCGTCGACTGTGCCGTGTGCCGACCCGAGCTGACCCGGGCCGCCTGAGCGATCGACCGCTGCTTCATCGGGAGGCCTGATACATTCCGGCGGTGGACGAGTACCGCCCGACCCGGTTGAGCATCGCCGCTTGGGCCTCCTACGACCTCGCCAACACGATCTTTGCGCTGGGGGTGGGCGCCCTCTATTTCCCCGGGTGGCTCACCGATCACGTCGACGAACTCCCCGGCTTCCTGCGCGGCGGTGGTGAGGCGGATCTGGCGCTGGCCGTGGCCATCGACGTGGCGATGGTGCTCGTCATCGTGCTCGGTCCGTGGATCGGTGCCCGGAGCGACCACGCTGGCCGTCGCATCCGCTACCTGGCCCCGGCCACCTTGATCGCCGTGGCCCCGACGTTCTTCCTCGGGACGGCGGCGGCGACGCCATCACTGGCTCTCTTCGGGGTGGCGCTGATCGGATTCCATCTCGGATCGGTGATCTACGACTCACTGCTCCCCGACGTGAGCACTCCCGAGACGATCGGGCGGGTCTCCGGGATCGGGATCGCCGTCGGTTATCTCGGTTCGGTGGTCGCCTGGTTGATCGGGCTGTTGCTTCTCGATGAATACGGCTACCCGGTGGTGTTTCGCACGATTGCCGTCGCCTTCCTGATCTTCGCCCTTCCCACCTTCACGCTCGTGAAGGAACGCCCCCGGATGCGGCAACCGGGGCCGGCACCGGCGATCCGCGAGAGCCTGCGCCGGGTGGTTCGGGCCTGGCGCCGGGCCCGCCGCTACCGCGGCGTCGTCCGTTTCCTCATCGGCAGGTTCCTCTACACCGATGCGATCAACACGTTGATCGGCGGCTTCCTCACGATCTACGTCATCGAGGAAGTCGGCTTCACCGATGATCAGGTCCAGGATCTCCTCATCGTGGCGATCGTCGGGGCCCTGGTGGGGGGCTTGATCGGCGGGAGAATCGTCGATCGGACCGGCCCGCGACGGCTGCTCCACTCGGTGCTGCATCTCTGGATGGTGGCCTTGATCCTCGGCATCGTGGCCGGAGCGCTCGCATCGCAGCCGATGGCATGGCCCCTCGGGGGTCTCGGAGGCCTGGCTCTCGGAGCCACCTGGGCGGCCGACAGGGTGTACATGCAGCGCATCTCGCCGCCCCGCCATCTGGGCGAGTTCTACGGCCTCTACGCGGTGGTCGGGCGGTTCGCCACGATCCTCGGCCCTCTCTTGTGGGGCATCCAGGTGAGCATCTTCGGTTGGCCCCGCGAGGTGCCGCTGGCGATGTTGATGCTGTTCCTGGTGGCGGCCCGGATCGTCCTGCAAGGGGTCGACGACGAGCCGCGGGACTGGAGCCCGCAGGATCTGGCGGCGCACACCTAGATCACCCCGCCGTCGCCACGGTCGATCCTCCGCGGGCGGATCGACTCGAGCGATCGGGTGATGGGAGCGCGGCATACTTGGGGGGACAAGAGAGGAGCCCATGTTCGAGTCCTTCCGCCCCGAGCCGTACTCCGACTTCACCCAGCCTTCGGCGCAGGCCGCGTTCACCGAAGCGCTCGGGTCAGTAGCCGGGACCCTGGGCCGGCATCATCCCCTCATCATCGGGGGGGAACCGATCGACACGCCGGCTCGGGTCGAGAGTGTCGATCCCTCGCTACCCGGTCGGGCCATCGGCACCGTGGCGGCCGCCGGACCCGAGGAGGCGGATCGCGCCATCGAGACCGCCTGGGAGGCATTCCGGTCGTGGTCGGCCCTCGAGGCCGAAGAACGGGCTCGCTACGGGATGAAGCTGGCCGCCCTCATGCGTCGCGACAAGTACGAACTGGCCGCGCTCCAGTGCTACGAGGCGGGCAAGAACTGGGCCGAGGCCGAGGCCGACGTCTGCGAGGCTCTCGACTTCTGCGACTACTACGCCCGGGTCGCCATTCATCTCGCCGGGGGCGTGCCCGTCGTTCCCTATCCGGGCGAGGAGAACGAATCCCACTTGATCCCGATCGGGGCCGGCGTCGTGATACCGCCCTGGAACTTCCCGCTGGCGATCCTGGCCGGGATGACCATCGGCCCGGTGCTGGCCGGCAACACCGTCGTGCTGAAGCCGGCGTCGACGACCCCCGTCATCGGCGCAGGGTTCATGGACCTGGTCGCCGAAGCCGGCTTCCCGCCCGGTGTGATCAACTTCCTCCCGGGAGCCGGCTCGGAGGTCGGCGACGTCCTGGTGGATCACCCCAGGACCCGGTTCGTCAACTTCACCGGCTCCAAGGAAGTCGGCCTGCGGATCGCCGAGCGGTCGGCAAAGGTGCAGGCGGGGCAGCGGTGGCTGAAGCGGGCCTACATGGAAATGGGGGGCAAGGACGCCCTCATCGTCGATGAGACGGCCGACCTCGACGCCGCCGTGTCCGATCTGGTGAGGT
The DNA here is from genome assembly GCA_041551965.1 of Acidimicrobiia bacterium. Classification (GTDB taxonomy): domain Bacteria; phylum Actinomycetota; class Acidimicrobiia; order Spongiisociales; family UBA11373; genus JBFELU01. The sequence continues at coordinate 6,544 of JBFELU010000001.1, forward strand.
CGGCCTTCGGCTTCCAGGGGCAGAAGTGCTCGGCGGCCTCGCGGCTCATCCTCATCGAAGAGCTCCACGACGAGTTCCTGGACCGGGTCTTGGCTGCCACCGCAGCACTCGAGGTCGGTCCTCCGGTCGAGAACCACCCGATGGGGCCGGTGATCTCGGCCGCCCAGCACGCCTCGATCTCGGCCGAGATCGAGGCCGGCCGATCCGAGGCCGATCTGGTGCACGGCGGTGCCGCAATCGATCGGGACGGCGGCTACTACCTCGAGCCGACCATCTTCGCCGGGGTCGATCCGGATGCCCGGCTGGCGCAGCACGAGATCTTCGGACCGGTGCTGTCGGTGTTGCGGGCTCGCGACTTCGACCACGCCCTCGAGATCGCCAACGGCACCGAGTTCGGGCTGACCGGGGGGCTCTACTCGCGGGATCGCGCCCGGATCGAGCGGGTCCGCCGCGAGTTCCACGTCGGGAACCTCTACATCAACCGGAAGATCACCGGCGCACTGGTCGGTGTGCAGCCGTTCGGTGGTTTCAACATGTCGGGATCGAATGCCAAGGCCGGGGGCCCCGACTACCTGCGGTTGTTCATGGAGATGAAGACGGTCGCCGAGCGGATCTGACTCGTCACCCGCCGATGTACGACATCTCGATCTTGGGGAGATCTCGCGTTCGTGAGGAGCGGATCTCGGAGTATCGATCCGTGCGTGCCTCCCACACGTCCCGGATCACCTTCCTCAACTCCTCGTCGTCGCCGCCGTTGCGAACGAGGTGACGGAGGTCGTTGCCCCCCACTGCGAACAGACAGGTGTACAGCATTCCCTCGGCCGACAACCGAACCCGGGTGCATCCCGCGCAGAAGGGTTGGGTGACGGAGGCGATGACCCCGATCTCGCCTTCGCCGTCGCGGTAGCGGAATCGGGTGGCCACCTCGCCGGGGTAGTTGGGCGGGACCGGCTCCAACGGCGTGTCGGCGTCGATCGAGTTCAAGATCTCGGCGGCCGGGACGACGTCGGCCATCCGCCACCCGTTGCTGTGCCCGACGTCCATGTACTCGATGAAGCGCACGATGTGGCCGGAGCCCTTGAAATGGCGGGCGATGTCGACGACCTCGTGATCGTTGACGCCGCGCTTGACCACCACGTTGACCTTGATCGGCCCCAGCCCCGCCGCGGCGGCGGCCTCGATTCCGTCGAGGACCCGGGCCACCGGAAACCCGACGTCGTTCATGGCTTCGAAGGTCGCGTCGTCGAGGGAATCGAGGCTGACGGTGACACGGTGCAGTCCGGCCTCGGCGAGACTCGCCGCCTTGCGCTCGAGAAGTGACCCGTTCGTGGTCATCGTCAAGTCGGCGACTTCTGGAATCGCCGCCAGGATCCCGACCAGGTGTTCCACGTCTCTCCTGAGGAGTGGTTCGCCGCCGGTGAGGCGGATCTTGGTCACCCCGAGACCGGTGAACACCCGAGCGATGCGCTCGATCTCCTCGAACGTGAGCAGCATCTCCCGCCCCAGGAACTCGTAGTCGCGACCGAAGACCTCCTTGGGCATGCAGTAGGTGCAGCGGAAGTTGCACCGGTCGGTGACCGAGATGCGCAGATCCCGAAGGGAACGGCCGAGCGTGTCGGTCGGGAGGTCAACCATGATCGGAGAGGTTACCGGTGGGCCGGACTCATGAGTACCGGTGACGCAGCACCACGTTGCCGTGTCGATCGAGGAGCAGGACGACGTCGCCGTCGTTCGACCACACGGGGTCGTAGCCGCACTCCCACCAGAACGTCCCCTCACCGTCGTCGCCGCAACCCGAGCGGAGCGTCACCGTGCCCCCCGGGGCGACGGTGGTCCCGGCGGGGAACACGAACCGATGGGACGAGGTCTCATCGCGGATCGTCCATCCTCCGAGGTCGACCGGGCCGGCCCCGTCGTTGCGGAGACGGAGGTACTCGATTCCGGCGTCCCGACCCGGCGGGTCGTAGGAGATCTCCTCGACCTCCACGATGGCCCCGGTCGCGGCACCGCACGCCTCGGGCTCCCAGAAGCCGAGGCGAGCGGCGTAGGCCACATCCTCGGCGGCCAAGAAGGTCGCGGCCTCGGGGTGATCGCCGGTCAGGGCGACGGCGTGCCCCTCGGCGACCAGGTCGAGGTTGACGAGACGCCCGGTCTCATTCCACAAGTAGGCGAGGACCCTCCCGTAGCGGTCCCTCCCGCCGAGGCCGTCGATCAACACGGGCCCCGAGGTCACCGCCTCGGCCAGAGCCGCTCTCGCCTCGTCATCCCAGCATTCGTCGCGTTCGGGGGCATTGATACCGAGCAATCGGATCTCGACGACTTCCCCGTCCATTGCGGCCTCGAGGCTGTCGCCGTCGAGAACCCGCACTTCGGTCGCCGGATCACCGGCGGGACGACGATCGAGGTCCGGTGAAGGCGGTGAGGCCTCGGACGATGTGGGGAACGGGCCGGGTGTGGTCGGCTCGGTGCCACCGAGGTCACTGCAGGCGGAGAGCATGATGAAGACCGCGATGAGCGCGAGAGGCCTCACGCCCGGGACGCTACCGCAGGGAAGCCGGCGATCCCACCCCCGGGACCGCGGGGGACCGGGCGGCGACCATGCCTGCGATCATGACCGGGGACCCCGCCGCCGACTGTGCAGGGACCTGGGAGGGAGGAGCGCTGGTCGTCGAACGGCGGGGCCTCCCGGGCGTGGCCATCAGCATCGAGTCCGGTTGTGAGCAGACCCGCCGGGCGTGGTTAAAGAACCGTGAATTCGCCGCCGATGGTCTCGGGAAAGGAGGAGTACCAGGATGCCGTTCGCCAGGGTCAATGGGACGATGCTCTACTACCGCGAGGCCGGTGAGAGCGAGCTCGCGATCTTCATCCACGGCTTCCCCCTCGACCACTCGATCTGGCTCGATCAGCTCAACGGGCTCGCACACGTCCGGCATTGTGTGGCTCCCGACCTGCGCGGGTTCGGTCGTTCCGATCCGATCGTCGAGGGGACGCTGACGATGGAGGTGATGGCGGACGACGTGGCCGCCCTCATCGAGGCCCTCGGCGCCACGGAAGCAGACATCGTGGGGCTCTCGATGGGGGGTTACGTAGCCCTGGCGCTCTACGAGCTGCGCCCCGCGATGGTGCGAACGCTCACCCTGGTCGACACCCGAGCCTCAGCCGATTCTCCCGAAGCACGGGCCAACCGCGATGCGCTCATCACGCAGGTGCTGGAGGAAGGGCGTTCCTCCCTCGCTGCAGCGATGCTGGGATCCCTCCTGGGCCCCCGACCATCGGAGTTCGTGCGGGCCAGGGTCCGCTCCATGATCGAAGGGACCCGCTACGAGACGATCGTGGCTGCGCTGAGCGGCATGCGCGACCGATCGGATCGGACCGCACTCCTTCCTCACATCGCCGTGCCGACGATGGTGGCGGTCGGTGAGCACGACACGGTGACCCCGCCGGCTCAGGTGCGGGCCATGGCCGAGGCCGTGCCCGGGGCCCGGACCTCCGTCATCAAGGGCTCGGGGCATCTCACTCCGATCGAGAAGCCGGACGAGTTCAACTCGGCCGTCATGGAACTCCTCGAGGGACGGAAGGTCGTGTGGTGGCGGGAGTGATCGGCTAACTCCCGGTCGCCGCCTCATCCTCTGCGATCGCCACCCGACGGCCTTCCTCGACGTCCACTCTCGCCAGCAGCAGGCCGCCCACGACGAAGAACACCACCACCCCCAGGACCGCCGGGCGGCTGCTCCCGAAGAGAGCGACGGCGCCCGCAAAGATCGCCGGGCCGAGGATCGCCGAGAACTTGGCCATGATCGAGAAGAACCCGAAGAACTCGCCACTCATGCTGGTCGGGGACATCGACGCATAGAGGCTGCGGCTGAGCGCCTGGCTGCCCCCCTGGACGACGGCGACCAGCCACGCCAGGAACCAGAACTCGATCACGGCATCGAGGAAGAAGCCCCAGACCGCGATCACCGCGTACACGACCAGCGCCAGCATGATGGTGTGCTTGGTGTCGAGCCTGTGGAGCAGCGGATCGACCAGCCGGGTGCGGGCCACAGCGAGAGCGACCAGGAACGACGCCAGTTCGACGATTAGGAGCAGCCCCAGGATGGCGCCGAGATTGCTCTCTCGGACCGGTTCCAGGACCTCGATCGCAGAGAGCCCGATGACACTGCCGGTGCTCTCCGGGTCTCGCTCGATGTGATTGGTGATCACCAGGAGGTGTTCTCCGGGCGCTCCGGCGTCGACGACTTCACGTTCCTCAAACCGTTCCGTCTCGTTGAATCCGTCGACGACCAGCGGTTCGTCATCGTCGTCGAGCACGATCTCGCCGTCGATCTCGATGACGAACGACCCGTGGTCCGGGCCCCGGCTGTAGGTGATCTCGACCTCTTGTCCGTTGTACCGCAATGCGAGCCGATCACCGGGCCGGCCGGTGAACCCATAGTCGTTGCGGGCGCCGCTGCCGAGTTCGTCCTCGGGAACGACTGCCCAATCCCCTTCGAGGTCGAACGCCTCGATGCCGTGGGTGTCTTGTCCGACGGCTTCTGCGGTGGGTTCGAAGTCGGCCCCCGGCCGTCCCACGACCCCGGCATCGAGGGTTCGTGCTCCCACGGCACCGACCAGGGGGAGCGCCACGAGGTTGACGAGCACGAACCCCACGAAGAGGCGACGACTCCGATTGTGTTCGCCGCCGGGGATGCGCCCGAACACGAGCGTGAACGGGATGCCGACGAATTGCACGAGGAGGAGAGCCAGGATCAATTCCTCGGCCCCGAAGCCGAGCTCGGCTCCGTAGATGGCGGCCACCCCGATGATCGTCCCGATGCCGTCGTTGTAGATGAGGAAGGCGATCAGGAACTTCAGCAGCTCCCGGTAGCGGCGGAGACGGCCGAACGTATCGCGGAGACGGGCGATGCTCGCCCGGATGACGGCTCCCTCGGTGCGGCCCGCGGCGGTTGCCGCCGGCGGCTCGGGAACCCGTCGCAGCACCGGGATCGAGAAGACGGCCCACCATACGGCCACGCTGAGGAACGACAGCCGGGATCCGGGCACCTCGCCCAGCACGAAGATCATGGCGGCGTTGATCGCCAACAGGATCCCGCCGCCCACGTACCCGATGGCGTACCCCAGCGCCGAAACCCGGTCCTGGTCCTCGGGTCGGGCGACGTGGGGAAGGAGGGCGTCGTAGAACACGTTCGCCGCTCCGAACCCGATCCTTCCGAGCACGAACAGCAGCGAGGCGAGCATCCAATCGCCGGATCCGACCAGGACCAGCAGCCCGGTGGCAACGACCCCGAGGCCGATCGACAGGGCCAGCATGGGTTTCTTGCCGCGCCGGAGATCGGAGATCGTGCCCAGGAGCGGGGAGAGGATGGCCACGACGAAGAGCGCCACGCTCAGGCCGATCGTCCAGTAGGCCGTGGCCACCGACTCGGAGGGCAGCGTCTCGCCTGCCACACGGCTGTAGTAGATCGGGAGGACGGCGGCGAGGATCGTCGTTGCAAAGGCCGAGTTGGCCCAGTCGTACATGGTCCAGGCGCGGATTCGCTTTCGATATTCGGTGTCGTCGACGCCCTGATGGCCCGCCAGCGTCATCGGTCTCCCTCTTCGTTCCGCATCAGGCTAGGACCGGGAGCCTTGCCTCGCCGGGGCGATATGCTCCCGGGCCGTGAAGCGGGTGTCGTTCCTGGTTGCCGTGGTTTGGGGCGTCGCCGCCTGTGGGGGTGATGCCCTCCCCGACACCTCGGTCACGTCGGTCCCGGCCGTCGGTCCCGGGACGACCTCGTCGACCGCCCCGGCCTCGACCGCTCCGTCGGCGGCGGCGTCCGCCGGGACCCAGTCGCCCCCGACGACCGCCCCATCGCCGACTGCACCGTTCGCGGGGCTGGGCCTCGAGACGATCACCGGGGGTCTCGACCTCCCGGTGTTTGCGACGTCGCCGCCGGGGGACGATCGGTTGTTCGTGGTCGAGAAGCCGGGCCGGATTCGCATCGTTCGCGACGGGGGGCTCGCTCCCGAGCCGTTCGTGGACCTCACGGCTCAGGTCCGTGCCGACGGATTGGAACAGGGACTGTTGGGCTTGGCGTTCCATCCGGGATTTGCAGCCAACGGCCGGGTCTTCGTCTTCTACACGGACCGCGGGGGCGCGACCACCATCGCCGAACTGCACGCCTCGGGAGACCGAGCCGATCCGGGGACATTGCAGGTCCTGCTCAGCGATCCCCAGCCCGCCGCCAATCACAACGGCGGCATGCTCGAGTTCGGGACGGACGGCTACCTCTATGTGGCACTCGGGGATGGGGGAGGCGCCAACGACCAATTCGGCAACGGGCAACGGCCCGACACGAGGTTGGGTGCTCTGCTGCGGATCGACGTCGACGGCGGTGAGCCTTATGTGGTCCCTCCCGACAACCCGTTCGTCGAAGGCGGCGGCTCGCCGGAGGTCTGGGCCTTCGGATTGCGTAACCCGTGGCGCATTGCCATCGATCCGGCCGACGGACTCCTCTACATCGGTGACGTCGGTCAAGACCGGTGGGAGGAGATCATCGTCGTGCCGGCGAACCTCGGCGGCCTCAATCACGGCTGGCCGGTCATGGAGGGGTTCGACTGCTTCCGTTCCGACGAATGCGATCCCACCGGACTGGTGTTTCCCGAACTCGCCTACGGGCACGGCGAGGGTTGCTCGGTGATCGGGGGCTTCGTCTACCGCGGCTCCGAGATCCCGGAACTCGACGGCCACTACTTCTACGGGGACTGGTGCGGCCGCTGGGTCCGCTCGTTCCGCCGCACCGACGCCGGCATCACCGACGAGCGCGATTGGAGCGAGGACCTCGGCGACGTCGGTCAGATTCTCTCGTTCGGGCGGGACGGCGTTGGAGAGCTCTACATCCTCACCCAGGAGGGATTGATCCACCGCATCGTTGCGGACCGCTGAGATCCGGGGGGCTCAGAGGAAGAGGCGGTAGCCGTCGAGGAAGCGGACGGCGGTCGGGCCGGTGACTTCGAGTTCCCCGGCGGGGATCTTCCCCGCTCGGCCCGATGCGGCGGCCAGAAAGGCGAGTCCGGCGCCCACGATCCGATCCCCGGTCTCGGGTGCGTACGGCTCGAGTCCGCCCCGGCCCCCGGCGACGACAAGGTCGCCGCCTTCGCCGTCGATCTCCAGTCGAATCCTCGATCCCTCGCTCAGGCCGGCCTGCTTCACGGCTCCCCAGCCCGAGAGCCGGATCGCTCGCGCCACCACGAGGCGAGAGGCCGTCGGTTCGTCGGTCGAGTCGATGTGGAGCCCGAGAGCCTGCCGGAGGTCGAGCAGATGCACGTAGACGTCGGCGAGGCGCATCTCCGCCGCATGCCGAGCCGGCACCATGCCTACTGGGGAGGGGGCCGGTTCATCCCAGGCCTCGTCGCTGCGATCCTCGGCCGCCTGCAGTGACAGCTGCGAAGCCACCCGGATCTCCTCGACCACCGCGGCGTGCGGCAGCGCCCTCCGGGCGGCGACCCCCTCCTCGGTGAGGCGATGGAGGCCTCGGTGGGCATCGGGGTCGAAGTCGGGTGGCGTCGGGGGCTGGTCGAAACCGTGAGCGAGACCTTCGAGGTGGGCGAGGTGGGCGGCGACATCGTGGACATCCCACCCGTCGCACGGAGTCGGCGCCGCCCAGTCGGGGTCGTCGTCGAGCGCGGCGATGACCCCCGACCACGCCTCACGCAGTCCCACGATCAGGTCCATGTTCGAGCAGGCTATCGAACCTGCCCGGGCTCGTCGCACCCTCTCGCTACCATCGCAGCCCATGGCCCGCCTGCACGTGGAGGGATGGGCTCCCGAGTACGGGGCCTCCGTCGAGCCGTTCGAAGACCTCGCTCCCACCGAGGGGTCTGTCGATCTCGACGTGGAAGATCGCCCCTGGGAACCGGTGGTCGCCGAGGCGTCGGACATTCCCGAGGTGTGCTTCGTCGACGGAGTCCGCCGCGTGGATGCCCGCCTGGTGCTCGACGACGAGGGAGGCCCGGTACCGGGGATCGCCGGCTCCTTCGGGGTCGGTTGCGTGACCTGGGATCGCAGGGCTCGTCGCTCCGAGGTCACCGAGGCCGAAGTGCGCCGGCTGGCGATCCTGGCGAGTGGCCGGGCGGTGGCGATGCCGGACACCGGGCCGAGCGTGACCTACGAGGTCCAGTCGATTGCCGACACCGATCCGGCCTCACTGGTGCGACAGTTCCATGGGGCCATGCGGCGGGCGGAGGCCGGCCTGGCCGAGCGCCTCGCCGCCGCAGGGAAGTTCGTGATCGCCGACGGGCCCCTGTACGAGACGACCCCGGCCCAGAAGATCGGGTACATCAAGAGCCACCGGGTCTCGTACCTGGGTCCGGAAGCGGGCTCGATCATCGCCGCCTTGGAGCCGGGGCAACGAACGCCGCTCTTCACCATCAAGGGCTACGAGCGCTACTCGTGGTATCTCAGGCTGGCGCGGGCCCCGGGGGGCCACTCGTGGAGCGGCATCGTCCGCTGCGAGGCCTCGGCCTCGATGGGTGTCACCGACGCGGCCCTCCTGGCCGACCGGGCGGCCGGGATGCTGCCCGCGGTGGCTTCCGAGGCCCATCGCGACCCGAGGGCCCCGCAGAACTTGGTGCCCATCGCCGGTCTGGAGCGCCATCTCCGTCACTTGCTGGGTGACTCAGGCCTGGTGCTGCGTCGCCTGCGGGCGGCCCTTGCCGGGGGGGTGGCGGCGTGACCGGCGGCGTGGGACGGGTGATCGGCCACCAGCACACCTCGACTCGCGAGTTCCGGGTGATCCTCGACGAGACGTCGTACCTCCAACTCGACGACCTGGTGGTGGTCGCCACCAACGTGCCCGGCGCCGGTGAGGTCCGCACCTACGGGATCGTGACCGAGGCCGAGGCACTGCTCGAGGGAGCGTCCTACGAATCGGACACCCTTCGGATCGCCGCGGAAGGAAGCATGCCGGGCGCCCTGGTGCGCTCCGCCCGAGTGGCGATCACCCGGGTCGATCCCGAATTGTGGGTGGCTCCGGACCCGGGTGGCGTGGTGGAGCGGGCCGCAGGCGAGGAGCGCCGCAAGGCCCTCTACGCCGACGAGATGGATCGACCGCTCCCGGTCGGGCTGGGACGCGATGGAGAGCCGGTGCCAGTGGACTTGGACTTCTTCGACGGCCGCAAGGGCGGCCACATGTCCATCTCCGGGATCAGTGGGGTGGCGACCAAGACCTCGTTCGCTCTCTTCTTCCTCCGCATGCTGACGGCCCGCAGGGACATCGTCGGCGACGCCGCCGAGAACCTCCGGGTCGTCGTGTTCAACGTCAAGGGCGAGGATCTCCTCTGGCTCGACAAACCGAACCGTTTCTTCACGGACGAGGCCGCCGCACGGTGGTCGCGCCTCGGCGTGGAACCGGGCCCTTTCCCCTCGGTGTCGATCTGGGCACCGCCCCGGACCAGGAGCGGCGATGTGGTGATTCCCGACACCGGGGGTCGGCAGGACGTTTCCGTGTTTGCGTGGACGCCTCGTGAGTTCGTCGACGAGGCCCTGCTGCGGTTCCTCTTCACCGACGCCGGTGACACACGGAGCCAGGTGGCGTTCATCGCGGAGAGAGTCGAGGCCCAGCTACGCCGGTGGGCCGTCGACGTGGTCGGGGAACCGGGAGCGATCGTGCTGCGCGACCCGCGCGAAGGGCATCGCAAGGGGGAGGCAGTCCAACCGACCGCGGGGGAGCGGGTGATCCGCTCACTGCGCGACCTGGTGGCGGCAATCGAGGAATTCGTCGATCCGATCGACGACGAGCCTCTCGGATCGTGGACGGGACGAGTGCTGCCGGGTACCGCCTCTGCCTTCATGCGTCGTCTCCACGCCGCCGAGCACCGATTGGGGCAGTTGATCCAGGCCGGCGACAGCAGGCGCATCGATCGCTCGACTGCTCAGGTGACCGTGGTGGGAATCCAGTCCCTCCACGACCTCGGCCAGCGCTTCGTCGTCGGTGCCCTCCTCAAGGAGTTGTTCGACCACAAGGAGCGAACCGGGCAACGGTTCCCTTTGTCCGTCGTGGTCCTCGACGAACTCAACAAGTACGCCCCCCGGGAGGGACAGAGCCCGATCAAGGACATGCTGGTGGACATCGCCCAGCGGGGCCGGTCGCTCGGCGTGTTGCTGGTCGGCGCGCAACAGACGGCATCCCGGGTGGCCCCCGAAGTGCTCGAGAACGCCGCGGTGCGGGTCTCGGGGCGGCTGGATGCCGCCGAGGCGGAGCGCGCCGAGTACGGCTGGATGCTTCCTTCGACGCGGGCGCGCGCCCGGCTGCTGAAACCGGGGACGATGGTCGTGTCGCAGCCCTCGATCCCGGTGCCGGTCGTGGTCGATTTCCCCTTCCCGCCGTGGGCGACGCGGAAGGAGGAGGTCGCCGAGAACGACGACCCGTTTGCCGGTCTCTAGATGAAGATCCTCCATACCTCCGACTGGCACGTGGGCAAGCGGATCGGCCGGCACGATCGAATCTCCGAGCAGCAGGCGGCGATCGCCGAGGTCGCCGAGATCGCAGATCGGATCGGCGCCGATCTGGTCGTCCACTCCGGGGACCTCTTCGATCGACCGGTGCCCCCCATCGAAGCGCTTCGGGTGGGGCTCGACGGCCTCCTGGCGCTCACCGACCGGGGGAACCGGCCGGTGGTGGTGGTGGCCGGAAACCACGATTCGCCCCAGCTCTTCGAGGTGCTCGCTCCGTATCTCGAAGGGTTCGGCGTTCGGTTGGTCGGTCGCATCAAGGCCCCCGACGCCGGGGGAGTTCTGGACATCGAGACCGGGGCCGGGACGGCGCGGGTCGCGTGCTTTCCGTTCCTCAGGGCGGCGCAAGCCGTCGACTTCATGGAGCGTGCCGATCTTTGGTACGGGCTCTATGCCGATCGGGTGCGCCGGATCTGCGAGGTCTACACCGAGGACGTGCGCAACCGGCGCCGCGGCGGCGACGTGGGTCTCTTGGTGGCGCATTTCATGGTGACCGGCGTCTCCGTGCGCACCGGGGCGCCCCGCGGCGAGCGGGAGCTCCACATGGGCGAGGCGTACGCCGCGACGACCCAGTCGATCCCCACGGCACTCGACTACGTCGCCATGGGTCACATCCACGCCCCCCAACCGGTTCCCGGATCGCAGGTTGCCGCCGAGTACGCCGGCTCGCTTCTCCAGCTCGACTTCGGCGAGGCGGGCGAGCCCAAGCGCGTCGTGGTGGTCGACACCGGCGGGGAGGCGCCGGCTCGCGTCTCGAGCGTTCCGATCACCTCCGGTCGCCGCCTGGAGCGGGTCACCGGTACCTGGGCAGAGATCGCCGGCCGGACAGACCTCGAGGATGCCTATCTCGAGCTCGTCGTGGAGACCGACGGCCCCGACCCCGGCCTGGCCGATCTGGCCCGCGATCGGTTCCCGCTCCTCGTCAAGGTGAAGGCCAGCTACGAGCGGCCGGATCACCCCGAAGCGGTCACGGCCGATCGGCCGCTCGACGCCATGTACGCCGAGTATCACCTGACCGAACACGGCACCGAGCCCGACGACGATCTCATGGAGGCGTTCCGGGGACTCGAAGACGAGGTTGCCGGTGCGGCCGATTGAACTGACATTGGACGGGTTCCGGTCGTTTCACGGGTCGGAGACTCTGCGGTGGGAGGGCCGCCGACTGGTGGGGGTCGTGGGGCCGATCGGAAGCGGGAAGTCCTCGATCCTCGACGGCGTCGCCTTCGCTCTCTACGGCAAGACCCCGCGTATCGCCCGCGAGGTCCGGAGTCTCGTGAACCAGCGTCGGGACCAGGGGAGTGTGTCGTTCCTCTTCGAGGTCGACGGCGACCGGTGGCGCGTGGTGCGTTCCCTGCGACGCTCAGGCCAGTCGGCCCACGTGCTCTACCGGATCGACGGCGACGACGAGACCGAGGTCGCCGACCGGCGGGCCGTGGTGAACGACCGGATTGCCGACCTCCTGGGACTGGACTTCGAAGCCTTCCGGAGGTCGATCCTGCTGGCTCAGGGGGAGTTCGACCGTTTCCTCCGCGGCACTGCGGCCGAGCGGGACGACGTCCTCAAGGGCGTCTTTGGGCTGGACCGCATCGATGCGATGCGCGAACGCGCCAAATCGGAGCGGGACCTGGCATCGGGGGAGTTGCAGGTACTCGATGCCTTGCGGGAGAACCTCGACACCGATCGCAGGCTCCTGACGGAGGCGAATGAGGGCCTCCCGGCGGCTCGGGAGCGGTCCCGTCAACTCCAGGAACTCAGTGATGCCGTGATGGAACTCCGCCAACGCCGGGCCGGAGCGACGGCCGGTTCCGAGGCGGCCGCGACCCGCCTGGCGACGCTGGCGGCGATGGGGGAACGGTTCCCGGGCGAGAAGGCGACCGGCGACCTCCTCGAAGCGCTTCGGACTATCAGCCGGGACCGGTCCGCCGCTGAGGCGGCGCTTGCTGCGGCGCTCGAACGCTCCGGGGGGAAGTCGGCCCTGGATCGGGCCGGTGAGCTGGTGGCGACCTACGAGGCGCGAGCGGCCGCCGCCGACGGTGCCCGGATCGACGCCGAGCGGACCCAAGAGGCGAGCAGAGAAGCCGAGGCCGACCACGCCGAACGGAAGGCCCGTGCCCAGGCCGCAGCCGAGGAGGCGGTGATGGCGGAACAAGGAGTAGCCGAGGCTCGCGCCGCCCATGCTCGGGCCGAGTCGGAGCTCCACGACGCCCGTCACGGCGCCATGGCCGCCACCTTGCGGGCGGAACTCGAACCGGGGGCTCCGTGCCCGGTGTGCCGCCAGCCGGTGGCGGTGCTGCCGGCGGAGGCTCCTTCGGTCGAAGTCGAGCGGGCCGAGCACGCCGTCGCCGATGCCGTCTCCCGAGTGAGCGCGGCCGAATCGGCCGCCAAACGGGCGGTCGCTGGGGCCGCCGAGACCTCGAACTCGGCTACCGCGAGCGCAGAGGTAGCGGCCGGTCGACGGGAGCGCGCCGCCGAGGCACACCAGAGGCTGGAGACCGCGCTCGAGGAACTCGAATCGGCCGCCGAGGCGGTTCGGACCGTGCTGGGTGATGGAGAGCCACGCCGACGCTTGGAGGAGCAGCGGGGCGAAGTCGCCGCCGCCGAGCACGAGATCGCCCGGTTGGCCGAGCGGTCCGAGGCGATCGGGAAGGAGCGGGATCTGCTCGTGACCTCGCTGGCGTCCCTCGCCGGTGCCCTCGGTGGGGAAGCCCCCGCCGAGCGTGAACCGGCGGCACTCGAAGAAGCGATCGAGAGGCTTCGCGCCGAGTGGTCGAAGCAGCGGGAAGCCGCCGAGTCGCAACGGGCGGCCGCCGAAGCCGAAGTCCGAGCCATCGACGATCGCTACGCCGAATTGCTGGAGGGGGCCGGTCTCGACCCGAAGGGCGATCCAGCTCGTGCGGTCGAGGAGGCGCTCACGGCCGTCGCCGCCATCGAGGCCCGGGTCGCCGATCTCGAGGCTCGTCTGGACCGGCTCGGGCGACTCGAAGCCGATCACGCTGCGATCGTGGCGAAGCGGGACCGGTTCGGACGGCTGGCGGCCGACCTGGCTCGGACCAAGTTCCCCGCCTACGTGCTCACCGAACGCCGCCGGGCACTATCGGATCTCGGCGGCACACTCTTCGAGACGCTCAGCGGATCCCGCTACCGGTTCAGCGACGACGGGGATTTCGATGTCGTTGATCTGGCGGCGGCAGAGCGGCGTCGTTCGGCCGACTCGCTGTCCGGGGGAGAGACGTTTCTCGCTTCACTCGCCCTGGCGCTGGCCCTTGCCGAAACGGTGGCCCGCGAGGGCGGACGCCTCGATGCCTTCTTCCTCGACGAGGGTTTCGGCAGCCTGGATCCGGAGCATCTCGACCTGGCCATGGAGGGAATCGAGAGGATGACCACGATGGCCGAGCGGCTGGTGGTCGTGGTGAGCCACGTCGCCGGGTTGCGCGATCGGCTCGAAGATCTCATCGTCCTGGACAAGGATCCGCTGACCGGCGACACCATCGTGGTGGGAGGGGCAGGGGGGTAGGGTCCGGTGGAGCGGCGAGAAGGGGAGATGGGACCTCTCTCGGGCATCAGAGTCGTGGAGATCGCGTCGATCGGTCCGGGTCCGTTCTGCGCCATGATGCTCTCCGATCTCGGTGCCGACGTGATCCGGGTCGATCGGCTGGGCGCCGGCCCATCCCCCCACGATCCTCTCTCCCGGGGCCGCCGGTCGATCGCCGTGGACCTGAAGCACCCCGACGGCAGGGACGTCGTGCTCCTGCTCCTGGAACGTGTCGACGCCGTGGTCGAGGGCTTCCGCCCGGGCGTGATGGAGCGCCTCGGACTGGGACCCACCGAAGCGATGGCACGGAACCCGGGACTCGTCTACGGGAGGATGACGGGGTGGGGCCGCGACGGTCCGCTCGCCGATCGGGCGGGCCACGACATCGACTACATCGCCATTGCGGGTGCCCTCCATCCCATCGGTCCGTTCGACGGCCCGCCCCTGCCCCCGCTCAATCTCGTCGGTGACTTCGGCGGCGGCGGGATGCTGCTGGCCCTCGGCGTGGTCGCAGCCCTGGTGGAGCGGACCCGCTCGGGGCAGGGCCAGGTGATCGACGCTGCGATGGTCGATGGGGCCGCCGCCCTCTCCGCGATGTTTCACGGGATGGTGGCGCAGGGCCTGTGGTCGCCGATCCGGGGCGGCAACTTCCTGGATGGCAGCGCGCCGTTCTACGCCACGTACCGGACCGGCGACGATCGCTTTGTCGCGGTGGGCGCAATCGAGCCTCAGTTCTACGCCGCGTTGGTCTCGGGTCTCGGGCTCGACGGCGAGGACCTTCCGGCCCAGCTCGATCGCGAGGGGTGGCCGGAGCTCCGACGGCGCTTTTCCGAGGTCTTCCGGTCCAAGACCCGTGACGAGTGGGAGGAGGCCTTTGCGGGGACCGATGCGTGCGTGGCGCCGATCCTGGCCCTCGACGAAGCGCCGGAGCATCCTGCCAACCGGGCGCGGGGGGTGTTCATCGACGTCGGTGGCTCGCTCCAACCCGCGCCGGCGCCCCGCTTCGACCGGACCCCGAATGGGGTCCCCTCGCCGGCCTCGCCCGCCGGGGCCCATACCGACGAGATCCTGGGTGATCTCGGCATGGAGGCAGCCGAGATCGGTGCCCTGCGGGCGGCGGGCGCGGTCGGCTGACCCCACTACCATCGCGAGTCGGTGGCAACCGTCGGCATCCTCGGTCTCCCCAACGTGGGCAAGACGACAGTCTTCAACGCCCTCACGGGCCTGGAAGCCTCCACCGCCGCGCACCCGTTCTCGACCACCGAGCCCAACGTCGGTGTGGCGAGGATCCCCGACGCTCTGCTGGACCGGGTCGCAGAGCTCGAAGGCTCGAAGCGGATCGTTCACGCCACGTTGGAGTTATCGGATCTCCCGGCAATGGCCGGGCCGGGCCACCGGGGTCTGGCGGCACAATTCCTGGGCAGGCTCCGGGAAGTCGATGCCCTGGTCATCGTGGTGCGTGCATTCGAGGATCCGGGTGTTTCCGCCGACGAGTCGGGCACCGACCCGGTCGAGCAAGTCGAGACGCTGCTATTGGAGCTGGCACTCGCCGATGCCGACGTCTTTGCCCGTCGGGCGGAGAAGGCCGCCAAGGAAGCAACGGCGGATCCCGCGCTGAAACGGGGCGCCGACGCCGTTGCCCGCGCCGCCGAACTGTTGGAACAAGGACACCACCTCAGGACGGCGGGGTGGATGCCCGACGAGCTCGACGCGTTCCGCGACCTGGCACCGCTCACACTCAAGCCGGCGGTGTGGGTGGTGAACCGGGGGGAGGAGGACACCGATTCCCATGCCGCCCGGATCGGGGAAGTGGTGCCGGACGGCGACGTGGTGGTCGATCTCTCGGCCCGGATCGAAGAGGAGGCGGCGGGGCTCGACCCGGAGGATCGCGCCGAGTTCTTTGAGGGCTTCGGTCTCGGCGCCGGTGCGCTGGCAAACATCGTCGGGGCCACCCACGAGGCGCTCGATCTCATCGTTTTCTACACCCTCGGCACCAAAGAGTCCCATGCCCGCACGATCCGGCGGGGTGCGACCGCTCGCGAGGCGGCGGGCAAGGTCCATTCCGACATGGAGCGCGGGTTCATCCGCGCCGAAGTGGCTCCACTCGCCGACGTGGTCGACGCCGGCGGCTGGGAGGCGCTCAAGGCCGAAGGTGGGATCCGCCTGGAGGGCGCCGACTATGCGGTCGCCGAGGGTGATGTTCTCCAGATCCGTTTCTCGGTTTGACCTCGGGCCATAATGCGCAGGCCCCGAGGCAAGGAACGCAGCGATGAGAGCGATGGTGATCGGCGCCGGTGGCGCCACGCGAGATCTCCTGCGCCGCCTCGGTGAGTTGTGGGAGATCACGGTCGTGGACACCGATGCCGACCGGCTCGCCGAAGCGAGCCGGATCAGGGGCATAGAGGCGGTGATGGGCGACGGCTCGAGCCGGGTGGTGCTCGAGCGGGCCGGCATCGGTGACGCCGATGCGCTCGTTGCGGCCACCAACGACGACGATGTGAACCTCGAAGTCTGCCGCCTCGCCAAGGGCCTCGGTCTGTTGCGGGTCGTCGCCGTGGCCGCCGCTCCGGAGCGCGTGCCCGACTACCGGGATCTCGGTGTCCCGGCCGTCTCTCCGCACGGTCTCACCGCCCGACAGCTCGAGATCAGCCTGGAGCCGCAACGGGTCTCGTCGACGGCCTTTGCCCATGGTCGGGCCGAGGCCATCGAGTTCCACATCGGCGCCGACAACCCGGTGCGGGGTATCGCGTTGCGCGATCTGCATGCCGAGAGCTGGTTGATCGCCGCCATCCTTCGCGACGATCAGCTGATCGTTCCTCACGGGAACGCAGTGCTCAAGACCGGCGACCTCGTCACGGTGGTGGGCGCTGCGACCGACTTCTCGCTGATCGTGCGCACGTTCACGTCCGGAGCCGCCCGGTTCCCCCTCGATTTTGGCAAGAGGGTCGCCGTCGTGCTCGATTCGGAGTCGGATCTCGAGACGGTCGACGAGGCGATCTACCTGACCCGAAACACCCAGGCCTCTTCTCTGTTGCTGGTCCACCGGCGCCAGGAGGGCGTACGCGATGGTGCCCATGCCGCCGAGATCGATCGGTTGCTCGAGGCGGCCGACGACCGGGCCGACGGCGTCGAGATGTATCGACGACCGGTGTCGGGCCCTCCCGTCAGGAGCCTGCAGGGCGTCACGGCCGATGAGAGTGTCGGCGTCGTCGTGCTCCCCGCGCCGGGCGGTGGCTTCCTGGGCCGCCTACGGGCGACCAGAGCGCTCCGGCTGGCCACCCGGCTCGACCTCCCGGTGCTCTTCGCCCGCGGCTCCCATCCCTATCAGCACGTGGCGGCTCCGACCCACGATACGACGGGCGACTCGGGAGCAGCTCGGGCGGCGATCGACATCGCCTCGTTCGTCAAGGGTTCGTTGGCCGGCGTCGTGGTGATGGCACCCGCCTTTCTGACGGGGAGTGACGATCGTGAATCGGCAGTACGGGCGTTGACCAGGCTGCGGGAGGAGGCCTCCGTGCAGGGCGTCTCGGTCCGCCGGTGGCTCCGGCAGGGGAATCCGGTGCGGGTCCTGAGCGAACTGGGCGACGAATCCGAGCTGATGGTCATGGGCTCGCCATCCCGGCCTCCGTCGTGGTTCCGGCCCGGAATACTCGGACATCTCGTCGTGCGGTCGGCTTCGTCGTTGCTGGTCGTGCCGCCCATCGACTGATGCCGGCGGCTCGGGTGATCGCGATGATCTTCGAATACATGACCGAGGAAGCTCGGTGAGACCTCTGCCGCCCCCTCCCGTCACGGCGGCCGATCGCCGGCGGCGTCGTCGTCGTGTGGCGGATCTGAAACGCCGAATTCGACGGGGACGGTACGTCGTCGACGCGGTGGACGTGGCGGAGGCGGTGCTTCGGTTCCACCGGGAGGGGCGCCGGTAGTGTCGATGCCGGGAACCGAGCGATGCGTGCGATAGCGCAGAGGGTGAGTGAGGCCCGAGTCCTCGTCGACGGCGAGGTCGTCGGGGCCATCGGTCGCGGCTTGGCGGTCCTCGTCGGGGTCGCCGTCGGGGACGATTCCCGGGATGCCGAGGCAATCGCGGTCAAACTCGGTGGCCTCCGGGTCTTTGCCGATGAGGCGGGGAAGATGAATCTGGCGGTGCAGGACGTGGGGGGGGCGGTGCTCGTCGTGAGCCAGTTCACCCTCCTCGCCGATGTCCGCAAGGGCCGCCGTCCTTCGTTCGTGGCCGCCGCTCCACCCGACCGGGCCGACCGCCTGGTGGGCGAAGTCGTCCAACGGCTGGAGGAGCGGGGCATCACCTGCGCCACCGGCTCGTTCGGTGCCCACATGAAGCTCGAGCTGGCCAACGACGGCCCGGTGACGATCATCATCGAATCCGAGCAGGGGCGCATCCTCTGATCCCTCCTACAGTTGGGCGGCGTGGATCGGTTGCGGACCCTTCTGCGGGATCACATTCGAGGGGTGATCATCGCCGCGATCGCGGTGGTCTCGCTGTTCTTTGCCCCGTGGCCGACGGTCGGCCTGCTCGCCTTGGCAACGGCGTCGTTGTGGCTGTATCGGGTTCGGTCCAATCGCAATCCGCCGTCCTCGAAGCAGGAGCGGGCCAGGATGATGGCCTCGAGCGGGCTGCTCGTGCTGGCCGGCACCTTCTTTGCGATCCAGTTCATCCCGTACGGGCGCGCCCATGAGAACCCGCCGGTTGCGGTTGAGACGTCCTGGGACTCGGCCGAGACCGAGGATCTCTTTCGGAGGGCGTGCGCCGACTGTCACAGCAACGAGACGGTGTGGCCCTGGTTCAGCAGCATCGCTCCGGCCTCGTGGTGGGTGACCGCCAACGTCGAGGAAGGCCGGGCCGCCTTCAATGTGTCGGAGACGGTGTTCACTCGGGACCAGGTGGCCATCGCCATCGATGAGATCTCGAGCGGACGGATGCCGCCCGCCTACTACACGATGACCAAGCTCTCGGCCCGGCTGTCCGACGAGGAGACCGCTCGCCTGATCGAGGGGCTGGAGCGGTCCATGACTGCGCCCTAGCCGGAGCCGACCCGGGCCGATCCTTCGGGACAGAAGCGCACGAAGTCGCAGTGGTGGCAGGCGGGCGACGGCATAGGCTCGTACTCCCCGGCCGATGCCGCCGCCACCAGGTCCTCCAGCCGGGCACGCGCCTCCGAGAGCCATTCGGCGTCGACCGTCTCGGCGACCTCCTCGAGCCCGCCTCCGAGATAGACGAAGGCGACCGTGATCTCGGAAGGCGGAGGATCCGCAAAGCCCGCCTCGTGAACGGCCAACCCGTACGCCTGGAGCTGGGTACGGCGGGCAGGGTCGTCGCTGCGGCGCCCGCTCTTGAAGTCGACGATCTCCCAGACCCCCGGCGAGGATTCGTAGACGGCATCGATTCGGCCCCCGATCCGCCCGGTGTCGAGGGCGAGGTCGAACGGCGCCTCGATCAGGAGG
The DNA here is from genome assembly GCA_041551965.1 of Acidimicrobiia bacterium. Lineage (GTDB taxonomy): Bacteria > Actinomycetota > Acidimicrobiia > Spongiisociales > UBA11373 > JBFELU01. Next base: position 26,028 of record JBFELU010000001.1, read on the forward strand.
GGCCGTTCCCGAGCGAAGCGAGAGGCCAGGAACGCCGCATAGGCGCCCTCGGAGTCGCCCCGGTCCTCCCCGGGCCCGAGGTCGTAGAGGTCGTCGGTGAGGTCGTCCAGCGCCATGCTCCCGCGGTTGTGCAGTTCGATGCGGCGGTGGAGTTCGATGCCTCGTCGCAGTCGCGGGGAAGGGCGGCGAGGGAGGCGGTCGATCTCGGACCAGTAGAAGCGTTTGGGGCACGTGGCATAGGTCACCAGTCCGGTGACCGATGTTCGGAAGGCCGGCTGCTCAGGGACCGCGACCGGGGGCTCGGCGATCCCCTCCAGGGTCAACTGCAGCTGCTCCATGCGGGCATCGTATGCTCCCCCGCCTCCCTCGTCCTCGGCGAGGCGGCGGGGGAGCGAGGGGTCCTCCAGCGCCTGTCGAAGCACGGCGCGCCAGCCGCCGGGGAATGCCGGATCGGGTCCGCCGGAGTGGTCGTCTTCGAATCGCAGTGTCGCCGGCGGATCTCCCGGTTCGGTTTCGGCGACGACCTCCTCTCCGATCTCGGCGACCAAGCGATACAGCGGTCCCGGCCGTCTCGGCCGTTTCTCCGAGTACCAGAAGGCGCCGGTGCCCACGAGGTGCGTGGCGGCTCTGGTGACCCCCACGTATGCGGTCCGCCACTCCTGATCGTCGTGGAGGGATCGCAGCAGGTCCATTCGCTGCCGATCGTCGGTGGGCAGCGTCGGGAAGAATCCGGCGTCGAGCCGCAGTTCGAACGGCAGGTACTGCGGCTTGGCGACCGGATCGGGGTGGGCGTGGGCTCGGGCTGGGAAGGTGTCTTGGCACAGGGCCGGGAGGAACACCACCGGCCACTCCAATCCCTTGCTGCGATGCACGGTGAGCAGTACGACTGCATCCGATCCGCTGACCGCGGCGGTGTCGAGGGCCTCGGTGCCCCGCTCCTCGCGAAGCAGATCCAGGTAATCCAGGAACGCCTCCAGCGATGGGCCGCCCTCGAGAGGGCTCCACTCCTCGGCGAGGTCGAGGAAGCGGTACAGGTTCAGGCGTGCCGAGAGCCGGGCGGCGTCGTCGAGGGCCTCGACCTCCTGCCATGCGCCGGTTCGATCCAGCACCGATCGGCAGAGATCGACGAGGGTCGCCGCCTGGGCCGTTTCGAGAAGGCCGCGGTACACGTCGAGGAAGGCCTCCAAGCGGCGGCTCGCCTCGGCGGGTGGACCATCGCACTCCTCGAGGTGCTCGATGGCCTCGAGCAGCGCCCACCCGATACCGCCGACGTCGTCGTCGGATGCCCCCGGGCGGTGTTGGCGCACCCATCGAGCCAGCGGTGCGAGGTCGCCGAGGCCGAGGCGGTAGAACGGTCCGAGCAGCACCCGGAGCAGTGCCGGAGCATCGTCGGGCCGGTCGAGGATCGTCAGCCAGGCCCACAGGTCTGCCACCTCGGGGACTTCGAGCAGCCCGCCGAGGGCGGCGACTTCGACTGGGATTCCCTGCCGCTCGAGCGCCTCCCGAACCAGCCCCATTTGCCGGTGACCTCGAAACAGGATCGCCATGTCGCTCCACCCGGTGCCGCCGTCGCGGAGCCGGGTCACCTCGGTTGCGATCCAGCGGGCTTCGTCGAGGGCGGTGCGGAACCACCCGGCACGCACCGAGCCCGGGCCGGCACCTTCGAGCGGACGGAGGTCTTGTCGTTCGGTCCCGTTCCCGATCCGGCTCCCGACGGCGTTGGCCAGATCGATGATCCGACCGGCCGAACGGCGGTTGACCGACAGCGGCAGGGTGACGGCGGGCGTCCCGTCGGAGGCCGGGAAATGGGTGGGGAAGGCTGCGAAGTTCTCGAGCGAAGCCCCCCGCCACTCGTAGATCGTCTGATCCGGATCGCCGACGGCGGTGACCGGAAAGCCGTCCCCGAAGAGGGTTCGCAACAGCTCGCGCTGGGCGGGATTGGTGTCCTGGTATTCGTCGAGCAAGATGACTCGATACCGGTTGCGGATCCGCTCGGCGATCTCCGGGTGCAGAGTCACCAGGCGGTGGGCGCCGGTGATCAGATCGGCGTAGTCGATCAGGCCGAGGGATCGCTTGCGTTGCCCGTACCACTCGAGCGCACGCGCCATCTCGAGCCGTTGTGACCAGATCTCATCGGGCTCGGCAGGTGCGGCGTCGATGAGATCGGCGGGCGTGAGCAGATGGTCGCCGAGCTGTCCGCCGAGTACGGCGAGCTCGTCGACGCGATGGCCGGGAGCGGTGAGATCCAGTTCGGGGGCTGCGGTCAGGGCCCGGGTGAGCAGCTGGCGCGAGTAGCCGGGGGTGATGAGCCCCGCGGATCGCTCGATTCCTATCAGGGCGCCGAACTCGCGCAGCAGACCCAAGGAGAAGCCGTGATAGGTGGCCACCTCCACGTCGCGTCCCTCGGCCGCCAGTTCGGGGAGCAGGCTTCGAAGACGATCGGAAAGCTCGGCGGCAGCCTTGTTGGTGAACGTGACCCCGAGCGCCTCCTCGGGGGCGACCGCGTTGGCCCGCACCAGCGCCTCGAGCCGGAGCGCCATCGTCGTGGTCTTCCCGGTGCCGGCGCCGGCCAGCACGCGAAGCGGGCTCGGGGGGAACCGGAGGACGACGGCCTGCTCGGGAGAGGGGGTGATCCTCATCCGCAATATGCCTCCCTCCCGTCCGGCCACTCCGGGCAGGTCGAACGAACGGGGCAACGGTCACATCGCGGGCCGGGACGAGGCCTCCAGTCCTCGCCGGTGATGCCGGCGGCGGCTGCGGCGAGGAGGTCGGAGACCTCGTTGAGATGGGCGGGATCGAACGTCCGCACGGTGATGCCCTTGGCGCGGGTTCCCGGGTACCAGAACTCGGCCGCGCCCACCTCGCCGAGCGCGGCGATCTCGGGGTCTGTCGCCGCTGCCATGGAGTAGAAGCCGAGCTGCACCGAGGCAGCCACCTCGGCGACGGAAGGAGCGGAACCGGAGGTCTTGTAGTCCACGATCCGCACCAGCGGGGTGGCGCCGTCCCGTTCTTCGACCTCGATGCGGTCGATGCGCCCTCGCCAGGTCGTGTCCCCGATGAGAGCGGTGACCTCGTGTTCGACCCGGATGACCCGGCCCGTTCCGGGCCACGCCGAATAGAGGCGGGTGAGCAGGCGCTCGGCCCTTCTCCGCCACGCCGCCGCCCAGGGACCATCACCGAACGGCACGGGGTCCCAATGATCGGTGAGGGTGGCGAGAGCGTCTTCGAGCGTTCCGTGGGGATCGCCCCGCTCGGATGCCTGCTGCTCCACCATTTCGAGAACACGGTGGATCAGGTTGCCGAGCTCCTGATAGACGGACCGTCCCACATCGATGTGGAGCCTCCGGCCGAGCACGTAGTGCCGGGGACAGTCGAGGTAGGCGTCCGCCTGGCTGGGCGACAGCACCGGGTCGGGGGGGATCAGTCCGGTGTCGGGCCCGCGAGCCAAGACCCCTGCGTAGGTGATCGGTGCTCGGGGTCGCCAGGGTCCACCGGTGACCAGGGCTCCGAGCGCAGCACGGCGGAGGGCACCGGGATGGGCGGGATCACGGATGGTTCGCCGCAGCCAGGCCTCGGCCTCCAGCGGGGTGGCCGGCACCGGGTCGCTGACGGGATCCGAGAGTGCATCCTCCATGCGGTCGGCTCCCGCGACGAGCGGGAGGAAACGGCTCGGCACCCCGCGACCGTCCTCGAAGCCGACGGTCGTACAGGTCCAGATCACCCGTCGGGTGGCGCGAGTCATCGCGGTGTAGGCGAGGCGCATCTCCTCCTGGAGACGAAAACGGATGTATTCGGTGGGAGGCGTGGGGATCTCGGTGAGATGGCGGGTGCCGAGCAGCGATTCGCGGGCCCGGAGGTCGGGAAAGACTCCTTCGCGGGCATCGGCGATCACGACGACGTCGAACTCGAGACCCTTGGCCTGGTGGAGGGTGGTGAGCACCAGGCGGTCGTCGGAAGGCGCGTGGAACTCCAGCAGCGGTGTCGCCTCGAAATCCTCGGTGATGCTCAATGCCACGTAGTCGGCCAGGGTGGCCTGCGGGTCTCGTTCGCCGAGCCGCGTCAAGACCTGCGCCAACGAGGACCAAGCGATTCGATCGGCGCGGGAGCGGTCGTTTGTGACCGACTCGGCAAAGGCCGGGAGGGTCGACCATAGGTGCCAGAATCCGTCGGCCGCCGGCATCTCGATGGCCCAGGAGGGATCCTCGAGCAGGCCGGCGAGGGCTGATCCGCCCCCCTCCAGGCTGCGGAGCACATCGGGCCAACCGGCGTCCTCGGCCGACCGGCGGCGGCGCAGTTCCCGCATCGCCGACAGCGGCAGGCGGAACAGAGGCCCGAGGAGGAGCCGCCGCATCGCTGCTTCCGACTCGTGTGTGGCTGCGGTGACACAGTCGAGGACGACCCGCACCGCCGGATGGTCGACGAGCCTCGCATCGGGGGGATCGTGGGGGATGCCTCGCCGGTCCAGGGAGCGGGAGAGTTCGGACAAGAACGGGTTCTTGGAGCGCACCAGTACCGCCATACGGCGGTACGGGGTGTGCTCCCTGAGATGAATGCGCTCCAGGGTGGCGGCGATCCACTCGGCCTCGTGGGTCTGCTGATCGAAGGCGTAGGTCTCGACGGAGCCGCGGGTTGCGGCCGGAGTGACCGGCCCCGCGGCGCCCGGCAATCGTCCGCCGGCGGTCACCCTGACTGCGGCATCGAGGATCTCGGCCGGAACCCGAAAGGACGTGGTCAGCACGATACGGCGTGCCGGATCCCCCGCGGCGTCGGGGAACGCGGTGGGGAACGCCTCGATGTTGCCGAGACGGGCTCCCCGGAACGAGTAGATCGACTGATAGGGATCGCCTGCCGCCGTGAGGTTGCGATGCTCGCGATACAGCAACTCGAGGATCCGGGCCTGGGCGAGCGTGGTGTCCTGGTACTCATCGACCAGGATGTAGTCGTATTCCGCGGCGACCCGGCCGGCGGCCCCGGGTTGGGAGAGCAGTGACACCGCCCTGGTTTGCAGCGAGCCGTAATCGAGCCGGTGGGCCGCCTCGAGTGCCGTCTGATAGTGGCCGAGAAAGGCGGGGAGTCGCCGCCAGTCGGCTCGCTCCGTGGCCCGGACGGCCAGCGCCTCGGGATCGATCAGCTGCTCGCCACAGCGGAGGATGAAGTCGGCCACCTCGTTGGCAAAGGTCTGGCTGGTGAGCAGGCCCCGGTAGGGCAACGGCCAGGAGTCCGGGTCCTCAGAGGCCAGGAGCTCGTGGACCAGGGCCACCTGCTCCGGGCCGGTGAGGAGCGGCGGCACCCCGCGGTCATCGGCGTCGTGCGCCTCCAGGAGTCGGTGAGCCAGGCCGTGGAAGGTGAAGGCGCTGACTCTGGTGAGCGACCGGCCCAGTCCCTCGGTGACCCTCGTCCGCAGATCGGCCGCCCCTCTTCGCGAAAACGAGAGCAGGAGGATGCGTTCGGGCCCGACCCGCTCTTCGTCGATGAGGTGGAGGGCCCGTCGGACGAGGAACTCCGTCTTGCCGGTCCCCGGTCCCGCCACCACGAGCTGCGGCCCCGACGCCCGTGCGATCGCCTCCGGCCAGTCCCCGGGGTCGACGCGCACCTCCATGTGCGTACGCTATCGCGGCGCTGTGACGCGTCTCGAGACGCTCCCCGGCAGAGGAAGGGTCACCGCCGTAAGGTCGACCGTCCCGTGCCGACGGGATCCCCGGGCGGGACCGGGGATCGCTGAGGGAACGAGTCCCCTGATTCCCGAGAGGCGCCGAAACGGGTGGCAGATCTGATCTGTGTCGACGACGGCGAAGCTCGGGGGGCGTCTCGTCCCTAGGGACTCGCGGCGGCGCTCGGCTCCGGCGTTCCCACGAAGGCCGGCACCCGGTCCTCCCACGCCGGACAGATGTCCTGGAACGAACACCAGTCGCAGAGGCGACCCACCCGGGTCGGAAAGCGGTCTTCATCGATGGCCCGCTCGATCGCCGTCCACAATGCCCGGAGCTGCCGGTCGACGGCATCGAGTTGGGCATCGTTGATGGGGATCTCGTAGACCGTGGGGCCATTGAGATAGATCAGCTTGACGGAGTCGGGCGTGCGTTCCATCCGTCGGCGGATGAGGAGCGCGTAGATCTTGAGCGCAAAGAAGGCGGGGAGGGCATACCGTTCCGGCGGCGCCTTGCCCGTCTTGTAGTCGGTGATCACGAGCCGGCCATCCTCGGTTTCCTCCATCCGGTCGAGGATGCCGCGAATGGTGATCCCATCCATCTCCTCGAGCATGTCGAGTTCGCGATCGAGAGGCTCGATGCCCCGGGGATCCTCCGCGGTGAAGTAGTTGGCGAGGAGCTCGAGGCTCTCCACGCCCCAGGCCCGCTCCCCCTCCACGTCGTCGAACAACCCGTCGTACTCGGTGGTGCGCAGTTCGGCCCACGCCCGTCGGAACAGGTCGAAGAGAGCCTCGGGGGTGCGCTCCTCCGGCGGCATGTCGAAAAGCCACTCGAGCGCCTGGTGGGCCGTCGTTCCCCGGGCCTGGAAGACCGTGGCCGGTTCGGGGAGGCGATCGATAGCCCGGAACTTGAAGAGTTGCGGGCAGGTCTTGAAATCTCCGGCCCGGCTCGGGGACAGGGTCTCGAGTGGCATGGGGCGACCTTACCCCAAGGGAGTGACACGGGTGTGATTCGGGCCCCGTTCGGTGACGTCACGGGAGCGGTGTGCCGGCGCGGACAGACTCGCGAATAGTTCGCATGAGACGCGAAAACAAAGCAGCGTTCTCGCTTGACGCCCCTCTCGCGGCCGTCGTATGGTTCAAACACTTCCTCCTCGGGACCGCAAGGAAACGGGGAGGCGGCCTCGGAGGAGGCTCCCGAAAGGGAGACGCCCGAGAGGGCCTTCGGGCTCACTCGGGTCACCTCCGGGGCCACGGCCCGAAAGCCGGGTTTCGGCCTGGTGGCCGGGTTCCCCTCCGGGGAGCGCTTCGCAAGGGGCGCACCACGAAGGGTAGAGACCCCGAGGGGGTTGAGGTTTCGGCCGAGACTTCCTCGGGGTTCTCGCGTCTCCCGGGTTCCCGTGTCCGATTTGGCCCGGTGCTCATGCGGGATAGCCTTAGTCCGAGAGCGGACACGGAGAGGTGACCATGACGATGAGTGCCGGGCTTCTCTCGGCCTTTCAGGAACAGATCGCACTCGAGTTCTCGGCGGCGTACTCCTATCTCGCCATTGCGTCCTACTTCGAGGGCGAGAACCTCCCGGGTTTCGCCCATTGGATGGAGGTCCAGTATCGGGAGGAGCTCGAGCACGCCGAGAAGTTCCGCCGCTTTCTCCTCGACCGCGGGGTTCCGGTCGAGTTGCGCGCCATCACCGCGCCCGCCTCGGAGTTCGATTCCCCGGTGAGTGCGATGGCACAAGCCCTCGCCGGCGAGGAGCGGGTGACCGGCGCCATCCACGAGCTCTATCGCTCGGCCGTCGCCGAGGACGACTACGCCAGTCTTCCCCTGTTGCAGTGGTTCATCGACGAGCAGACGGAAGAGGAGGCCTCGGTGGGGGCACTCCTCCAGGCCATCACGATGGCCGCCGACGACCCGGCGGCACTTCTCATGCTCGACAGGGAAGTGGCCGCGCGGGGCGGGTGAAACCGCGAAACAAAGCGTTCGGTCGCGAAAACGAACCTGCGGCTGAGAGGGCGATCGCTCCGTCGACTCTCTAACGTGACGGGACCGTCGAGTCGGGAGACCGGCACGACGGAGGCGACGGCCTCCTCCGCAAGGAGGAACGGGCGACACGGGCCTTCGGGTCCGAGCCGGCCGGGGTCGGAGTCGGCCCCGCCGAGAGTTCGCTCGAGGCAGGGATCGGAGTGGTCGCAAGGCCGCTTCGGCTCCCGCCGGGGAACCGGCCCGCAAGGGAACGGATCCGACGGGAAGGGAACCCCGAGAGGGCGGAGGCTTCGGCCGAAACTCCCTCGGGGTTTCCCGCGTTCCGTCCGCTGCGGCGTCCCGGGATTCCCGAGACGCCGCATGATTCTTGATCGCCTCTTCGCAGTCGCCTGACCGACGCCGGACGCGATCGCGGAGTCCGACAATGCAGAGGCGGTCAACGTCAGCACCCGCGTGATCGTGTCGGCCAAACACGTCAGCGCCAGTGCATTGGGTGCCTACCTGTTCAAGAACACACACGAACTGAGCGCAGTACTCACCGATTCCGGGACCGTGCAGAACGCGGCCCTGACTACCCCGTTCTGCGAGCGCGCGGGCAAGGTCGTGTTAGGTGATCGGCGAAGTCTGGTGAGGTATCTACGTGCGGCTGGGGCGTTCACCCCGACTCACCGAAACGCTCAAACGCTTCGGCACAAGCTCGATTCCATCCGGCATCCCCGGTCCAGTAGAAATCGAAGGACCTGAACTCGAAGTCGTCGGCGTAGAACGGGTCTGAGGTGAGACCTGGTTGCCCTGCCTCACCGAGTTCGATACCGACCTGCCCGTGCAGGTCCATGTTCCGGGAGCACCAGTTCTTCGCCTCCTCGGAGAGGGATGGCCCGCCGTTGCCGCATGCAGCTGTGGCCAGGGCAACGGTCAAGACGATGGCAACGATCCGATTCATCTCCCCCTCCGGGTGTGGATGACTGCATCTTGCCATGGTCTGCTGGTTGCCCCTGGGCAAAGGTCCCACTCCGCATCCATCCGCGAGCGTCGCGTGCAGATGCGAATCGCTCTTGTGAACCTGACTGCCCGTCCTAGGATTCATCCCATGGGTTATCCGGAGCGCCTCCTCACAACCGGCGAGAAGATCGTTCGAGAGTTCCGACCGCATTGGAGGTTGCTGGTCATTCCATTTGGGTGGACGGTGCTCATGGGCGCCGCCGTGCTACTCACGTGGGTCTTCCCGCCCGATCAGGAGATCTTCGATTGGGCCGTCACCGGGGCGGCGGTGGTGGGGTTCTTCGTGCTCGGGCTGTACCCCTTCATCTCGTGGTGGTTCACGTGGTACATCCTCACGACCGAGCGCCTCATCACCCGGCGGGGCGTGTTGGCCCGAAAGGGTCTCGAGATGCCTCTCGAGAACATCAACGATGTCTCGTTCAGCCAGACGATCCTCGAACGGGTCCTGCGGTCGGGCGATCTCCTCATCGAATCAGCGGGTGAGATGGGTCAGAGCCGGTTCGGCGACATCCCCAGCCCCGAGGAGTTCCAGAGCCTGCTCTATCGAGTACGGGAAGACCGGTCGAAGTCCTTGAGCGGCGCCGGACCCGGATCGGACTCGGTGAGCAAACTGGAGCGGCTGGCACAGCTCTTCAAGGACGGCCTCCTCGATCGCGACGAATACGAGGCCAAGAAGCAGTCGCTCCTGGACGACGACGCCTGAGCAACCGGCTCAGGCCACGGTCGTCCTCTCCTCGGTGCTGCGGACTGCAGGCGGAGCGCGGTCGGCCCCCTAACCTGCTCGGCTATGGAGACGCCGGCCATCGCTGCAGTGACCGCCGCCGGTCTCGCCCATCGGGTCGTCACCTACGGCCGGGTGCGCGACCTCGACGAGGCGGCGGCGAAGCGGGGAATCGCCGTCGATCGCATCATCAAGACGTTGGTGATCCGGCGGGGAGACGACGACTACCTCTTCGTGCTGGTACCGGGCGACCGGGTGATCGACTGGCCCCGGCTGCGGGCTCACTTGGGGGTCACCCGGGTCTCGCTCGCCGACGCCGATGATGCCCTGGCGGTGACCGGCTATCCGCGGGGAGCCATCACCCCGTTCGGTTCACGGACCCGCCTCCCTGTCATCGCCGACGAGGGTATCGGGGCGATGGGCGAGGTTTCGGTCGGTGGGGGAGCTCACGGGGTCGCCATCCATCTCGAGGGCGCCATCCTGGTCGAACACCTCGAGGCCCAGACGGTGAGGGTGACCCGTCCCCGCTAGCGTCTTGGCAGTGCACGGTCTCCATCAATCATGGGCGTACGTTGCGGTGGCGCTCGCCGGACTGGCTGGGTCGTGGGGGCTGGCGCTGGCCGTGGCCCGTCGCCCGGTGACCGTCGTGTCCCGGTGGGTCTTCGGGGCCGGAGCGGGGGCGATGCTGCTCGAGGTGGCCCTCGGTCTCATCCTCCTGCAGCAGGGCAAGGAACCCGGCGACGACTTTCACGTGTTCTACGGGATCGTGATCGTGATCACCTTCGCGTTCGCCTACATCTTCCGGACTCAGATCGCCCGACGGCCTGCGGTGACCTGGGGACTCATGCTCCTCTTCGTGATGGGCCTCGGCCTGCGGGCGTGGGCCAACGCGGGCGGCTGAGTGCCCGGTCTCCTACCATGACGCCTTCCGAGGAGAATCAGTGATTCTGAACGAGAAGCGCCTTCTGGTGACCGGTGTCCTCACGGATGATTCGATTGCCTGGCACAGCGCCCGGGTCGCCCAGGAGCAGGGAGCCGAGGTCGTGCTCACCGGATTCGGGCGGGCCCGCAGCCTCACCGAACGCTCGGCACGGCGCCTGCCGCGACCGCCGGACGTACTCGAGCTCGACATCACCAGCGACGCCGACATGCGGGAGCTGGTCTCCGAGCTCGATCGGCGTTGGGGCGGGATCGACGGCGCATTGCACGCCATTGCGTACGCCCCCGAGGATGCCCTGGGAGGGCGGTTCCTCGAGACGCCCGCCGACAGTGCGGCGACCACCTTCCTGACCTCTGCGTTCTCGTACAAGACCCTGGCGGTCGGCCTCCTCCCACTCTTCCGTAAGGCGGGCGGGGGAGCCCTGGTGACGCTGGACTTCGACAACACCCAGGCCTGGCCCGCCTACGACTGGATGGGGGTCGCCAAATCGGCCCTGGAATCGGTGACGAGGTATCTCGCCCGGGACCTGGGGGCCGACGGCATCAGGGTGAACGCGGTGTCGGCCGGACCCCTAGGCACCGTCGCCGCCAAATCGATTCCCGGCTTCGCCCGGTTCCAGGAGGTCTGGTCGGAGAGGGCTCCCTTGGGCTGGGACGTCGGTGACCCCGATGCCGTGGCTCGGATGGTCGCGGTGCTGCTGTCTGAATGGTGCCCGATGACGACGGGAGAGGTGATCCACGTGGACGGCGGGTTTCACGCCGTCGCCGCCGGGTCGGGGGATGAGGCCTAGGCGACTGCGGCCGACGACTCCCGCGAGACGGGCTTGAGCTGCGGCACCCGGATCTTGAAGGTGGCTCCGCCGCCCGGGGTCGGTTCGTAGCGGATCGTTCCGCCCATCGCCTCCACGAGCCCCCGCGAGATGGCGAGACCGAGCCCCACGCCCCCTTTGGCATCGACGGACTTGCGATTCAACTGGGTGAAAGAGTCGAACGCCCGATCCCGCATTTCGAAGGGGAGCCCCGGGCCGTGGTCGGCCACAGTCAGTGAGAGACCGCCGGCTTCCGGCCGTATCACGATCTCGATCGGGGATCCCTCCCCGTACTTCACGGAGTTGGCCAGCAGGTTGATGAGCACACGCCTGGTGTGGGTCGGATCCAGGGTGACCTGGGAGAGCGTCGGGGCGAGGCGAACCGTCACCAGTTGCCCGGAGCCGGGCACGTCTCCGACCGCACTCCTGATGAGGTCCCGCACGTCGACGATCTCCGGGCGCACCGGGATGGCCCGGTTGTCCACCCGCGAGATCACCAGAAGATCCTCGATGAGCATGTTGAGACGATCGGCCTGCTTCGCTCCGGATTCCAGGAGGGATCGGATCGTGGGATCCGGATGGGCGAATTCCGGCCGCAGGGCCGTCTTGAGTCCGCCGATGATCGAGGTGAGCGGAGTGCGGAGCTCGTGGCTGACGACCGAGACGAAGTTCGATTTGAGTTCGGCCAGTTCGGCCATCCGCTCCGAGGTCTCGCGGGCCTCCTGATAGCGGGAGATGTGATCCAGGACCAACGCGGCCGGGGCGGCCAGGGACTCCAGGATCTCGGCATCGCGGTCATCGAAGTCGCCTGTGATGCGGTTGGCGAGGAGCAGTACCCCCACATCTCGATCCTCGATGCGGAGTTTGCTCGCAATGAGATTGTGGAGCCGGTACCCACCGACGAGATCGCCCCAGGCGTCGGCCGAGCTCTCGAGGGTGTTCACGACCGCCCGGACGTCCTCGACGAACACCCGTTGAGCGACGCCGTGTTCGGTCAGAGGCAGGATGCTGGGTCGGTCCACCGCAGTGTCGCCGAGAGCCGACCAGGAGGGTTGGAGCAACTCGAGGGCCTGCTCCTCGGGCCTATAGGCGAAGACCATGCCGACTCTCGCCGCCACCGACTCGGCGGCCCTGCGCAGGATCTCGGGGACCACTTCGCTCAGCGTGCTGCCGGCTGCGATGCTGCGGAGCACCGCGTAGGCGCGCTCGAGCTCTGCCTCGCGTTGAATCAGAACACCCTCCTCGCGACGCAGGTCCCGGATCGTGAGCGACTCCCTTCGGATACGGGTCTCCAGCTCCTCGGCGACGATCGCCGCCAGCATGCCCAGGCTCGTGATGCCGATCATGCCGGCGGCGTCGCCGAGCCCGATCGTGATTTCGGACCGGAGCGACGCGAACACGTAGGCGCCCACTGAGCCGGCGACGACCACGGCGGCCGCCGATCGGGGCAGCATCATCCCGGCGAACACGGCCAAACCGAGGTGGAGGCCCAGCACCGGTGGGCCCATGTCCAGGTCGGGGGCCACCCCCAGGAGGCCCACCATCGCCGTCAGCCAGACCACGATCACGGCATCGCCGAGCGAGGTGCGGAGGAGCCGCGACCACGGGAGAACGCTGAGGACCATCGTCGCGACGACGGCGATCGCCAGGGGAAGGTACACGGCCTCGAATCGCTCCTGATCTCGGAAGCGGTCCCAGGCAATCAGCGCGAGGCCGATCCACATCAGGGCAATGGCGATCCGAACCGCCCACACCCTGAATCTCGGCGCGATGGGCCTCATGCGGCCCCCTGAGCTCGCGAACTCACTTGGTAATCTCCGGTCGTGGCTCGTGTTGCTGTGTTCTTCGGCGGTCGATCGGCGGAACATGAGGTCTCATGCGTCTCCGCCGTCGCCGTCATGGCCGCCCTCGCCGAGAAGGGACACGAAGCCGTCCCCATCGGGATCGACGGAGACGGTGGATGGCACGCGGCCGACCCCAGCCTCGAGCCGCTGAAGGCCGAGGGACCGGACGTGGTCTTCGAGGTCCCGGGAGGGATGATTCGGGGCCCCGGAGGCACGATCCGATTCGACGTGGCCTTTCCCGTTCTCCACGGTCCCTACGGGGAGGACGGGACGGTACAGGGCATGTTCGAAATGGCGGGCAAGCCCTACGTCGGATCCGGGGTCCTCGGCTCAGCGGCCGCCATGGACAAGGACGTCGCCAAGCGGCTCTTCCGCGAGGCCGGCATCCCGATCACCCCTTTCTTCGTCGTGCGGCGCTCCCAGTTCGAGGACGATCCGGGAGAGGTGATCGAGGAACTCGTCGATGAGATCGGGCTCCCGGTGTTCGCCAAGCCGGCCGCCCTCGGTTCCTCGGTCGGTATCGGCCGGGCCGTCGACGTGGAGGGCGTCAAGGACGCGCTTCAGGAGGCGTTCCGACACGGACCGAAGGCCGTCGTCGAGCCTGAGATCACCGGTCGGGAGATCGAAGTCGCCGTGCTCCAGGGCCCTCGGGCATCGGTTCCCGGTGAGATCGTGGTGCGCGACGGTTGGTACACCTATCAGGCCAAGTACCAGGACGATGCCACCGAGCTCATCGTTCCTGCGGCCCTGGACGGGGCCGCCGAAGCGACCGTTCGCCGGCTGGCATGCCGGGCCTTCGAGGTCGTCGAGGGCGCCGGGCTCGCTCGCGTGGACTTCTTCTACGAGGCAGGTGGCCGCGGGTTCATCCTGAACGAGGTCAACACCATGCCGGGTTTCACCCCAAAGTCGATGTTCCCGATGATGTGGGCCGCTTCGGGGATGCCGTATCCGGATCTCTGCGACGAACTGGTGACCCTGGCATTGGAGCGGTGAATCCGCGCCGATGGGGGCCGGTGGAGCCCTGCGGGGCGGCGGCGCTCAGAGCTTGACGACGGGGCAGGTGAGCGTGCGGGTGATGCCCTCCACGGACTGGATCCGGGCGACGACGAGCTTGCCGAGCGAGTCGACGTCGTCGGCCTCTGCGTGGACGATCGCGTCGTAGGGGCCCGTAACCGCTTCGGCGGCGCGTACGCCGGGGATCTTCTCGACCTCACCGGCGACCTGAGCCGCCTTGCCGACCTCGGTCTGGATGAGCACGTAGGCTTCGACCACCTTCACTCCTTCGCGGATTGACCGAGGCGGACTCTACCCGACCACACCGATCCTCGGGATCGCACCTCGGCCCGCTACGACCCGTCGGATCCAATGCGAACGTTGCCGGCGAAGGCCTGCTCCCCGTCGCTCTCGACCTCGAAGACGATCCGTTGGCCCTGACGGAGGGTGCGGAAGATGCTTCCCGCCAGCGAACCGGGTCGAAGGAGGATCTCGGTCCCGTCATCCTCGCGAACGATGACGCCGTATCCGGTTTCGGGGTCGTACACCTTGACGACGCCCTGCACGATCAGACCTTCTCGACCTTGCCCGCCTTGAGACACGAGGTGCACACGCGAATACGGCGCGAATTGCTCCCATCGCGGACCCGGACGCGCTGGATGTTGGGCAGCCAGCGGCGATTGGTGCGCCGGTGGGAGTGGCTGACCTGCTTGCCGACCCACGGGCCCTTGCCGCAGATCTCACAGCGGTACGACACGGTGGAAGGAACCTCCTGACGAGCGGCCGGAAGGATAGCACCGGAGGACGGATGCGCCAGATCGTCCGCCGTATACTCCCCACGCTGTGGCGCCACCACTCCCGACGCTCCGCTTCCAAGACCTGAAGAAGGTCTTGCATCGCTACCTCATCAGGCTGCGCGAGCATCGCGACGCCCTCAATCGCCTGAACGTCTACCCGGTTCCGGACGGCGATACCGGCACGAACATGACCCTCACGGTGGAAGCGGTCGTCGCCGAAGCCGATGGCACCGAGAGCATGGCGGATTTGGCCAAGGCCATTGCGCACGGTTCGCTGATGGGGGCCCAGGGGAACAGCGGGATCATCCTCAGCCAGATCCTCCGCGGTCTCGCCGACGTGTTCCGCGCCGTGGATCTGGTCGACCGCACCCAGCTCGTCGAAGCCCTCGAGAAGGCGTCGATCGCCGCCTACGAGGCGGTCGGGCGGCCCGTCGAGGGCACGATTCTCACCGTGTTGCGAGAGGCCGCCGCCGCCGCTCAGGAGACCGAAACCCCGCAGGGCGAGAGCCTCGCCGATCTCCTTCGACGGGTCTATCGACGCGCCGAGAAGGCTCTGGAGGCCACTCCCGAACTGCTCCCGGTGCTCAAGGAGGCCGGGGTGGTCGATGCGGGCGGCGCCGGACTGCTGTTGCTTCTGGCCGCTTTCGTCGAGGAAGTCACCGGGGAGGAGATCGTGCTTCCCGACGACATCTTCCGAGCCGCCGCCGGTCAGGTCTTCGTCGGCGGCGGGGATGACTCGGTCGGCGACCTCCGCTACGAGGTCATGTACCTGCTGGACGGATCCGACGATGCCGGCGACCGGCTTCGGGATTCGTGGTCCGCGATGGGTGACTCGATCGTCGTCGTCGGGGGAGGCGGGACCTGGAACTGCCACATTCACACAGACGAAATCGGCGGGGCGATCGAAGCGGGCATCGCCGTCGGGACGCCGCGGCGCATCAAGGTGACAGATCTCCTCGAACAGGCGGCCGAGATCGGCTTTCACGAACCCGATGACCGTTTTGAGCCACTCCCCGAATTCGCCAAGGCGGCCATCGGATTGGTTGCGGTGGCCAGCGGCCCCGGCCTGATCGAGTTGTTCCGCAACTACGGCGCCCAGGGGATGGTCGTCGGAGGGCAGACGATGAACCCTTCGGTCGGCGATCTGCTCGGTGTGGTCGAGGCGGTGCCGGCGCAGACGGTCGTGATCCTTCCCAACAACAAGAACGTCGCCCCCGCCGCCGAGGAGGTGGATGCCCTCACCACCAAGGCCGTTCACGTCGTACCGACCCGCTCGATCCCTCAGGGCATCGCCGCTCTCCTCGCCTACACGATCGAGGGAGATCCGGCGGACGTCGCCGCCGCCATGACCGGTGCCGCCGAGGACGTGCGAACCGGGGAGCTGACTCGGGCCGTGCGCGATGCCCGCACCCCGGCCGGGGCGATTGCCAAGGGCGACTGGCTGGGTCTCATCGATGGGCGGGTCGAGGTGATCGCCGGGACCGGGCGTCTCGTCCGAATCCTCGATCGGCTCCGGCGCCTCCTCGACGGAAGGGATCGGGATTCCCAGCGCACACGGGACGCGCTGCAGCGGGCGCTCGTCCGACTCCTCGCCGGCGTCGTCGACGAGCAGGCGGAGGTGGTGACGATCATCACCGGTGAAGGCGCGGATCCCGAGGTGACCGCGGCGGGGCGGGCATGGCTCGGGGAGCAGAGACCCGGTGTCGGGATCGATGTGATCGACGGGGGTCAACCGCTCTACCCCTACCTCATCGGAGCCGAGTGAGCGGCCGCGACCTCGCCTACCTCGCCTCGATTCCGATCGAACGAGTGAAGGGTGTCGGTGATCGGCTCGGACCGAAGTTGCGTGAAGCCGGAATGGAGAGCGTCGGCGACCTCCTCTTCCACTTTCCCCGGCGGTACGTCGATCGGTCACTGGTGGTGGACCTGGCCGGGGCCCCAACCGATCGCGAGGTGACCGTCATCGGGTCGGTACGCGGGTCGACGATCCGGCGGGTGCGGCGCGGTCTGACGATCGTCGAGGTCCAGGTCGCCCAGGATGTCACGAACTACGAGGTGCGGGAAGAAGCAGGGGTCTGGATCGCCGTGCCGAGGCACGGCGAGGAACTCCCGCTGATGTCCTTCCCCTCCCGTCGCCGGGCGGAGGAGTGGGTCGCCACCGCCTCGAGCCCCCAAGTCGTATGGGCCACGTTCTTCAACCAGCCCTTCAGGGAACGACAACTCACGGCCGGCACCGAGGTGGCCCTCTCGGGGAAGCTCGAGCGGTATCGCGGCCGACTCCAGATGAAATCGCCGGTCGTCGACGTGGTCGGCCGCGGCGGACACCGGAGGACGGGTCGCATCGTGCCCGTCTATCCCTCGCTGGCCGGTGTCGCCTCGTGGCGGCTGGAGCAGATGATCGCCAACGCCCTTCGCCGTTCGCGTCCGATCGAGGATCCGCTGCCCCGGGACCTCGTCGAGGATCAGCGGCTCCTCGATCGCGACGCTGCTCTCGCCGGCATCCATTTCCCCGAGGAGATGGGGGATACCGAGGCGGCTCGCCGGCGGCTGGTGTTCGATGAGCTGTTCCGGCTGGAGATCGCCCTCGCCCTCAAGAAGCACGCCCAGATCCGGGAGGCCCAGGGCATCGCGCACACCGTGGATGCCGCGCTCGTCGGGGCATTCCTGGAAGCGCTCCCTTTCGAACCGACCGGGGCCCAGCAGCGGGCCATCGCCGAGATCCGAACGGACATGGGTTCGCCCCACCCGATGCACCGGCTCCTTCAGGGCGAGGTGGGGTCCGGCAAGACCGTCGTGGCCATGGCCGCGCTCCTGACGGGGGTCCAGGGGGGTTACCAGGGGGCGGTGATGGCGCCCACCGAGGTCCTCGCCGAACAGCACTTCCTCGGCCTGGCCCCGCTGGCGGCGCTCGTGGGGGTGCGGATGGCGCTCCTCACCTCGAGTTCTGCGGATCGGGAGAGCACGATCGCAGCGGTGCGGGACGGCACGATCGATGTGCTGGTGGGAACCCATGCGCTCATCCAGGAGGGGGTGGCGTTCGATCGCTTGGGGGTGGCGGTCGTCGACGAGCAACATCGCTTCGGGGTGCATCAGAGAGTGGAACTCCGGGACAAGGCGACCGGGCCGACACCGGATCTCCTCATCATGACCGCGACCCCGATCCCGAGAACGCTCTCGATGACTCTCTACGGGGATCTCGACGTTTCGGTGCTCGACGAGATGCCGACCGGTCGGGTCCCGGTGCGGACGATCGCCGCGCCGACGGTCGATGAGAGCTACCCCCTCATTCGGGACGAGGTCGCGGCAGGTCGGCAGGCCTTCGTGGTGTGCCCCCTCGTGGAGGAGAGCGAGAAGCTGCAGGTGGCGTCGGCGACCGAGGAGTACGAGCGGTTCGGCAAGGTATTCGCCGATCTCAGCGTCGAGTTGCTGCACGGGCAGATGAAATCGGCCGACAAGGAAGCCGTCATGGCGAGGATGCGGGCCGGGGACGTCGACGTGCTGGTCGCCACCACGGTGATCGAGGTGGGCATCGACATTCCCAACGCCACCGTCATGGTGATCGAGGACGCCGATCGCTTCGGGCTCAGCCAGCTCCACCAGTTGAGAGGTCGCGTCGGACGAGGGGAACATCCCGGCATCTGTGTGCTCGTCGCCGATCCGACCACCCCCGAGGGGGAGCAGCGCATCGCGGCAATGCTGGCGACCACCGACGGATTCCGGCTCGCAGAGGAGGACCTGCGGATCAGAGGCCAGGGGACCGTCTTCGGTGCGCGACAGGCGGGGGCGGCCGATCTCCGGCTCGCCGACATCCTGCGTGACACGGACCTGCTCGTCGAAGCCCGGCGGATCGCCTTCGAGATGGTGGCCTCCGATCCGCACCTGGACGACCGGCCGGCCGTCCTCGACGAGGTCCGGGCACTGTTGGGCGACGCCGCCGAATGGTTGTTCATCTCATGAGGATCATCGCCGGTTCTGCAAAGGGGAGGCGACTGGCGACCCCACCGGGTCTGGCGACCCGTCCCATGACCGGCCGGGTCAGGGAGGCCCTCTTCTCGATGTTGGGTCCGGCGGTGCGGGAAGCCCGGGTTCTCGATCTGTACGCCGGCACCGGAAGCCTCGGCCTCGAGTCCCTCAGCCGGAGTGCAGCCCGGGTGGTCTTCGTCGAACGGGCCCGCCCGGCGCTCACGGCCTTGCGCGCCAACGTCGCTGCAATCGGTCTCGGGGGCGAAGTCGTGGCCGCCGACGTCCTGGACTATCTCCGGCGAACCGACGACGCCTTCGACCTCGTGTTCGTTGACCCCCCGTATGAGCTGTCGCTAGCGTCCCTGGAGCAGGTTCTCGGTCTCGTCGCAGCCTTGGCGACCGACGGCGGTGTGATCGTGCTCCATCGGCGAGCCGATACCGAGCCGGTGGCGGCACCGGACGGATGCACCGTCGTCGATCGCCGGCGCTACGGGGATTCCGGGATCACCCGAATGGTGAAGGAGGAAGTCGGTTGATCACCGCCCTCGTGCCCGGATCCTTCGACCCGCCGACGAACGGCCACGTCGATGTGATCTCCCGCTGCGCCGGTATCTTCGACCGGGTCGTCGTCGCCGTCGTGAGCAACCCCTCGAAGCAGTCGCTCTTCACCTCCGAGGAGCGCGTTGCCCTGCTGGAGGAGAGCTGCGCCGAGTGGCCCAACATCGAGACGGCTGCGTTCGACGGGCTCCTCGTCGACTTCGCTTCCGAGGTCGGTGCGGATGTGATCGTGAAGGGCCTGCGGGCTATGACCGATTTCGACTACGAACTGCAGCTCGCCCAGATGAACAGGTATCTCTCGGGGATCGTGACGATGTTCGTGGCCACCAAACCGGCCCTCGGCTACCTCTCCTCGTCGCTCGTCAAGGAAGTAGCGCGGCTCGGTGGCTCGATCGACGAACTGGTGCCGAAGCCGGTGGCGGCGGCGCTCAAGGCGAGGTGGGAATGAGTGAGGAGCCCGAGGAAGCCAAGGAAGAACTCCCGATCCCTCCGCGGCTGGGGGAGCTGCTGGAACTCGTCGATGAGTTGATCCTCGCCGTGGAAGGGGCTCGCACCGTGCCCCTGTCCAGCAACGTGATGCTCGATCGTTCGCAGCTGCTCGACATGCTGTACCGATTGCGGGACGACCTCCCCGACGATATGCGAGCCGCTCGCTGGATGGTTCGGGAGCGGGATGCCTTCGTGAGCCGCACCAACGAGAAGGCGCGCGAGATGCTGGAGAGTGCCCGGATCCGATCCGAGGAACTGGTCGACGAGTCCTACATCGTCAGGGAGGCGGTGGAGGAGGCCAATGCCGTGATCCGAAGGGCGGAGGGTGACGCCACTCGGATCCGATTGGAAGCCGAGGACTACAGCGAGAAGGCGCTCGAGGAAACCGAGGCGGTCCTCGCCAATCTGCTGGCTCAGGTCCGCCGATCCAGGGCCGAGTTGCACCAGGCCCGGACCCGGTTCCCCGGGGAAGACGCCTAGCCGCGCTGCGGCAGCGCATCGATACAATCCGCTTGTGCCCGCCAACCAGTCTCCCTTCCGCATCGGCGTGTCCGATCTGCTCCGCCATCCCGGTCGGAGGCGACGGGAGCCTCTCGCGGCTTCGGTCTCATGGGGTGTCGAGCTGAGTGCCGTCGATCCCACCGTGCCGCTCAACGGCGAACTGACCCTCGATGGTGTCGGCGGGGGCGTCTACGTGGCCGGTCGGTTGCAGGCCACCGTGGTGCACACCTGCCACCGGTGCACGATGCAGTGGTCGGAGGAGATCACGATCGAGGTCGGGGAGTTGATCGCGAGGGATGACGACACGGATTATCGGCTCGACGGCGAGATCGCCGACACCGAGCCGATGTTGCGCGATGCCCTGGTGCTGGCCCTGCCGCTGTCCCCGACCTGTCGATCCGACTGCCTGGGACTTTGCGCTTCGTGTGGAGCCGACTTGAATACGGGCGCCTGCCCGGGGCACGACGAGGATCCCGAATCCCCGTTCGCAGCGCTCCGCGACATACTCGAGCCGTAGAAAGGCGCCCATGGCGGTCCCGAAGAAGAAGATGTCCCGCTCCCGGACCCGGCGGCGGAAAGCTCAGTGGAAGGTCGATCGGCCTCGCACCTCCCGGTGCCCGCAGTGCAATGCCGCCAAGCTCCCGCATCGGGTGTGCCCCGAGTGCGGTACCTACCGGGGCCGGGAGGTGCTCACCGAGAGCTGACGCCGTGGCCGCCCGCGTGGTCCTGGACGCCATGGGCGGCGACCACGCGCCGCGACAGACCGTGCTCGGAGCCGTCGACGCGGCTCGTCGCGGCATCGAGGTCGTGCTGGCGGGTGACGAGGCCCGTCTCCGGCCGATCCTCGCCGAGATCGATGCCGATCTCCCGGTGGTCCACGCTCCGGAGCACATCGAGATGCATGAAGACCCGGCGACGGCGATCCGGGTCAAGAAGGGGGCATCGGTCACCATCGCTGCCCGATTGGTCGCCTCGGGCGAGGTGGCGGGGATGGTCTCCGCCGGTTCCACCGGTGCCGCGCTGGCAGCAGCCGCCATCGTCATCGGGCGGATCGAGGGTGTCTCCCGGCCGGCGATCGCCACGATCTTGCCGCTCACCGCGCCCATGGTGGTGCTCGATGCCGGAGCGAACATCGACGTCAAGCCGCGACATCTGGCCGAATTCGGGGTGATGGGGTCGATGCTCGCCCGTGTCTATCTCGGGATCGAGCAACCCCGGGTCGGTCTGCTCAACATCGGCGAGGAGGCCGGCAAGGGGCGCGACCTCGAGCGGGAAGCGCACCTGCTGCTCGCCGATCTCCCGATTCGCTTCGTCGGCAACGTGGAAGGCCGCGAGCTCGGCACGGGCTCCGTCGATGTCATCGTCACCGACGGGTTCACCGGCAACGTCGTGCTGAAGAGCGCCGAAGGCACGGCACGCGCCATCGCTGGTCTCGTGCTCGAGGTCCTGTCATCCAACGAAGACCCGGCGTTCCAGGAGGCTGCCGGCGTGGTCCTGCCCGGCCTCCTGGCGCTCCGGGAACGGGTCGATCCCGACACGCACGGCGGGGCCCACCTCCTCGGTGTCCGCGGCACCGTCGTGATTGCCCATGGCTCATCGTCACGACTCGCCATCGCCAACGCCCTCTTCATGGCCGCCGAGGGAGCCGAGCGGGGTCTCCCCGGGTTGATCGAGGAGGGGCTGCGTGGCTGACGATCTCGACGCCGTCGAATTGCGGCTCGGACACCGGTTTGCGGACGCAGCGCTGTTGCGCCTGGCGCTCGTCCATCGGTCCTTCGCCTCGGAGTACGAGGGCGAGGTCACCAACGAGCGCCTCGAATTCCTCGGCGATGCGGTGCTCAGCCTCACGGTGGCCGAAGAGCTCTATCGCTCCTGGGATCTCAGCGAAGGGGAGATGGCCAAGGTGCGAGCCGCCGTGGTCAATGAAGCTTCCCTGGCTGCGGTGGCCCGGGGCTTGGGCCTCGGCGAGGCTCTCCTCCTGGGGAAAGGGGAGGAGGCTTCCGGCGGGAGATCGAAGGCCTCGATCCTCGCCGACGCCATGGAGGCGGTGCTCGGAGCCGTGTTTCTCGACGGAGGTCTCGACGCCGCCCGCCGCCTGGTGCGCCAACGCTGGGGTGAGCTCCTGGCCGCCCGGGCCGACGCTCCCGGCCGCCTCGACTACAAGACACGCCTCCAGGAGGTCCTCGCTCGCGACGGCCGAGTCCCCGAATACGAGGTCGAAGGGGAGGGCCCCGACCACGCCATGACCTTCACCGCCCAGGTGCGCATCGGCGGCGAGGTGGTGAGCTCCGGCTCCGGCTCGTCGAAGAAGCGTGCAGAACAGGATGCGGCTCGGCGGGCCCTGGAGCAGTTGCGCAACCGTGCCTGAACTTCCCGAGGTCGAAGCGACCCGGCGTCATCTGGCTCCGGTCCTCGTCGGCGCCACGATCGATTCGGTCACCGTTCGCAGGGAACGGATGGTGCGGAGGCAGGAACGACCGGGGGATTTCGCGTCGCGTTTGACCGGGAGGCGGGTCACGACCCTCGATCGACACGGCAAGTTCCTGCTCGCCTCGCTGCGCGGCGATCTGACATGGGTGACGCATCTCGGCATGTCGGGCCGGTTGTCCGTTGCGTCGCCGGGTTCCCCGGAGCCCCGGCACACCAATGTGATCGTCCGCATCAGAGGCGGGTCGGAGGTGAGGATGATCGATCCCCGGACCTTTGGGTTCATGGCGGTGTTCACGCCCGGCGAACTCGAAGTCTCGTCGCTCGGGGCTCTCGGGCCGGATGCCCTCGACGACCTTCCCGAGGCGGCCGTCATGACAGAGCGGCTCTCGCATCGGTCCGTTGCGATCAAGGCAGTGCTCCTCGACCAGGGCTTCGTGGCGGGAATCGGCAACATCTACGCCGACGAGATCCTGTTCCGGGCGCGGGTGGCTCCGAACCGGCCGGCCGGGTCGCTGACTCTCGGGGAGGTCGAGGCCCTTCGCGATTCGGTCGTCCCGGTGCTGGCGGAAGGGGTGCGTCACGGAGGCACCAGTCTCGACGATCTGGCCTATCTGCTGCCCGACGATCGGGCCGGCGCCTATCTCGGCCGGTTGGCCGTGTACGGGCGGACGGGGGAGGCGTGTCGGGTCTGCGGCGGCGCAATCGAGCGGGCGGTGATCCGTCAGCGTTCCACCCACTGGTGTCCATCGTGCCAGCGCTGATGCACCGGTTGGTCGCAACGGTGATCGTGATGGTGACGGCTGCCTGCTCCGCCACCGCCGCAAACACGACCGATGCCGGGTGGGTGGCGGCGGAGGACTTCGCGGCTTCGGCGGGACGAGCGCTCATCGGCACCCGGTTCCAGGACTTTGGCGACGACTGGCTGGCGGAGCTGATCCTGGGGGCCTGCGACGACCTGACCGCCGGTCTCGCTCCCGAGCCGGGGATCGCCGAGATGGTCGCCGACGCTCCCGGCGGCGCTTCGGCCGACGATGAGATCCTCGCAGTGGTCATCGGCGAGGGGATCGGCCAGCTCTGTCCCGACGCGGCTCGATCGGGTGCCGAGGCTGCGGTCGAGGAGTTCGTCGGAGCGGCGCTGAGTGCGGCGGCCGAGCTCGACCTCGAGATCGAGACCGATCGGGTCTTGGATGCAGGTGCCGTGATTTGCCTGACTCTGGCGTACGGGGGGAACGCCGAGGATGCGGTGCTCGCCGAGGTCGGTGCCCTCTTCGGTGTCACCGGCACGAGCGTGAGCGATCTCTCGACGCGCGGGGTGGTGTCGGAGCCCGAGGGGCTCCTCACCGGCGCGGTGTTGGGATCGGCGGTGAGCTTCCTCTGTCCCGAGCACCGCGATACCGTCGATGCGTACCTGCTCTTGCTGGGGGAGTAGATGATTGCCAGGAAGATCGTGGTCGAGGGGATCGTGCAGGGAGTCGGGTTTCGCTGGGCGACTCGAGACGAGGCCGTCCGGCTCGGCATCGCCGGATGGGTTCGCAACCGCTCCGACGGCTCGGTCGAGGCCCATGTCGAGGGACCACCCAACGTGGTCGAAGCGATGCTCGATTGGCTGAGCCGGGGACCGATCGGATCGGTGGTCGCCTCGGTCTCGGTCGAAGCCGTGGACCCGGGGGGTCTCGAGGGTTTTCGTGTCGTTCGCTGAATCCCAGCCGTGTGATTCTCGGGTGATAGCCTGGGCAAACCGGTGCATCTGAAGACGCTTTCGCTCGTCGGCTTCAAGTCGTTCGCCGACCGGACCCGGCTCGTGTTCGAGCCGGGGGTGACGGTGATCGTCGGCCCCAACGGGACCGGGAAGTCGAACATCGTCGACGCCATCGCATGGGTGATGGGCACCCAGGCTGCGAGCGCGCTCCGCAGTGAACGAATGGAAGACGTCATCTTTGCGGGGACTGCGCTGCGCTCTGCGACGGCACGAGCCGAGGTCGCGCTCACCTTCGACAACGAGAGCCGCCGTCTGCCCCTCGATCTGCCGGAGATCACCGTCACCCGGCGTCTCCATCGCGACGGTACCTCCGACTACGAAATCAACGGAACACCCTGCCGGCTGCTCGATATCCAGGAGTTGCTCTCCGACGGTGGGATCGGGCGGCACCAACACGTCATCGTCGGACAGGGCAGGGTGGAGGGCATCCTCAACGCCGGTCCCGAGGAGCACCGGGCCGTGATCGAGGAGGCGGCCGGGGTCATCAAGCACCGGCAGAGACGGGATCGGGCCCTCCGTCGGCTCGAGGCCACCGAGGTGGATGTGCAGCGCCTCGAGGACCTGCTCGCCGAGCAACAGCGGAGAATGCGTCCCCTGCGCCGTCAGGCGAGGGCGGCAGAACGGTACGACGAGGCAAAGGCCGAGTGGCGCGCGCTGCGGCTCTGGCTGGGGGGCGAACGGCTGCGCGCCATCCGGGGCCGCCTCGAGCATCTCGGTCGCGAGCAGGCTACGGCCGAGAAGGCCGCCGAGACGGCGACCGCTCGCCTCGAGTCGATCGACGAGTCGCTCGGAGATCTCGCGGCAGCCGCCGGCGATATGGGCAAGGCCCTGGACCGCGACACGACCGCCGCCGCCCGCTTGGAGACGACGCTCGAGCGGTTGCAGCGTATCGCCATGGTGGCTCGGGAACGGGGCGGCAATCTGCGGCGACGGATGGAGGGCCTCGAACATCGGCGCCGCGACCTCGACGTCGAGGCTTCCGACATCGAGCGGGATCTCGAGCGGTCCCGCGGCCAGGCCGTCGGCCTCGGTGCCCGGCTCGAGCGGTGCGAGGTGGCTCTTCGCGCGCTCGAGGACGAGGAGCGATCGCTCACCGAGGAGCACGGCCTTTCCGCCGAAGGGGTGACGGCCCGGCTTCGGGGAGAACTGGCCGCTCTCGATGCCGCCCACCGTCGCGATGACCAAGAGGTCGCCGAGATCCGGCGGCGGCTCGAGGTCGTCGAGGAACGGCTCACCGAGGACGACGCCGAGGCCGCGGATCTCAATCAACGCATCACGACCGCCGATGCCGGAGTCGACGACGTCCGGCGGCGCTACGAACGAGCGGCCGCTCATCGTGAGGAAGTGCAGGCGGCCCTGACTTCGGCGGAGGAACAGGCGGTGGCGGCCCAGACGGCCCTCGCCTCAGCCGAAGCCCGCCTGGAGGTGGTGCTGGCATACGGTGCCGATGCCGCCACAGACCGCCTCGGCGACTTCGAGAGCGTGATCGGCCCGGTCCTCGAACTCGTGTCGGTGCCCTCCGGTTTGGCCGCCGCCGTCCATGCGGCGCTCGGCCCGTGGAGCGGCGCCGTCGTCGTTGCTGATTCGGAGGCTTTCGGGCCTGCGATGGAGCTCGCCGGTAGCGGGGCTCTCGTCGCCGCCGACGCGTCGGCGGCGGATGTCGCCGTCGCCTCCCTGGTCGACCACCTCGACCCGGGTCCCCATCGTCGGCTCATGGAAGCGTTGTTGGGCGACGTGGCGCTGGTGGAGACGTGGCGGGAAGGGCTCTCGCTGGTGCGCAGTGGGGGGGCGGCCAGGGCGGTGACACCGTCGGGGGACCTGATCACGCCGTTCGGGGTCCGGCTGGCGGGAGAGCTCGAGTCGCCCGATGCGGTCCGAGGCCTCGTCGATCGAGCCGGCAGCGAGGCGGCGCGGGCGACCAGCCGACTGACCGTGGCCCGACGAGGGTTCGAGGATTCCCGAGCCGACGAACGGGCCGCCCTCGAGGAGCTCGAGGCGATCGAGACCCGAATCTCGGGTGCGGCGGAGGCTCTGCGGCTCGTGGAACGGTCCCGGTCCGAGTCGGAGGCTGAACGGTCCCGGCTCGCGGCACGGCTCTCCACCCTGGAGGAGACCGCCGTCGGCCGATCAGAGCGAATCGGCGACCTACGTCGCCGGCTCGACGCTTTCGAAGGCGAGGAAGCCGAACGGCAGGCGGCCTGGGAGGCGGTGACGGCGCGCCGGGTGGAAGTCGGATCCCGTCTCGACGACGTTCGGCGGGATCGGGAGGAGACGACCGCCGGCCTGGCCGCCGTCGAAGAGCGGATTCGGCTGCTGGAGCAGCGAGCCACCGAGGTGTCGGCCGCTCGGGAGGGTTTGGCATTGCAGCCGACCGACACCGGACCGGTGGAGCGGCTCGTGACAATCGAGGGACGGGCACGAGCTGCACTGGCTGCGGTGCAGCATCACCTGAGCGTCCTCCGGCAGCGGCAACGGGAACTCCGCTCTTCGGCCGGTGCCGCGGGGGCCCGGCTCGAGGCGGCGCATGCCGAGCGGGATCGGCTTTCCTCGATCATCACGGAGGCGCGAGAGCGAATCGGCCAAGGGGCGATCGAGATCGCCGAGTTGCGGGTTCGCGACGAAGCCGAAGCCGAGGGCTTGCGTCGCGATGTCGATGCGGAGGCCGCGGAGGCGTTGGCGGCGCCCCCGTGTGAGCTCCCCGATGGAGCCGACGGGTGGGAGCACGCCGCATCACTCGAGGCCCGGATCAAGCGCCTGGGCCCGGTCAACCCGCTCGCCGCCGCCGAATACCGGGAGCTGGCCGAGCGCGCAGAATTCCTCGAGGGACAACTCGCCGACCTGGCGAGTTCTCGGAGCGACCTCGGCAAGGTGATCGCGGCGCTCGACGGTGAGATCGGGAGGCTGTTCGGTGAGGCGTTTGTCGAGATATCCGGCCGTTTCGAGGAGAACTTCTCGCTGCTCTTCCCCGGTGGATCCGGCCGGCTGTCCCTCACCGATCCCGACCACCCGCTCACCACCGGCGTGCAGGTCCATGCCCAACCGATGGGCAAGAAGATCGGGAAGCTCAGCCTCCTGTCGGGTGGCGAGCGCTCGTTGGCGGCCCTCGCTTTCCTGTTTGCGGTCTTCCGCGCCCGACCCAGCCCCTTCTACGTCCTCGATGAGGTCGAGGCGGCACTCGACGACGCCAACCTGCATCGATTCATTCGGCTCGTGTCGACCCTGCGGGACTCCTCGCAGCTGGTCGTCGTCACCCACCAGCAGCAGACGATGGAGGCGGCGGATCTCCTCTACGGGGTGACGATGGAGCCCGGGGAGTCCTCCAGAGTGTTGGCCAAGCGAATGACTCCGGCGGGTCTGGAGTCGGCGTGATCATCGCGCTGGTGGCGGCGGCCGCCGTCATCGTGATCGTGGTGCTGATCTGGGCTCTTCGACGGCATGGGAGAACGTTGCCGCGGCCCGCCGCCGCGGCCGGGGATTTCGGTGCCGGTCTCGCGCCGACCAGGCGGGCCATGCGGGAGCGCCTCGGCGCACTGCTCGGCCGGGAGCTCGACTCGGTCGTGCTCGGAGACCTCGAACGCGTGCTCCTGGCGGCGGACGTCGGGCCGGCGGCAACCGCCGAGATCATCGGCTCCCTGCGTGCGGAACGGCCGGACGGCCGAGACGATGCCGACACCGCGCTCCGCCGCCTGTTGCTCGGATCGTTCCGAGACGTCCCGAGAGAGCTCCGTCTCTCCGGGGACCCGGCCATCGTCGTCGTGGTGGGCGTCAACGGATCCGGGAAGACGACGACGGCGGCCAAACTGGGAGCCCGGCTCGTCGGCGACGGTCTCAGCGTCCTTCTCGGGGCGGCCGACACCTACCGGGCGGCGGCCGCGGAGCAGTTGCGCTCCTGGGCGGAGCGGCTCGGCCTGGAAGCCGTGGCGGGGCAACCGGGCGCCGATCCGGCCTCGGTGGCATTCGACGCATATCGGGCCGCTGCGGCCCGCGGGAATCGGGTTCTGATCGTGGACACAGCGGGGAGGCTGCAGTCGAAGCAGAACCTCATGGACGAACTTGCCAAGATCGTGCGGGTGCTGGGTCGCGAGGGGGGTGAGGTGGGCGAGGTTCTGCTGGTGTTGGATGGCACCGGTGGCCAGAACGGCATCGCTCAGGCTCGGGCCTTCACGGAGGCGGTCGGTGTGACGGGTCTGGTGGTGACCAAGCTCGACGGAACGGCGCGGGGCGGCATTGCGATCGCCGTCGAGCGCGAACTCGGTATTCCGGTGAAGTACGTTGGAGTCGGTGAGGGCCCGGGTGACCTCCTCCCGTTCGAGGCCCATGCCTTCGTCGACGCACTCCTGGGGGTCTGATGAACGACGAACTCGTTGCGGAGGCCAGACGGGCCGCGCTGAATGCCTACGTTCCCTATTCGGGGTTCCGGGTCGGCGCCGTCGTGATCGACGACGAGGGCAACCGGTACCACGGGGCCAATGTGGAGAACTCCGCATATGGGGCCACCATCTGTGCGGAAGCCACGGCGATTGCCCATGCGGTCGCTTCCGGGGGACGCAAGCTCACCACGGTGGCGGTGGCCTGCATCGATGCCGAGGAGGCTAAGTATCCGTGCGGCAACTGCCGTCAGATGATGAGGGAATTCGATGTTGATCGAGTGATCGTGGACGGCCCCGATGGCGCGGTGGAGCACACGCTCGACGAGATCCTTCCGTACGGATTCCGGCTGTCGTGAAGGGACGAGTCAAGCGACGGGCCCGGGCTCCCGATAGCCGGTCTATGACATTGGCCCGAACCCAGGACTGGAAGGTGACGCCCGCCTACCGGCTGTTGCTGCGGGTGGCGTGGGTCGCCGCAATCGGGGCGATCTACCTCGTCGTGGTGGCGGCGATCATGGGAGTGGAGCGAGCCTGGTGGGCTGCGGCCGGCCTGGCCGCGCTGGCGCTGGCCATCGGTGCGTTCCTCCCCGAGCCGGTGCCGCGGCAGTTCATCACCGGCGGGCGCAACCACATCGACACCCGCCGCTCCTCCTAGGGCTTCGGGCCGATCAGCCCCGGGCCTTGAGCGCCTCCAGCAGCTGGGGCAGGATCTTGTGCACGTCACCCACGATGCCGAGGTCGGAGATGCCGAAGATCGGTGCCTCCTCGTCTTTGTTCACCGAGATGATCGTGCCGGCGTCCTTCATGCCGACCGCGTGCTGCATGGCCCCGCTGATGCCGAGGGCCACGTAGACGCCCGGCTTGACGGTCTTCCCGGTCTGGCCGACCTGGAGGGAATAGGGGACCCAGCCCGCATCGACGACGGCCCGGGTGGCGCCGACCGCCGCCCCGAGGAGCCCGGCGAGTTCCTCGATGCCCCCGAATGCCTCCTCGGTGCCCATCCCGCGGCCGCCGGACACGACGATGTTGGCCTCTTCCAGCTTCGGCCCGGTTGCCGGCTCCTCATGCCGTTCGACGATGGTGGCCGGCCCCGGCTCGGGCATCGCGACCGGCACCACCTCCGGTGCTGCCTCGCCTCCCGGCTCGGCGGCGAAGGACTTCGGTCGCACGATGGCGATCCAGGGGCCCTCGCCGTCGAAGGCGGTTTCGACGATGGTGGTGCCTCCCAGGATCTCGTTCATCACCCGGACGCCGCCCCCCTCGACGGCGATGTCCACCGCTCCGGCGAGCACGGGGCGATCGAGCCGGGCGCTGAGGCGACCGGCTACGTCGCGGTCGGTGTAGCCCTGACCGAAGAGCAGCAGATCGGGCCCGTGCTCGGCAACCAGGTCGCCGAGGGCGGCCGTGACACCTGCCGCCGGCAGTGCGTCGCCGGGATCGATGTGAAACACCCTGCTCGCTCCATGAGAACCGAGGGCCGCGACGGTGTCGTCGGATGCAGGCCCGGCGTACACGACGGCGAGGTCGCCGTCGAAGGAGCGCGCCTTCGTCAGGATCTCGAGTGCCGTGGAGGTGGCGCCCGCCTCGTCGGTGAAGACCCAGGTCTGCATGTCAGATCACCTTCGTTTCTTCGAGGATCTTGACGATCTCGAGATAGGCCTCGCCTTCATCGGTGACCAGACGGCCGGCTTCACGGGCCGGCGCGGGACGCACGCCGGTGATGGTCTGTCGGGAGCCCCCGACCCCGACCGATTCCGGCGAGACCCCGAGGTCGCCCAGCGAGGGCTGATCGATCGGCTTCTGCTTGGCGGCCATGATCCCCTTGAACGTCGGGTAGCGGGGTTCGACCGCACCCGATGTCACCGACACAACGGCCGGGAGCGGGCACTCGACGACGTCGTATCCGTCTGCAGTCTGCCGCTCGATCCGGAGGGACCCGTCGCCGATCTCGATCTTGCGGGCGAAGGTCAGAGCGGGCAAACCGAGCAGCTCGGCAAGCTGCTGCGGCACGACGCCGGTGTAGCCGTCGGTCGACTCGGTTCCCGTGATGACGAGGTCGGGGCCCTCGGGCCCGATGGCGGCCGCCAGCACCTTGGCGGTGGGCAGTGCTCCCGACCCGCGCAGCGCGGCGTCGTCGACGACGATGGCGCGGTCGGCACCCATGGCGAGGGCCTGACGGATGCCCTGGAGGCTGCCGGTCGGCCCCATCGAGACGAGCACGATCTCCGCGTCACCGGCCTCGGCGATCTGCAAAGCCAACTCGACGCCGTAGCGGTCGGTGTCGTCGAGGACTTGCTCCTGGGGCCGGACGACGAAGTGGGTCTCGGCATCGAGCTCGTACGGTGTGTTCGGATCGGGTATCTGCTTCACGCAGACGGCGATCTTCATGACCCTCCTCTCTCGTGGCGCCGATGCTAGGCCATCGCCGCCGGGGCTCCATCGGGTGCGTACTCAGCTCCGAGCGGCCAGATATTCGAGCAGCCGGTCGAGGAGGGTCGTGAAACGATCCCTGGCTTCAGCTGCCGTTTTTTGGACCTCATCGTGGCTCGGGGGTGTCGCCGAGGTCCCGGCCGCGAAATTGGTGACGAGCGAGATGCCGAGTACGTCGGCGCCCATATGGCGGGCGGCTATGGCTTCGGGCACCGTCGACATGCCGACCAGGTCGGCGCCGAGACGCTTGGCCATCTGCACCTCCGCCGGCGTCTCGTAGCTGGGGCCGAGAAACCAGGCATAGACACCCTCGGCGAGGTCGACGCTGACGGCGGCCGCCGCTTCGCGAGCCAACTCCCGAAGGCCCGGCGCGTACACCGTGTTCATGTCGGGGAATCGCGGGCCGAGCCGATCGTCGTTGGCTCCGACCAGCGGATTGCGACCGGTGAGGTTGAGATGATCGGAGATGAGCACGAGATCTCCCGGTGCCAGGCCGTCGCCCACACCGCCGGCCGCATTGGTGAGCATCACGGTGTCGCATCCGGCCAGGACGGCACAGCGGACGCCGAAGACGATGTCCTCCATGGGCCATCCCTCGTAGGTGTGGACCCTCCCTGCGAGGATCAGGACTCCCTTGCCGCCGATGACGGCCGACACCAGGCTTCCCCGGTGGCCCTCGACCGCCGGCACCGGGAAGCCGGGGATCGAGTCATAGGGGAGTTCGGTAGCCTCGGGGAGCCGGGCCGCATACCCGCTGAGACCGGAGCCGAGGACGACGGCGATGTGGTGTCGGTCCCGTCCGGTTCCGTCGGCGATGGCGGCGACTGCGGTCTTGAGTTCGTCGTAGGTCATCGGACATCTCCGTAGACGAGCGGCGTGCCGAGGTGCTCGGAGATCTCGAAGGCGCCTTCGATCATCGGGAGAGAATCGGCAAGCTTGCCCTCGTCGTTCCAGAAGATACGGGCGACCGCTTGACCTGCTGTCACCTCGTCCCCCGTCTTGACCTCGACCGCAATCCCGACGGCGGGATCGATGTCGTCGTCCTTGCGTTCGCGACCCGCGCCGAGCCGCAGGGCGGCGCTGCCGATGTCGAAGGCGTCGATGCGGGCTACGTATCCGGCCCTCGGGGCGCGGACGACGTGCTCGTTCTCGGCCTGTGGGAGCAAGGAGGGGTCGTGGAGAACGGCCGGGTCGCCCCCCTGGGCGATGGTGACCTGCTCCAGCTTCTCGAAAGCGGCTCCTGTGCGGACCGCCCTTTCGAGGCGCTGGCGGGCGTCGCCGCGTTGCGATTCGATCCCAGCGAGCATCAGCATCTCCTCACCGAGCCGGTACACGACCTCCACGAGATCCCGGGGACCGCCGCCGCGGAGCACGTCGATCGACTCGGCGATCTCGTTGGCGTTACCGACCATCCGACCCAACGGCTGGTTCATGTCCGTGAGTACTGCCACCACAGGCGTGCCTTGTGCTTTCCCGATTCCAACCATCGTCTCTGCGAGGAGGCGAGCCCGGTCGAGGTCCTTCATGAAAGCGCCGCGGCCGACCTTGACGTCGAGCACGAGGCCGCCCAGGCCGACGGCGAGCTTCTTCGACATGATCGAGGAGGCGATCAACGGAATGGATGGGACCGAGCCGGTTGCATCTCGAAGCGCGTAGATGGCGCCGTCGGCCGGCGCCAGCGACCCCGACTGTCCGGCGAGGACCAAACCGGTTTGCTCCACGACGGATACGAACTCGCTGGGTGAGAGGCTGGTGCGGAACCCCGGAATCGACTCCAACTTGTCGACCGTGCCCCCGGTGTGCCCGAGGCCCCGCCCGCTCATCATCGGGACGGCCGCGCCGCAGGCGGCCACCATCGGCGCCAAGGGGATGCTCACCTTGTCGCCCACCCCGCCGGTGGAGTGCTTGTCGACCTTGGGGGCATCGATGTGGGAGAGGTCGAGGACCTCGCCGGAGTGGAGCATGGCGTCGGTCCACACAGCGAGTTCGGTTCCGTCGAGCCCTTCCTTGAAGACCGCCATCAACATGGCGGCCATCTGGTAGTCGGGGAGGTTGCCGATCGTGTACTCGGCGATGATCCAGCGGATCTCCTCGCCGCGCAAGACACCACCGTCGCGCTTGCGTTCGATGAGTTGCCGGAAGCTGAACGCCATGCCGATCCTCCTCGCTACGTTCCCAGAGATACTCTGTCGGAACGGGTGAACACTACGCCTTCGGCCTCGAGCCTCCTGCGATGCTCCTCCTCGCCACCCGGTACCAGGCGACCGGATGCCGCTACCACTCGCCACCAGGGAAGGCCGGTCGAGTGCCGCAAGAGGCTCCCCACCGCCCGGGCCGCCCCGGGATACCCCGCCTCGGCGGCGACCTCGCCGTAGGTGCTGACCTCTCCCGGTTCCAGGGCGGAGATCACCTCCCGTACCCGGGTCTCGAAGTCGTCGCCCGACATCACAGGGTTCCGAAGAGACGGTCGCCCATGTCGCCGAGGCCGGGCACGATGTAGAAGCGATCGTTGAGTGACTCGTCGAGGGAGGCCACGACGATCCGGGCGTCGGGGTGTTCGGCGAACATCCTCTCGGCTCCCGCGGGGGCGGCCACCACGCACAGGCAGGTGATGTCTCGCGCCCCGTTCTCCTTGGCCTTCCCGACCGCCCACGACAGGGATCCACCGGTGGCCAACATCGGCTCCAGGATGAGCACGTGGGCCCCGGAGAGATCGGCGCTCTTGAAGTAATACTCCATTGGGGTGGCCGTTTCCTCGTCGCGCTGCACGCCGGCAAACCCGACTTTGACGTGGGGGATCAGATCGATCACCGCATCAAGGAGCCCCAGCCCGGCGCGCAGCACCGCAATGGCCACTACCTCCGGCATGGTGTGCCCGGGCGTCGCGGCGAGGGGAGTGGTCACCGAGTGTTCCTTGAGAGGGATCTCCCGGGTGGCCTCCATCAGGAGTGTGTAGGTGAGCCGCCGGGCTGCGGCCCGGAAGTTCTCGGGCACGGTGTGGGCGTCTCGCAGGACGGTGAGGTAGTGCCGGGTGAGCGGGTGGTCGATGACGGTGAGGTTCATGCCGCCTCCTCTCGCCCCCGAGAGGCTACCCGGCCGAGACGATCCTCCACGGCGGGCTACGCTCCAGAGCCATGTTCGAGTCTCTGACGGGGAGTCTGCGCGGGATCTTCGATCGGCTTCGGGCCAAGGGCCGCCTTGCTCCCGATGACGTCGATGCGGCGCTGGGCGAGGTTCGGCTCGCTCTCCTCGAGGCCGATGTCAACGTCGAAGTCGTGGGGAGTCTGCTCGGCCGGATTCGGGAGCGGGCGGTCGGTGCCGAGGTGGCGCAGAGCCTCACCCCCGGCCAGCAGGTCGTCAAGATCGTCCACGAAGAGCTGATCGCCACGCTGGGGGGCTCTGATGTGCCGTTGGTGGCGCCGTCCGGTCGTCCCCAGGTGGTGATGCTGGTCGGGCTGCAGGGATCCGGAAAGACGACCACCGCCGCCAAGTTGGCGCTGCAGATCAAGCGTCGGGGCCGGCGTCCCCTCCTCGTTGCCGCCGACCTGAGGCGACCCGCAGCCATCGACCAGTTGGAGACGTTGGGCCGCGAGGCCGGCATCGAGGTGCTGGTCGATCGGACGGCGACGGCCCCGCGACTCGTGAAGAACGCCGGGAAGCGGGCACGCAGCGGCGGCTTCGATGCCGTCGTGGTCGACACCGCCGGTCGGCTCCAGGTCGATGCCGCCATGATGGACGAGTTGGATGCCGTCTGCCGTGCGATCGAGACCGACGACGTGCTGCTCGTCGTGGACGCCATGACGGGTCAGGATGCGGTCAACGTCGCAGCCGGGTTCTCGGATCGCATCCCCATCAGCGGCCTGATCCTCTCCAAACTCGACGGTGATGCCCGCGGCGGTGCGGCCATCTCTGCTCGTGAGGTGACCGGCAAGCCCATCAAGCTGGTGGGGGTCGGGGAATCCCTCACCGACCTCGAGCCGTTCCACCCGGAGAGGATGGCCTCCCGCATTCTCGGCATGGGTGACGTGATGACGCTCATCGAGAAGGCGGAACAGGCCTGGGACGAGCGATCGGCTGCGGCCGCCGCCGAGAAGCTGAAGACCGCATCGTTCACCCTGGAAGACTTCCTCGAGCAGTTCCAGCAGATCCGGCGGATGGGGTCCCTGGGCCAATTGCTTGGTATGCTCCCGGGCGCTGCACCGGGGCTTCGGGGTGCCGAAGTCAGCGATGCAGACCTGTCGCGGGTCGAGGCGATCATCCGCTCGATGACGCCGGCCGAGCGGCGTGACCCCAAGACGATCGACGGAAGCCGCAAGCGCCGCATTGCCTCGGGCTCGGGTACGAGCCCGCAGGACGTGAACCGGTTGTTGCGGCAATTCGCCGAGACGCAGAAGATGATGAAGGCCGTGGCGGGGGGGACGCTCCCCATCCCGGGACTCCCCGGGCCGGGCCACAGAAGGAGAAGGAAGAGGTGAAGCAATGCCGGTGAAGATCCGCCTGACGCGGAAGGGCAAGAAGAAGCAGCCCACGTACCGGGTCGTGGTGGCCGACTCGCGTGCGCCGCGTGACGGCCGGTACATCGAGCAGATCGGTCGCTACGATCCTCGACCGGACCCCTCGGTGGTGGAGATCGATGACGAGCGCGCCCGGTATTGGTTGAGCCAGGGAGCTCAGCCCTCGGACGCGGTGCGGCGCCTCCTCGAGATCACCGGTGTCCTCGAGGCGACGCGGGTCAGATCTGCCAAGGTCCACGTCGTCGGTGAGGAAGCGCAGATGGCCGCCGCGGCCGAAGAGGCCGAGCAAGTCGATGTCGACGAACCGGAGTTCCAGCTCGAGGAAGAAGCCGCTGCTGTGGAGACGCTCGAGGGGACCGAGGAAGCGGAGGAGACCGGCGTAGCGGAGGAGACCGAGGAACTCGTCACCGATGATGAGGCCGAAGAGGCTTCGTCGGAGGACGAGGCGAAGGGAGGTGGGGCGTGAAGGGCGACATCGTGAAGAACGTCGTCGAGTACGTCTCCCACGAGATCGCCGAGGATCGCGACTCGGTGCGGGTGACGATCGTCGAAGAGGGCCCCAACGAGGTGACGGCCGAGGTGCGCACCGCCAAGAGCGACATGGGGCGGGTCATCGGCCGCCGGGGACGCGTGGCGCGTGCCATCCGGGCGGTCGCTCAGGCCGCCGCCGAGGAAGAGGGCCTGAACGCCGGCGTTGAGTTCGTCGACTGAGCCGACCGGTCGGATCCCCGTCGGCAGGATCGGCCGACCCCACGGGCTGCGAGGTGAGGTCACGATCCTTCCGGAGAGCGACGCCGCCGAGCGTTTCGCCCCCGGCTCTTCGTTGGCCACCGAGACGGGTCGGCACCTGGTCGTGGCCGCCTCTCGGCCATATCGTGACCGCGGCCTGATCGTCGCCTTCGAAGGCGTCGTCGATCGCAGTGCCGCCGAAGCCCTCCGTGACGTGATCGTGACGATCTCCGCCGCCGAACGTCGCTCCCTCGAGGAGGGGGAATACTGGATCGACGACCTGGTGGGGCTCCGGGTGATCGATCCGGGCGGGCAGATGGTGGGAACCGTCACCGACGTGGTCCTCGGGCCACAGGATCGGCTGGTCGTCGACGTCGGAACGGGGGAGATCGAGGTCCCTTTCGTTCACGACCTGGTCGGGGACCCACACGACGGCACGATCACCGTCGATCTACCCGTCGGCCTCGAAGTCAGGGAACGCAGAACGCCCTAGCCCGTCGGGACGGCGGCGCCGAGACGCTCGATGAGGTCGACAACCCGGTTGGAGTAGCCCCACTCGTTGTCGTACCACGACAGGACCTTGACCTTGTTGCCCCCGATGACCTGCGTCGACGGGGCGTCGAAGATGCTCGAGTGCGGGTTCCCGATGATGTCGGTCGACACCAGAGGGTCCTCCGAGTACTGCACGATGCCGGCCATCGGACCCTCCGCGGCCGCCTTCACCGCCGCGTTGACCTCCTCGACCGTGACGTCCCGGTCGAGCTCCACCACGAGATCGACGGTCGAGCCATCGGGAACCGGCACCCGCATCGCCATTCCATCGAGCTTCCCGTCGAGGGAGGGGAGCACCTTCCCGACCGCCTTCGCCGCTCCGGTGGTGGTGGGGATGATGTTCTCGGTGGCGGCCCGGCTCCGTCGGAAGTCCTTGTGGGGGACGTCGGCCAGGCGCTGATCGTTCGTGTACGCGTGGACCGTCGTCATGACCCCGCGCCGTACTCCGAACGAGTCGTCGAGGATCTTGACGATCGGTGCCAGACAGTTCGTCGTGCAGGACGCATTTGAGACCAAGCGGTCGCCGGCATCCAGCTCGGCGTCGTTGACCCCGAGCACGATCGTCGCATCGAGCTCGTCCTTGGACGGCACGGTGAGGACCACCCGATCGGCTCCGGCGGCGAGGTGTTGACTCACCTGCTCCCGCGTGCGGAACACCCCGGTCGACTCGATGACCACGTCGACGGCGAGCTCCTCCCACGGCAGGGCGGCCGGGTCGGCGATCGTGAGGAGCTTGGCGCGTTGGCCGCCGGCAACGAGGAAGCCGTCCTCGAGGGTGACCGGTCCCGGGAATTCTCCCATCACCGTGTCGTGCTTGAGGAGGTAGACGGCCATCACGTCGTCGGCCAGGTCGTTGACGGCCACGATCTCGATGCCGCTGTCGGGTCGCTGAGCGATGACCCGGAAGACGGATCGGCCTATGCGCCCGAACCCGTTGATGGCGACTCTCATACGCCCTCCTTCCGATCGAATGCGGCAAGGTGCTCCATGACCTCGACCGCTCGGGCGGCGTAGCCCCAACCGTTGTCGAACCAGATGATCGCCTTCAACATCGTCTCCTCCATCACGAGCGTGGCGAGACCGTCGAAGATCGCCGAATGGGTGTTGCCGATCACGTCGCTCGACACGATCGGCTCGTCCGTGTATTCGATGACGGTGTTCCCGGCGGCCGCCTTGGCGATGGCGGCGTTCACCTCATCACGGGTGGCGGCCGTGCTGAGGATCGCCACCAGATCCACATTCGAGCCGTCGGCGACCGGAACGTTGAGGGCCATGCCCGAGAGCTTCCCGGCCATCCGGGGGAGGACTCCTTCGATGATCTCGGGGGAGTTCGTCGGGGCGGGAATGATGTTCTCGGCGGCGGCCCGGCTGAGCCGGAGGTCGTCGCCCGGCACGTCGGCGAGACGGTGCTCGTTGGTGAAAGCGTGCACGGTGGTGAACATGGCGTACTCCACCCCGAAGGTCTCGTCGAGGATCCGGAGTACCGGCGCCACGGCATTCGATGTGTTGGAACCGAGCGCGATCATGACGTCGGAGGGGTCGAGGACGTCGTCGTTGGCTCCCATGATCAAGGTGTCCATGTCACCGGGATTCTCCGGCGTGGAGGCCAGAACCACCCGCTTTGCTCCCGCTTCGATGTGGCGGCGGCACTCCTCGGCCGTGCGGTGCTTGCGGGTCGCCTGAACGACGATGTCGACGTCGAGTGCTCCCCAGTCGACATCGCCGGGGTCTCGATCCCGGCGCATGGGGATGGTGCGTCCGTCGACGTGCAGGTTTCCCTCCTCGAATGACACCGGTTTCGGGAACCGCCCGAAGATCGTGTCGTAGCGGAGGAGATAGACGAGGGCCTCGGGGTCGGCGATGTCCACGATCGCCGCGACCTCGATGGTCGGATGATCCTCTAGTTGGCGGAAGACGTTGCGCCCGATGCGTCCGAACCCCATGAGGCCCACGCGGGTCTTGCGGTCCATGGGTTGCTTCCTCTCGATCGACCGGTTCTCCAGGCTACCCGGCCGCCGGGGCCTACCCGCCGCCTCGTGATACGGTGTCCCGCCATGTCATTCCCGGCCCCGGAACCGGACCTCGCCGCCGCCCTCATCAGGGGACGCGGCGACGTGACCGGGCTGATGGAGGAGGCCCGGCGCCTCAGAGACGAGGGCAAGGGGCGGACCGTCACCTACTCCCGCAAGGTCTTTGTACCGCTCACGACCTTGTGCCGGGATCGTTGTACGTATTGCACCTTTGCCCAACCGCCGGGGGCGGGGGGCGCGTTCCTCGAACCTGAAGACGTGGCGGCCATCGTCGGGGCCGGTGCGGCAACCGGCTGCACCGAAGCGCTGTTCACGCTGGGCGATCGTCCCGAGGACCGGTGGCCCGAAGCCCGCC
This sequence comes from Acidimicrobiia bacterium, assembly GCA_041551965.1. GTDB lineage: Bacteria > Actinomycetota > Acidimicrobiia > Spongiisociales > UBA11373 > JBFELU01. The sequence goes on from JBFELU010000001.1 coordinate 65,443, forward strand.
GATTCCTCGAACGTCGCGGGTGTGCCACCACCCTCGAGTACGTGGCGCAGTGCTGTGAGCGTGTCGCCGCCGAGTCTCCGCTGTTTCCCCACGCCAACCCGGGGCTCATGGACGGGTCGGCGATCGAGCGGCTGCGTCGCAGCAACGTGTCGATGGGCTTGATGCTGGAGAACTCGTCGCCGCGGCTGATGGAGCCGGGCATGCCCCATCACGACTGCCCCGACAAGGACCCCGCTCTCCGGATCGCCACCATCGGAGAAGCGGGCCGTCGTCGTGTCCCGTTCACCACCGGCGTCCTGATCGGGATCGGCGAGACCGTGGAAGAGATCGTCGACAGCGTGTTCGAGATCGCCCGTCTCCATGCCGAAACGAGCGCCATCCAGGAGGTGATCGACCAGAACTTCAAGGCGAAGGCCGACACCCGAATGCGCGGCTCGGCCGAGCCGACCGTCGCCTTCACCGCCCGGGTGGCGGCCGTTGCCCGCTGGATTCTGGGGGCGACCATGAACGTGCAGGTCCCGCCGAACCTCACCGAGCGGTTCGAGGTCTATCTCGATGCCGGTGTCAACGATTGGGGGGGTGTGTCGCCGGTGACCATCGATTGGGTCAACCCCGAAGCACCGTGGCCCCACCTCGACGAATTGGAGCGACGCACGTCCGCCGCCGGATTCCAGCTCCGGCCCCGGCTGCCGGTGTATCCCGAGTACATCGAAGACGATTGGATCGACCCGGGCCTCCTCCCCAAGGTGCGTCGCGCCGTCGATGAGCATGGCTTCGTCGCAACGGAGGTGATCGCCGCATGATTACCTTCTGCCGGCTCAGGCCGGCCCACTCGGTGAGCGAACGGTGGGCGTCGGCTCGTCGCCGGCAGGGTACGACGGTGGTCGAGGTTTCCTCGGCCGAAGCGTCGGCCGGCGCCTTGGCCGGGGGGTTGCTGCCGCTCGGTCGGTCGGCCGGGATCGAAACCGCCGGCTGGGTCGTGTCCCCGGCCGAGGCCAGGGTCCTCCAGGATCGAGGCGAGGCCGGGTGGCGGGTCACCGTGATCCATGAGGACTCCACCGAAGCCGTGCTGGCTGCGTTGGTGAGCACCGGCGCCGCCTTTCTCAGGACCCGGCGGAGCGCCGTCGCCGAAGCGGCCCGGCTGACCGCTTTGCCCGGAGTCGCGGCCACGGTGTCGGTGTTCGTCGACGACGTGGATCAGGCCGTGGCGGCGGTCGGCGCGGGCGCCGGGGACCTCCTGCTCCGGGATTGGGACACGGAGCGGCTCGGCCAACTGCGCCAAGCGCTGGCCGGGGATCTGGTGGAGCGGACGGCCTTCCCGATCGGGATCTCCGTCGACGAAGCCCGGACGAGATTGGTGCCCGAGACGCTGGCCGCCTATCTGGGTCTGGTCGACGGATCGGGTGCCGTCCGTCCTCGCACGGCATGGGCTCCCGGCAAGGACGAGCCGGCTCCTTTCGCCGCCGGGAGGCTCTCGGCCGAGTGGGCCGATGCGGCATGGTCCCGTGGCGATTCTCGGGCCGGGCTCAGCGAGGTCGGCCCGGCCCTCCGGCTGATCCTGGAGCGGTCCCTCGACGGTCGGCCGCCGGCCCGGGACGACGTCGAGTTGCTGCTGCGATCCCGGGGCCGGGATGTCGAAGTCGTGGCCGCAGTGGCCGACGAGTTGCGCAGGAGGGCGGTCGGCGAATCCGTTTCGTACGTGGTCAACCGGAACATCAACTACACCAACCAGTGCTACTTCCGTTGTGGATTCTGTGCCTTCTCGAAGGGGCCTCGTTCCCTCAACCTGCGAGGTGATCCGTATCTCCTCGAGATCCATGAGGTGGCCTTTCGGGCGAAGGAGGCATGGGAGCGGGGAGCCACCGAGGTGTGCCTCCAGGGTGGGATCCATCCGCAGTTCACCGGTGCCTTCTACGAGGAAGTGGTGACGGCGACCAAGACGGCGGCTCCCGGCATCCACGTTCATGGGTTCACTCCGCTCGAGGTGTGGCAGGGTGCCGAGACCCTGGGAATCTCCGTCGAGCAGTTCCTCGTCAGGCTTCGCAACGCCGGCCTGGGTACGTTGCCCGGGACCGCCGCAGAGATCCTCGATGACCGGATCCGGGCCCACCTGTGCCCGGACAAGATCAAGACGGCCCAGTGGGCCTACGTGATGGAGACCGCCCATCGGGTCGGGCTGCGGTCGACGGCCACGATCATGTTCGGCCACATCGACGACCCGGGTTCCTGGGCCAATCACTTCGAGGTGATCCGGTCGATCCAGCGGCGCACCGGCGGGTTCACGGAGTTCGTCCCGCTGCCGTTCGTCCACATGGCGGCCCCGATCTACCTGCAGGGTCGGGCCCGTCCCGGCCCGACGTGGGATGAGGTCGTGCTCATCCACGCCGTGGCCCGTCTCGCCTTCGACGGCTTGATCCCCAACATCCAGGGGTCGTGGGTCAAGCTCGGCCTGGCGGGTGCGGCGGCTCTGCTGGGGGCGGGCTGCAACGACCTCGGGGGCACGCTCATGGACGAGAACATTTCTCGGGCCGCCGGTGCCGACCACGGCCAGGTGGTGGAGCCGGCCGATCTCGAGCGCACCATCCGCTCCGTGGGGAGGACCCCCGTCCGGAGGAACACCCTCTACGAGGCGCTGGAAACCATCGAGTGACTCAGCCCGGCGGCTGGACGGCGTCCACGTTCTCCAGGTCGGACACGCGGTACCGCATGGACACCTGGGTGGTTCCTCCGGGGTAGCCGGGGCCGACAAGCGCTGCCAGGTCGGCTGCTTCTCCCGTCAGCGAGATGTCGAGCTCGACGAGCCAGCCGGTGCCTTCGGAGATCCACACGTTGAAGACGTCCACGACGACATCGCCGGCCGACCCACCGAGTGCGGTCCCGAGATCGGCGGTGGTGCCCCGGTACCCCAGCGCGGGCACGCCGCCCACCTCGTGACGGGCCGGCGTGCCCTCGGTCACCCCGCCGAGTCCTGCTTCGAAGGGATCGATCGACCAGAGCGGACAGAACGTGAGAAGGGTGCGGTCGAGCACGGCCGCACTCGGCGATTCGACATAGTCTCCCTGTCCGGTGGGGCGGCTCCAGACGCGGCCGTCGACGACGATGAATTCGCGATCGGCGGTCCCGTCGGGGCGATCGAGACGGACTCGACAGGAGACATCGCTGCCGTGGACGATCCCCTCGGCCGTGGTCGGCCACTGCGTCCCCTCGATGGTCACGACCTGCCGATGGTCGAATCGGTATCCGCTCGGCCCCACCCTGCTCGAGGGTTCTGGAGTGCGCTGGAGCAGCACGTCGAGGATCCTCTGCTCGACCTCCTCGGCGAGGTACTGGGCGGGGACCCGGGCATCGATCGGTTCGGTGGCGATGTGGGAGGCGAATGCGACGATGCGACCCATCGTGAAGGTCACAAGGGTTTCGTGGAGGACGCGGCCGTCCACCTCGATCTCGAGTACGAGCCCGATCGCATTGTCGCCGACGCCCTCGATCGGGTAGTCGTCGGCGGCGATCAGCGCGATGTCGGGTCGGTGGCTTCCGCCGAGTCGCTTGGTGATGTCGCCGGTGGTGTCGTTGAGCCAGTCCCGGGCTCCGCCGGCTTCCTCGAAGACGTCGATCCAGACGTACGAATCGTGATCCGGGCCGGAGTACCGGGCCCCGACACCGGTGATCCGGCCGCTCCGTTCGATGTCGTCGATCTCGTCGTCACGATCCAGCACTGCGGCGGTGATCAGATGTTCGTTGGTGCGCTCCTCGAAGACGGGTTCCTCGGTCGACACGGCGACTCCGCCGGTGCCGGAGGGGAGCATGGCGGTGAGGTCCTGCCCGGTGATGGGGTGGGCCGTGACGTCGGGCAGTGTCGGTTCGGAGTCCTCGGCGGCGGGAGGGAGCTCCGGCGCCGCGAGGGTGGTCGTCGACGGCGGGATCCCTCCGGCCGCCGACGTGCACGCGGAGAGAACAACCGATGAGAGCGCCAGTCCGGCGCGTAGCCTGATCACGGGTATGGATTCGCCGTCTTCCGCGGTGGACTTGAGCGATTACCCCTGGCGGTGGATCGAGGAGGCAGGAGCCCAACCCTCGATGCCCTCTCCGACCACGATGTGTACCCAACTCCCCACCTGACGCTTCGCCAGGTACCAGGTTCCCGGGTTGAGGGTCCCGACGACGCGGGTGTGGTCGGTGAGGTCCACCACATCGACCGGCCCCATCACGTAGCACCAGGCCGGGCCTTCGGCCTCCGGGGTCGTCTGGAGCGCTGCAACGGGTTCCTCGGTCTGTCGGGTGGCCGCGGGCTCCGCCTCCAGTTGGGCCGTCTCCTGGACCTCCGCCTCTTCTCGGGCGACGGAATCGGCCGCGGCCACCGACTCTTTCGGCGACACCAGTCCGGTCGGTGTCACCTCACCGGCCGCCACCGCCCCGGCCCGGGCCCGGTGGGCGTCGTCGGCCCTGGGGATCTCCCCGATCCGTTCGGCCTCCCTTACCCGCCAGAGGATCTCGTCCTCGGCCGGCGCCCGACGACGGGCGCGGCGCTTTTCGGACGGCCCGGCGCGACGTCGCGTCGTCCATCCGGAGGCAGCCCGCGGTCGCAGTATCAACGCGATGATCACGCCGATCAGCGCCGCCACTGCGATCGAGATCCCGATGGAGACGTAGGAGAGCTGGAGTCGCCCGAACTGCTGACCCAACAGGGCGCCGCCCAGGCCGGTGGCGATCCCGCTCAGACCCGCTGCGGAGGGTGACCAGCGCCGCCTGGTGGCGATCGAAGTGAGCTGACCGGCGAGGCCACCGAGCGCCAGGCCGCCGGCCGTAATGCCGGCCAGGGTGGTGAACGGAAAGCGCCCGGTCACCCGCACCCAGGCGTCGGCCGTGCAGTTGTCCGTGATTCCCCGGATCCGGAAGAGGCCGACGGTGTAGGGGCTCATTTCGGCGAGCTCGAGCTCCACGCTGAAGCCGTTCTGTACCGGGCCGAAGTCGGTCGAGGCGGAATCCACGGTGATCGATGCCAGGATCACCTCGACCGATGCGGCGGTCGTGCCGGTGTCGTCCGTGCCTTGGAACACGAGCACGTCGTCGAATTGCAGCAGGAGCGGCGAGGTCAGGTCGTCGATGTCGGCGACGGCGACGCCGTTGAAGAACGCCGTGCAGGGGCCATCCACCCCGGCCGCAGCACCCGGTGTTGCGCCGATCCACAACAACCCCGCGGCGGCAACCGCAAGGCGGATTCTGCGGCCCATCATGGGCCGACGATACCAACTGGGTGATGGCACCCGTGACCGGATGGGGTCCCCGGACGAAGCCCGGCGGACCCGGTGACCCTCCTGGCTAGGGTTTCCGCATGCGCCCGTACGACTCTGCCGAGGAGGCGGCGTTCCGTTCGGAGGCTCGTGCCTGGCTCTCCGAGCATGCTCGGCCGCACTCCGGACCGCCTGTGATCCCCTCCGCCATCGTGGCCGAGTGGACCCCCGAGGAGGAGGAGACTCGTCTCGAGGAGGCTCGCGCCTGGCAGGCCACCAAGTTCGACGCGGGCTGGGCCGGGATCTCGTGGCCGCCGCAGTACGGAGGCCGGGGAGGCTCCCTCATGGAGGAGCAGATCTTCGCCCAGGAGGAGTCCGGCTTCGACGTGCCGCGCGATGCTCTCGTCGTCGGAACCGGATGGTGCGGGCCCGCGATCATGGTGCACGGGAGTTCGGAGCAGAAGGAGCGCTTTCTCAGCCCGTTGCTGCGGGGCGACGAGGTGTGGTGTCAGCTCTTCTCCGAACCGGGGGCAGGATCGGATCTCGCCGCCCTGAGGACGCGCGCGGAGCGCGACGGCGACGAGTGGGCGCTGACCGGTCAGAAGACCTGGACTACCTTCGCTCACCAGTCCCACTGGGGCCTGTGTGTGGCTCGCCACGACTTCACCGTTCCCAAGCATCGCGGGATGACGGCGTTCATCGTCGACATGGGCGCAGCGGGAGTGGAGTGCCGTCCGTTGGTGCAGATGACCGAGTCGGCGAACTTCAACGAGGTGTTTCTCGATGGTGTTCGGGTCCCGGATTCCCAACGCATCGGCGAGGTGGGGGACGGCTGGCGCCTGGTGATCACCACGTTCATGTTCGAGCGGATGAGCGCGTCTTTGGTATCCGGCGGCGCCGTGGAGGCGTTGCGTTGCTTGCTGGACGGACGGGAGACCACGGCACCGACGAGGGATCGGTTCGTCTCGCTGTACGCCCGATCACAGGCGCTGCGCTACACGGGCCTCCGGTTGCTGACGAACATCTCGCACGGGCGGCAGCCGGGTCCCGAAGGATCGATCCTGAAGCTGGAGAGCACCCGGTTGCTGAGCGACATCTACGACCTGGCGCTGGAGGTCCTCGGTGACGCGGGGGCTCTGGCCGGCGGGGAAGCCCCGTGGCGCGGTGATTGGAGCGCCGGTTTCCTGGGTGCTCCCGGCCTGCGGATCGGAGGCGGCACCGACCAGATCCAGCGCAACATCATCGGTGAGAGGGTGCTCGGTCTCCCCGGCGACGTCCGGGTCGACAAAGACGTGCCCTTCGACGAGGTGCGGCGGTCCTGATGCGGATCACGATCGTCACGATCTTCCCGGAGTTCTTCGAGAGCCCCTTGGGGGTTTCGCTGGTCGGCAGGGCGATCGCCGAGGGTGCGGTCGACCTCGAGGTGATCGACTTGCGCGACCATGGCTTGGGAAGACACCGCCAACTCGACGATGCCCCCTACGGTGGCGGCCCCGGCATGGTGATGATGATCGAGCCCCTGGCGGCGGCGCTGGCGCCGCTGCGGGACACGCACAAGGTCCTCCTCACCCCCGCCGGTGTTCCCCTGCGGCAGGGGCTCCTCGATCGTTGGGCCGGTCTCGACGCGCTCACCCTGGTCTGCGGCCGTTACGAAGGGGTGGATGAGCGGGTGGCGGAGCACCTGATCCACGAGGAGGTCTCCCTCGGCGACTTCGTGCTCGCCGGCGGGGAGACGGCCGCCCTGGCCATCATCGAGGGGGTGACCCGCTTGCTGCCGGGAGTCATGGGCAACCCCGACTCGGCCGGGTCGGAGAGCTTCCGGGGCGGGCTTCTCGAAGAACCCCACTACACCCGTCCTGCGGTGTTCGAGGGATGGGAAGTGCCCGAGATCCTGTTGAGCGGAGATCATGGGCGCATCGAGGAGTGGCGACGCGAGATGCGATTGCAGAGAACCCGGGAGAGAAGGCCCGATCTGCTCGACGATGAGTTAGCGCAGCCCAACGACGACGGCTAAGCTCCCGGCGCCGGGCACCGATGTGTCCGGCGTTTCCCGGAGGGTTCCGATGAACACGGTTGATCAAGTCGAAGCCGGTTACCTGCGCGACGACATCCCGGACATTGCAGCCGGCGACACCGTGCGCGTCCACGTCCGCGTGGTCGAGGGCGGCCGAGAGCGGATTCAGGTGTTCGAGGGTGTCGTGATAGCCCGCAGCGGCGGCGGCGTGCGCGAAACGATCACGGTGCGCAAGGTGAGCTTTGGGGTCGGGGTCGAGAGGATCTTCCCGATCCATGCCCCGATCGTGCAGAAGTTCGAGGTCATCCGCAGAGGCAAGGTGCGTCGCGCCAAGCTGTACTACCTCCGCGACCGGGTCGGCAAGGCCACCCGGATCAAAGAGAAGCGGGACTGACTGCGTGCCGGGCGCAAACCCGGCGCTGCGGTAACGTCGTGCCGTGACCGAAGACTCCCTTCCTGCCGAGTCGCGCTCCTTCGACGAGGCCGGCGGCTTCACCGAGATCGGAGACGTCTCCGGTGCCGACGTAGCCTCACCGACGGTGGGAGACGATCATCCGCCGGCCGATCCCTTCGATCAGGAGGCCGACGAGGCGTTGACCCGACTGCGGGCCGATGCGCAGGATCGGGGTGAGCGGCAGGACGCCAGGAGATCGTTCTGGCGGGAGCTTCCGCTGCTCATCGTCGTGGCGCTCGTCGTGGCGGTCCTCATCAAGACCTTCCTCGTCCAAGCGTTCTACATTCCTTCGGCATCGATGGCCGACACCCTCGTCGAGGGCGATCGGGTGATGGTGAACAAGTTGGCATATCGATTCGGGGATCCCGCCCCCGGCGACGTCGTCGTCTTCGACAACCCTCGCGACGTCGAGATCGGCGGGGAGTCCATCCTGGGCGCGGTGTTCCGCCACATCGGGGAGTCTCTCGGTGTCTCGTCCCCGGACTCCGCGCTGATCAAACGGGTGGTCGCCGTCGAAGGTCAAACTGTCGAGGTCCGCGACAACACTTTGCTCGTCGACGGCGTCGCCGTGGACGAGCCGTACGTGCGAGACGGCTCACAGATGGCCGACTTTGGTCCCGTCGACATCCCGAAAGACCACGTCTTCGTCATGGGGGACAATCGAGGTCAGAGCCAGGACAGCCGCATCTTTGGCCCGATCCCCCAGTCGGACATCATCGGGAAAGCGTTCGTCAAGGTCTGGCCTCCGGGCCGCTGGGGTGGCTTGTGATGCGGGTTCGGTGGTGTCACCGCCTCCTGGTAGGTATGACCTCCCGGACCGTGTTCGCTGCGGCGGTATCATTCCGTCTTGCCGAGGCAGGAGCGTCATGAGCGAAGAGGATCTCGAGCGCTACGAGACGGACGTCGAACTCCGCATCTACCAGGAGTACCGCGACGTCCTGCCGATGTTTCGCTACGTCGTCGAGACCGAACGACGCTTCTACCTCGCCAACCAGGTTGAACTCAACACCCGCCAAGCCGACGGTTCGGTGTACTTCGAGATCGAACTGCGGGATGCCTGGGTATGGGACATGTACCGACCGGCCCGGTTCCTCAAGCACGTCAGGGTGATGACGTTCCGGGACGTGAACATCGAAGAGGTGGAACACCCCGAGCTCGAGCTCTAGCAGAGCGGGTCCGGCTGGGGGCACGGGGTGAGCGCATCGCCGAAGACTTCCTTCGACGTCGTGGGGCCGAGATCGTGGGCCGCAATCTCATCGTCGGTGGGGGTGAGATCGACCTGCTCGCCGTGCTGGCGGGACAGATGGTCGTAGTCGAGGTCCGGTGTCGTCGCCACGGCGACCCGGTGGACGAGATCACCGAAGGCAAGATCCGCCGGGTGCTCCGGGCGGCGCGGGAGGTAGGGGCGGGCCGGGTCGATCTGGTGGCCGTGCGTCTCGACGCCGCCGGTGCCCTGGTTCGCTGGATCCCGGACGTGTCGCCGAGCTAGCGGCGGCGTCGCTGTTCCCGGTGCCAGCAGGCCCGGTGCCAGTGCCGCCGCAGATCCGCGGCGTGCTCGGGCACGACGACGAGGTGGCCCTCGCCGACCTCGATCATGCCCTCGCACCCCGGACAGAGATAGCGTTTCCGGGCCGCGTAGGGCTGGACCAGCGAGACGATCTCTACCCCGAAAGCGCGGCCCACAGCACGAGCGCCACGGCCAGCAAGATCGTGCCGGCCACCATGGCGATGTCGAGGACGCCTCTCCGTTGGGGGCGGAAGGGGTTGAAGCCCATCGCGGCATGGTAGGTCGGGGTGCGCGAGAAGTAGGGTTCGTCGGTCAGGAGGGTGATGCGCATGTTTGCCGTTCGAGACGAAGGTCCGGTGCGGTGGATCACCATCGAGAACCCGGACCGCCGAAACGCGATCCCGGCGGAGGGCTGGCCGGCCCTGACGGCGGTGCTGGGCGACTTCGAGGCCTCCGCGGCGCGGGTGCTCGTGATCACGGGTGCCGGCGAGGACTTCTGTTCGGGAGCCGACCTCGCCGGGCAGGAAGGGGGGATGACTTCTGCCGCCGTCCGCTATGAGGCGATGCTCGATGTCGGGGCCGCGGCGCGCACGCTCCACGAGCTCACCAAACCGACCGTGGCCGCCGTCGACGGGGTGGCGGTCGGGGCCGGTATGAACCTGGCGCTCGGCTGCGATGTGACCATCGCGTCGGATCGCGCCAGGTTCTCGGAGATCTTCGTGCGGCGGGGCCTCACCGTCGACTTCGGTGGGACGTGGCTCCTCCCGCGCCGTATCGGCCTGGCGCGCGCCAAGGAACTGGCGTTGACGGGTCGGATTCTGTCGGCCGACGAGGCCGTGTCCTACGGGATCGTGAGCCGGGTCGTTCCGGCCGCGGAGCTGGGTGCCGTCGCCGCCGAGGTCGCGGCCGAACTGGCCGCCGGCGCTCCGCTGGCGCAGCGTTTCATCAAGGCGGGGTTCGATCGATCGTTCGAGATGACGTTCGATCAGGCCCTGGCGTTCGAGAACCAGGCGCAATCGGTGTGCACCACCTCCGAGGACGTGGTGGAAGGGGTCATGGCGTTCCTCGAGAAACGGGATCCCGAGTTCAAGGGTCGATGAGCACCTTTCCCGACGGCTTCCTCTGGGGCACAGCCACCTCGGCCCATCAGGTCGAGGGCGGTAACTGGAACAACGATTGGTGGGCGTGGGAGCACGCCCCCGACACGCCGTGCACCGAGCCGAGCGGTGACGCCATCGACCACTACCACCGCTACCCCGACGACATCGGCCTGCTCGCCGACCTCGGGTTCGATGCCTACCGGTTCTCGGTGGAGTGGAGCCGTGTCGAGCCCGAGGACGGGGAGTTCTCGGCCGCCGCCCTCGATCACTACGCCCGGATGGTCGCCGCCTGTCGCGAAACAGGGCTCGAGCCGGTGGTCACGCTCCATCACTTCACTTCGCCGCGGTGGGTGGCCGCTCAGGGGGGTTGGACCGCTCCGGCAACCGCCGAACGATTCGAGCGCTTCGTCGGCTCCGTGATGGACCGCATCGGCGACGATCTTCGCTGGATCTGCACCATCAACGAACCGAACATCGTGGCCACGCTGGGACACCTCGCCGGACTGTTCCCCCCGGGGGCCCGCGAGGAAACCCTTCGACAGCAGGCCAATCGGGTTCTCGCGGATGCCCACCGCCGGGCCGTTGCGGTCGTCAGGAACTCCGCGTCGGCCCGGGTGGGCCTGACACTCGCCTTGCCCGACTACCAATCGGTCGATGGGGGGGACGTCGCGGCGCTGCGCTCGGCCGACGAGGATCTGTTCCTGGCCTCGACCGAGGGTGACGACTTCATCGGCGTTCAGACCTACACCCGGGTCCGGATCGGCCCGAACGGGGTGCTCGGCCCCGAGGAGGGAGTCGAAACGACCCTCATGGGCTGGGAGTTCTGGCCGGAGGCCCTCGAGGCATCGATACGGCGGGCCCACGCTGAGACCGGGCTGCCGGTGCTGGTCACCGAGAGCGGGGTCGCCACCGACGACGACGCCCGGCGCATCAACTACGTCCGCCGTGCCCTCGAGGGCGTGTCGCGGTGCCTCGAGGACGCCATCCCCATCGAGGGTTACTTCTACTGGAGCGCTTTCGACAACTTCGAGTGGGCCCTGGGCTACCGGCCCACGTTCGGGCTGATCGCCGTCGATCGGACGACCCAGCGTCGAACCCCGAAGCCGAGCGCTCGATGGCTGGGCGAGGCGGCCCGGCGCAACGCCCTCTGAGATTCAGCGATCCGACCAGACGGCCAGCTCGTTGCCGGACGGATCGGTGAAGTGAAAGCGGCGCCCGCCGGGGAACTCGAAGGTCTCACGCGAGATCGACCCGCCGGCAGCGGTGATGCGGTCGCGGATCGCCTCGAGGTCGACCGCGTAGAGCACGACGAGCGGTCCGCCCCCGATGGTGCCGTCGCTCTCCGTGACACCCCCGCCGAGCCGGCCGTCGTGGAATGCCGAGTAGTCGGTTCCGTAGTCGGTGAACGACCACCCGAACGCGTCGGCATAGAAGCGCTTGGCGGATCCCAGGTCGCGCACCCGAAACTCGATGTAGTCGATGCGACAATCGTTGTCTTCGAGCACCATCACGTCCCGCCTCTCTGGTCCGTCACACCCGACTCGTACGTTGTCGCCATGTTCGCAGCAGTGACTTCGGTGGCGCTGGTCGGGGTGGATCCAACCCCGGTGCGCGTCGAGGTTCACGTGAGTGGGGGCCGCTCCTCGTTCGGCCTCGTGGGGCTGCCCGATCCGGCGATCCGGGAAGCGAAGGAACGGGTCCGTTCGGCGATCGCCGCTTCGGGGTACCGGTTCCCCGCTCGGCGGCTCACCGTCAACCTGGCCCCGGCGGACATTCCGAAGGCGGGCTCGGCATACGACCTGCCGATCGCCCTCGGTGTGCTGGCTGCGAGCGGCGAGGTGCCGCCCGGAGCCGCCGAGGTGGTGGGTCTCGGCGAGCTGGCTCTCGACGGTTCCTTGCGCTCTGCCCGGGGTGGCCTGGCGGCCGGGCTGGTGTCGGCCGAGGCGGAGATCCCGTGTGTGCTCCCCCCGGATTCCGCCGCCGAGGCAGCGATGGTGGAGGGCGCCCGGGTGCGGGCTGCCGTCACGCTGGCGGATGCCGTGGCGGTCGCCCTCGGTGAAGCGCCCGGTGAGTTGCTGCCGGAACGCAGCGAACCGTCCGGCGACCCGTCTCCGGACCTGGCGCAGGTGCGGGGGCAGGCGGTGGCCCGTAGGGCACTCGAGATCGCCGCCGCCGGGGGGCATCACCTGCTGATGGTGGGGCCCCCGGGCTCGGGCAAGACGATGCTGGCCCGATGTCTCCCCGGCATCCTGCCCCCGCTCGGCCGTGAGGGGACCCTGGAGGTGGCCAGGGCCTGGGCGGCAGCCGGCCGGGTTGGGAGCACGGACGGGGTTCCGCCGTTTCGGGCTCCCCATCACAGTGCCTCGACTGCGGCGCTTGTCGGGGGTGGGAGCGGGGTGCCGGTGCCCGGAGAGCTGACACTGGCCCATCGGGGAGTCCTCTTCCTGGACGAACTGGGCGAGTTCCCGCCGCATCTGCTCGACACGCTGCGCCAGCCGCTCGAGCAGGGATGGGTCGAGGTGGCCCGGCGGGGGGCCTCGGTGCGATTCCCCTGCGCGGTCCAGGTGGTGGCCGCTACCAACCCGTGTCCGTGCGGCTTTCAGGGCGACCGGTTGGTGGCTTGTCGTTGCACGCCGCCGCTCCTGGCTCGATACCGGCGGAGGCTCTCCGGACCGCTCCTCGATCGTTTCGATCTGTGGGTGACTCTGGAACGACCGTCCCCGGACGATCTCGCCGGGGAGGCCGGCGAGACGTCCGAGGCGGTACGGGTCCGCGCCGTCGCTGCTCGATCCCACCAGGACCGGA
>JBFELU010000002.1:0-73868 GCA_041551965.1 Acidimicrobiia bacterium
CCGTCACCAACCCACCAGTTGTTGCGGTTGTCTATGAAATCATCAGAGAAGACTACCGGCCACCCTCGCCAGTCGTCCCGCCGCGCTCCCACACTGGAATTGTCGGCAGGCACTTGCGGCGTCGAAGAAGAAAGGCCCGGCTTCCAGACACCACCGCTCTCCGGAACAATCCAAGTGGAAACGATGCCCCCAGACGAATCGTGCGCCTCCCAGCGGTGCCCAACAAATGTTGACATTGGGAGAGATGCGCTGCACGCCCTCTTGGCTGCCCTGAGCGCACTGGACTTCGGCAGAGATGAAGGTCTCGATGAAGGCCCGCACCTCGGGACGGTCCGAGAAGACCGCACCCAGCTCACCGGCGATGAGCGCACCCTTGACACCGGGATCGATGTCCGGGAATGCGAACAGGTCGATGTCCTCACCGGCAACGGTCCCCTCGGGGAAGAAGTTGACGATGAAGCTCGCCTGCCGGTGGAGGAGGCATCCCGGCGGATCGGCCACCATCGGGTCCGGAGCATCGCGGAAGTCGATGTCCGGGAAGGCCGAAGCACCGCCGAGCCCGTACTGCCACACGTCGTCGAACAGGTCCATGGCCCGCAGGACGGACTCGTCGTTGAACGGGATCGCATGGCTCACCCACTGGTCGTAGACATCGGCGCCCGCAGTGCGGAGCATGATGTCCTCCATCCAGTCGGTGGCCGGCCAGCCGGTGGCGGCCTCGCTCCCGGTGCCGATGCACAGCGGGGTCTCGTAGCCGTCGGCGACCATCTGATCCATCAGAGCCAGCCACTCGTCCCACGTGGTGGGGATCTCGTAGCCCATCTCGTCGAAGATCGGCTTGTTGTACCAAACCAGGCTCTTCGAGTTCACGTTGGTGGGAATGCCGTAGTGCTTCCCGTCGTACTCACCGAGCGACAGCAGGTAGGCCCCGAACGTGGCCTCGAGTTCCTCATAGGTGAAACCGAGGTCCTCGAGGGCGATCGCATTGCCCGCTTCCGCCTGCTCGACGACCGAGCCCGGCTGCGGGTAGAGCGCGATGTCGGGTGGGTTGCCACCGTCCACGCGGATCTTGATCTGCTCCTCGAAGCTCTCCGAGCCCTCGTAGAAGGTGTCGGCGCCGGTCGGACCATCGAAGTACTCGTCGATGACGGCATTCACCGCATCGGCTTCAACAGTGGTGAAGGCACCGAAGATCGAGATAGACGTGCCGTCAAACTCACCACTGGCTGCACCCGTCGTGTCGGCGCCGTCGTCATCGTCACCGCAAGCAGCGACGATGAGCGCGAACGCCAACATGGGCGCTAGCCACTTGATCTTTCTCATGAGAGACATTTCCTCCCGGGTGGCTTGTCATTCCGGATACGCGACCGAGGCAGAGCGCCCAAGCGGCGCGCCGGGTCCAACTCATGAGCCTACCGGAACCGCTTCCACCAGACCATTTCGGAAACGCGAAGACCGGTGGCGGTTCAGGCCTCGGGTGGCAGCGGCCGCCACTCCCCGCCGCCGCCGTCCCGCCGCCGGGCCCAAGCAGCCCCACCGAAGGCGCCCAGCCCGACCAGGAGCGCCGCCCCGTAGAGCAGCAGCGCCACCAGTGGGAGGAGCCACATGGAGCCCCGCCACAGCAGCGCTCCAAAGACGAAGCCGGCCACCTGGCCGCCGCGATCCCTCAGGATCGCCCTCCCGGCCCACGCCACGGTCGGTATCGGACCGACGAACAGGGTGGTGGCCCACAGCAACAAGATGATCACCGCCACCGGTAACCCCACGAGGGTGAGGAACAGCGGCACCGCCGCCAGCGGGGGCAGCACGACCAGCAGGAGGCCTATGAGCGCGCTGCGGCCGGGCCGGGCTCCGACCATTTCAATCGCATCGGCAGTGGTGCCACGGAACACCCACAGCAGCACGAGCCCGGTCACCATGAACCCGGCCAGCCCGAGGAGGGCCACGGCGCGCCCGACCGCCTTCGACCAGACCGGGGAGAACACTCGCCGGCGGATCAGTTGCCCGCCAAACTCGAAGTCGTCGGCCACGTCGGCGTCGAGCGTCGCCCCGTACACGACGTCGTCGCCGACGGTCCCCGCCAGGCTGAGCCGGTCGACGCGGGCCAGGATGTCACGTCCCACGTCGGCGGCGACCCGCATCGTCCAGGCCTGACCCCGCACGTCGCGACCGACCGTGCCGCCCACCGAGGCCCGGCCGGCGATCACCAAGACATCCCGCCCCACGTCGGCGGCCACGTCTCCATCCAACGTCACGATTGCCACGTCATCGGCCACCCTCCCGGTCACCTCCAGATCGACCGCAGCGAGACGAACCGAGCCCTCCACCGATCCGGAGATCCGGGCCCGCCCCCCGACCATGCCGACGACGTCGCCGGTGACGGTTCCGGTGATCGTCAGCTCACCGGAGATCACGAAGACATCTCCCTCGACGGTGCCTTCGATGATGGTCCGGCCCCCGACGGCGTAGAGATCCTCGACGACCACGTCGCCGGAAGGGACGATGATGCGGTTCGACGTGCGGATCTCGGCGATGAGCGACCCGGGTGCGACGAGCACCGCCACGATCGCAACGATCCCGAAGAGCCGCCTAGAGAGGAATGGCATCGCGCACGACATCCAGCAGCGGCCACGGGGCGACGCCGAAGACGACCGTGGCGGCCGATGCGACGAACAGCGTGATGCGGGCACCCCATCCCACACCGGGCGCGTCTGCGGGCTCCGGGCCCGGCTCCATGTACATGAGGACGATGACCCGCAGGTAGAAGAAGAGCCCGGCCACAGTGGCGATCACCGCCACGATGACGACCCACAGGTAGTCGGCGTCGATGGCCGCCCGGAACACGGCCGCCTTGCCGGCGAACCCCGCCGTGAGCGGGATCCCCGCCATGGCCAGCATCATGAGGGTCATCGTCGCCGCCAACCACGGCGATCGCTTGCCGAGGCCGGCATAGTCGGCGAGGGGTGACCGTCCGGCCGTCGGGCCCGAGATCAGCGAAGCCACGGTGAAGGCGCCGATGACCTGCACGGCATACGTGGCCACGTAGAACCACATGTCACCCACCCCGGCGTCCCCGGCGAGGAGTGCCATCGAGATGAAACCGGCATGTGCCACCGACGAGTAGGCCAGCATGCGCTTGATGTCGTTCTGGGCGATGGCGAAGAGAGTTCCGACGACCACCGACACCACTGCCAGGACCGCCAGGGCCGGTGCCCAGTCGTCGATGTAGGTGTCGAGGGGCACCACGAGGACCCGGGCCAGGGCGGCGAACCCGGCCACCTTGGCGCCGGCCGAGAGGAAACCGGTGATCCCACCGGGGGCCCCCTGGTACACATCGGGCGACCACACGTGGAAGGGAGCGCTCGAGACCTTGAAGCCCAGGCCGACGAGGAGCAGGGCGATCCCGGCCAGCAGCAGCCCCGGCTTGAGGAGGATCACCCCGCCCAGGAACTGCTCGGCCTCGTAGATCGAGACGGTCCCCGTCGCCGCAAAGAAGAGCGCCACCCCGTAGAGGAACACCGCCGAGGCGAAGGCACCCAGGAGGAAGTACTTCAGCGAAGCCTCGTCGGCATCGACCCGGTCGCGAGTGAAACCGGCCAGCACGTAGAGGGAGATCGAGGCCACCTCGAGACCAATGAACAGCATGATCAGGTTGGCCGAAGCGGCCATGAGGTGCATGCCGGTCGCCGCCAGCAGCACCAGGGCCACGAACTCGGCGCCTCGCGACCCCAGGCGTGTGATCAGGTCCCAGCCGCCCAGGAGAGCGAGCCCGGTGAGGACGTAGATCACCATTCCGGCGAAGGCCGCGAACCCGTCGACCACCACCATGTCGGAGAAGTACAACTCGGCGTCGCCGCCCCGGCCGGCCAGCCACTGCGCCACCGACAGGGTCCCGGCGCCGCCCACGCCGAACGCAGCCAGCCACCCCCACACCGGAGCGCCCGGCTTCCACCCCACTTCGGAGAGCAGGATGACGACCACTGCGATCGTCACCACCACCTCCGGACCGATGGCGAAGATGTCGAGGTTGCTCACTCGCCCACCTCCGGCAGCAGCGCCAGATCGCTCTCGGATCCGTACTCCGGCACCTCGTAGTCGGTCACGCGCTCGATGCGATCCAGGATCTGCTCCACGGCCGGCTCGAGGCGTTGGAGCGCCGGCTTCGGGTAGATGCCCAGGAAGAGCACGAGCACCACGATCGGCGCGAGCACCGCGATCTCCCGCACGCTGAGATCGCTCAGGCCCTCGTTCTCGGGCACGGTGATCGGACCGGTGAACATGCGCTGGTAGGCCCACAGCAGGTAGACCGCGGCGAGCACCACACCGAGAGCGCCGATGATCGCGTACACCGGCAATGCCAGGAACGCCCCGAGCAGCGTGAGGAACTCGCCGACGAACCCGTTGAGCCCGGGAAGGCCGATCGAGGCGAAGGCCGTGAACAGGAACACACCGGCGTAGATCGGCATCACCTTGGCGAGACCGCCGAACTGATCGATCTCCCTGGTGTGGCGCCGCTCGTACACCATGCCCACGAGGAGGAAGAGGGCGCCCGTCGTGAGCCCGTGATTGACCATCTGGATGACCCCGCCCTGGAGCCCCTGCGTGGTGAGGGCAAAGATCCCCAACACCACGAAGCCCAAATGGCTCACCGACGAGTAGGCGACGAGGCGCTTGATGTCGGACTGCATGATCGCCACGATCGCCCCGTAGACGATCCCGATCACGGCGAGCACCGCCATGACCGGGACCAGGTCGACGGTGGCCTCCGGGAACAGGGTCAGGTTGAAGCGAACGAGTCCGTAGGCGCCCAACTTCAGGAGGACGCCGGCCAGGATCACCGACCCGGCCGTAGGGGCCTCGACGTGAGCGTCGGGAAGCCAGGTGTGGAGAGGGAACACCGGCACCTTGATCGCAAATGACAACCCGAAGGCGCCGAACAGCCAGAACTGGGCCGTCCGGCTGAGATCCGCCCCGAGCAACTCGGTGAAATCGAAGGTGGGCCCGTTGCCCGCCAAGAAGCCGAGCGCCAGGATCCCGGCGAACATCAGGGCCGATCCGAGGGCCGTGAACAAGAAGAACTTGACCGCCGCGTAGACCCGCCGCTCGCCACCCCAGACCCCGATGATGAAGTACATCGGGACGAGCATCGCCTCCCAGAACACGAAGAAGAGCAGCAGATCGAGCGAGACGAACACCCCGAGGATCCCCGCTTCGAGGAACAACATCGAGGCGGCGAACAGGTGGATTCGGTCCTTGATGGCCGTCGACGCCGCCAGAGAGATGGGGAACAGGATCGCGGTGAGCACGACGAGCAGCAGCGAGATCCCGTCGATGCCGACGTGATAGGAGACGCCCCAGGCGTCGTACCACGCCACCTGCTCGACGAATTGGAACCCGGCATCGCCCGCCTCGAACTCCCACAGCAGATAGCCGGCGGCTCCCAGCGGAAGGAAGGAAGCGGCTATCGCGGTCGGGAGCGCCAACTCGGGCCGGCTGCGCGGCATCAGGAGCAGCACGATGCCGCCGGCGATCGGCAAGAGAACCAGGGCAGAGAGCACGGGGAAGTCCATCAGAACCCCCCTCGCGTCAGGAACCAGGCGAGCAGGCCGATCGCCCCCACCAGGATCGCTGCGGCGTAGTTGCGGACGAAGCCCGTCTGGAGCGGCCGCAGCCACTCACTCACCTTCTTGGTGGCGACCCCGATCCCGTTCACCATGCCGTCGATCACGCCGGCATCGAAGGAGAACACCAGCCACGACGAAGCGACCGAGCCACCCCCGGCGAAGACCCTGGCATAGAGGTCGTCGACGAAGTAGCCCCGATGCATGACGGCCCAGGCGCCGGCATCCTCGGGGGGCACGGCCGCCCGGTAGCGCCCGGCCGCGACGAGGATGCCGAGCACGGCCGCGCCGATCGAGATGAAGGCCAGGATCCACGGGGTGGCGCCGCTCGGGATGTGACTGAGGTGCACGCCTTCGAAGGCCGGCTCCAGGAAGTGTTCCAGGCCGAGACGCCATGGGGTGTTGACCAGTCCGGCCACCACCGAGCCGACAGCAAGGACGGCGAGCGGGCCCACCATGACCGGGGGAGACTCGTGGGGCTCGACCCCATCCGCCCAACGCTTCGACCCGCCGAACGTCAGGAACATGAGCCGCGTCATGTAGAAGGCCGTCAGCAGCGCCGTGAGGAGCCCCACCGCCCAGAGGACGATCCAGAGTCCTCCCCGCTCGAACACCGTCGCCAGGATCTCGTCCTTCGACCAGAACCCGGCGAAAGGCGGTATCCCCGAGATGGCGAGCCAGGCGATCGCCATCGTGGCGAAGGTCCACGGCATGATCCGCGCCAGGCCGCCCATGCGCCGCATGTCCTGTTCGTCGGCCATGGCATGGATCACCGAGCCGGCTCCCAGGAAGAGCAGCGCCTTGAAGAAGGCATGAGTCATGAGGTGGAAGATCCCCGCCACGTGAGCGGCGGCCCCCACCGCCATGAACATGTAGCCCAGCTGGCTGATCGTGGAGTAGGCGAGCACCCGCTTGATATCGAACTGGGCCATGGCGATGGTGGCGGCGTAGAGGGCGGTCACCGCGCCGACCGTCGCCACGACGCCCGCCGAGACCGGAGCGAGCTCGAACAGAGCGGCCGTCCTGGCCACCATGTAGACGCCGGCGGTCACCATCGTGGCGGCGTGGATGAGGGCCGACACGGGCGTGGGGCCCTCCATGGCGTCGGGCAACCATACGTAGAGGGGCAGCTGCGCCGACTTCCCGGCGGCGCCGAGGAACAGCAGCAGGGTGATGGCCGTCGCCAGTCCGGTGCCGAGCTCGGCCGGCGCCTCGGTGAAGACCGCCTCGAACCCCAGGGTTCCGAAGGTGTTGAAGATGAGCATGAGCGCAACGAGGAAGCCCACGTCGCCGACCCGGTTGACCACGAAAGCCTTCTTGCCGGCCGCGGCCGCCGTCGGCCGCTCGAACCAGAACGAGATGAGCAGGTACGACGACACCCCCACCAACTCCCAGCCCACGAACAGCACGGCGAAGTTGTCTCCGAGCACCAGGATGAGCATCGAGGTGATGAAGAGGTTGAGATAGGCGAAGAAGCGGCCGTAGCGCTCGTCCCCGTGCATGTAGCCGATCGAGTAGACGTGGATGAGTGCCCCGACACCCGTCACGACGAGCGTCATCACCGCCGACAGCGGGTCCCACAGGAAGGCGGCATCGACCCCGAGGGCCGGGAGCCACTCGAACCAGGTGATCACCTCCGCGTGACCCTGCCCGGAGAAGAAATCGAACGCGGCCGGCAGCGCCAGGAAGAATCCGGCCACGACGGTCGCCGAGCCGAGGTAGCCGGCCCACGGCTCCCCGATCCGCTTCCCAAAGGCGAGCAGCACCACCGTCCCGGCCAGCGGGAGGAGCAGGGCGAGGGAAACCATGGCCTCCACGGTTACCCCTTCAGCTCCGACAGCTCATCGACGGACGCGGTGGCCCGGCGCCGGAAGATCGTCACGATGATCGCCAGGCCCACCACCACCTCGGCGGCCGCCACCACCATGACGAAGAACACCGATATCTGGCCGTCGAGCGTGTTCAGCTCCCTCCCGGCGGCAACGAACGAGAGGTTGACCGCGTTCAGCATGAGCTCCACGGACATGAACATCACGAGGGCGTTGCGGCGCACCAGGATCCCCGAGGCGCCGATGACGAACAACACCGCCGCCAGCGCCATGTACCAGCCCGGGGTGACCGTCACCGGTCCTCCCTTCGGTAGAAGGCGAGGGCGATCGTCCCCGCCGCGGCGATGATCAGCAACAGTGCCGTCACCTCGAACGGCAGGAGCCACTCGTCGAAGAGCCGCTCCCCGATCGCCTCGGCGGTGCCGTTCACCGGATCGCCGACCCTCACCCTCCCAGTACTCCACGCCTCCCGCCCGGCAACCAGCACGCCGGCGGCCAGCAGGCCCAGGAGGCCCATGGCCAGGGGCCGCTGCAGCGGGAGTGTCTCGCGACGGTCCTCGACCTTGTCGACGCCGATGAACATGATCACGAACAGGAACAGGGTCATCACCGCACCGGCGTAGACGATCACCTGGACCGCGGCCACGAAGTGGCCGGCGCTGGAGACGTAGAACACCGCGATCGAGAACATCGTCAACATGAGCCCGAGCGCGGAGTAGACCGGGTTGCGGGCCCACACCGTCGTCACCGCCCCGGCGACGGACGCCGCCCCGAAGATGATGAAGAGGACGAGCTCGACCATCAGTCCTCGCGCTCCTCCTCGTCGGCGCCGCTCTGGCCGACCTCAGGGGGCCGGTGGCCGACCCCGGCCGTCGGCGTCCAGCCGGCGACGCCCTCGTAGGCGGCCCGGCCGGCGGGAGCGGTGGCCCGCATCCACCCGTCGGCGATCTTCAGTTCGTCGACATCGATGAGGGGATTGGGGGCCTGGGGGTGGGGCACCATGCCGTCGGGTTCCATCAGCAGCTCCGAGCGGGTGTAGATCGCGTCGTCGCGGCTGTCGACCGACATCTCGAAGAGATGGGTCATCGTGATCGCCTCGGTCGGGCACGCCTCGACGCACAAGCCGCAGAAGATGCAGCGCAGCATGTTGATCTCGTAGATGAACCCGTACCGCTCCCCTGGGCTCACCGGGGCGTCCGGCGGGTTGTCCTTGCCCCGCACGTAGATGCAGCGGGCCGGGCACACCCCGGCGCACAGCTCGCACCCGATGCACTTCTCCATGCCGTCGGGATAACGGTTGAGCACGTGGCGGCCGTGGAAGCGCTGCGGCTTGGTGCGCTTCTCCTTCGGGTAGCTGGTGGTGACCCGGCGCCGGAACATCTGGCGGAAGGTCACGGCGAATCCGGCCAGCGGCGTCAGCAGGCCCACGGCGTCACCTCCCCCGTCATGACCACGGCGCTCCGAAGGTCCGCCAGGCCGTCACCACCGTGAACAGCACCAGCCACGCCAGGCTCGCGGGAATGAGCCGCTTCCAGCCGAGCGTCATCAGTTGGTCGTAGCGCAACCTGGGGAGCGTGGCCCGCACCCACATGAAGATGAACAGGAGGACGTAGGTCTTCAGGAAGAACCAGAAGATCGGCATCAATCCCGAGAGGAAGCCGGGCAGCACCCCGTCGAAGGTCGGGCCGAGCCAGCCGCCGAGAAAGAAGGTGGTGGCCAGAGCCGACAGGTTGAACATGTTGATGTACTCGGCCAGGAAGAACAGCGCAAAGCGGATGCCCGAGTACTCGGTGTGGAAGCCCCCCACAATCTCGGTCTCGGCTTCGACGAGATCGAAGGGAGCCCGGTTTGCCTCGGCGATCGCCGAGATGAAGAAGATCACGAAGGAGGGCAACAACCAGAAGATGAACCAGGCCGGGATGGGGCCCCGGAACGAGCCCTGTTGCAACTCGACGATCTGCGACATCGACATCGTCCCCAGAGCGAACGGCCCGGTGCCCATCTGGCTCGAGGCGAACAGGATCACCGGGATCAGCGACAGGCCCATCGCCGCCTCGTAGGAGATCATCTGGGCGGTGGCCCGAACCCCGCCGAGGAGCGGGTACTTGGAACCCGAGGACCACCCGGCGAACACGATGGCATACACCGCCAGCGACGACATGGCGAGGACGAACAGCACCGCCACGTTGAGATCGGTGCCCTGGAGGGTCACCCGCGTCTGGCCGATCGTGAACGGCTCCCCGATGGGGATCACCAGGAAGATGAGGAAGGCCGGGATCATCGCCATCACCGGTGCCGCCAGGTACATCCCGAGCTCGACCTTCCGGGGGGTGATGAGCTCCTTGAAGAAGAGCTTGGCGCCGTCGGCGACGGTCTGCAGCACCCCGAAAGGCCCGGCCCGCATCGGCCCGACGCGGTTCTGCATGTCGGCCACGATCTTGCGCTCCATCCACACCAGAAGCAGGACGTTGACGACCAGCAGCGCAAATGCGGCGACGACCTTGATGATGGCCGACCACCACACGTTGGCGAAGAGGTCTTCGAGGAAGCCCGTCACGACACCGCCTCCACCGTCACCGCGGCTCCCGTGCCCACCGACACCCCCAGGTTGAACGGCAGGTAGACCGCACCGGGCACCAGGGAGTCGTCGAAGGCGGCGGTGAGCGTCGCCTCACCCTTCGAGCCGGTGAGATGCACCTGCGACCCCTCGGCGATCTCGAGCCGTCCCGCATCGTCGGGATGCAGGTAGATCGCAGGATCTGGTGCCAGCCGGGCGAGCGATGGCCCGGCCTGCACCAGGGTGCCGCCGTCGTAGAGCACCCGGGCCAGGTGCAGGGTCCATTCCGCGGTCTCCGGCGCCGGCGCCTCTTCGGACGGCCGGTACTCGGGCCCCGATGTCCCCTCCGGACCGGGCGCCACGAGACCCTCCCGGCCGGCACCCCAGACCAGGGAGTCCCAGGTGATTCCCCGATAGGCGGGAGCCACTGCGGCGATCTCCTTGCCGAGCGCCGCCGCCGAAGTGGCCCCCAGCGACCGGTGCATGCGGCCGGCGAGATCCTCCAGCGCCTCCCACGACGGGCGTGCCAGCCCCGGGCCCGACAGCAGGGCATTCACCTTCTGCACCCGACCTTCGAGGTTGGTGACCGTGCCCTCGACCTCGCCGAAGCCGAGCACCGGGAAGACCACGTCGGCTCGTTCGACCGAGACGGTGCGGAACATGTCGAGCGCCACCACGAACTCGGCAGCCTCCAGCGCCGCCGAGCCCTCGGGGTGGTCGGCGGCCGGGTCGGCGCCGAGGAGCACCAGGCCCTTGACCTCACCCGCGATGAGCCCCGAGAGCACTCGCCCGGCGTCACGACCGGCAGCGTCGGGCAGCGGACCCCATACCTCCTCGAGGGAGGCCCGGGCACCGGCGTCGTCCACCGGGACCCTGCCGGGCAACAGGCCGGGGGCGAGCCCCATGTCGATGGCACCGTAGACGTTGGGGCGCCGAACCACCGGCATGATCGACACGTCGTGGAGCCCGGCGGCGAAACCGGCCACCGCCTCGGCGAGACGGGGATCCTCGGCAAGGCCGGTGCGGCCGACGATCGCCACCACCGGGCCCTCGGTGAGAGCGTGACGGGCCTCGGCGTAGTCACCCTCGCCGGCCGCCAGGCTGCGCAACACGTCGGCGCCGGCACCGGGGCGGTAGCGGAACGAGAACTCCGCCACGTCGTCCAACCCGTTGCGCCGGGGATGGACCACGATCAACCGGGCCCCGAGTTCGGCGGCGGCCCGCCGCACGCGCAGGTAGAGGACCGGCAGCTCCTCCTTGAGGTCGGGAGCCCACAGCAGGATCGCCCCGGCCTTCTCCAGATCGGGGATCGATCCCCGCGACACCACCCCGGTGAGCAGGCGGGGATCGAGGCCGTCGCCCAACTGGGCGTCGACGCTGTTGGTCCCCAGTCCGGATCGCAGGAACTTGCCGAAGGCGTAGGCCTCTTCGTTGGTTCCCCGGGCCCCGCCGAGTCCGGCTACGGAGTCGGCGCCGGACGAGGTGATCACCGAATCCAGCCCCTCGGCGGCCCGCTCCAGCGCCTCGGCCCAGGTGGTCTCCCTGAGCGCGCCGTCTTCACGCACGAGCGGCGCGGTGAGCCGGTCCGGTGAGTGGATGAACTCGAAACCGAACCGTCCCTTGTCACAGAGCCACCCCTGGTTGGTGGCGTCGTTGTCGACACCCTGGAAGCGCAGGACCCGCCCCTGCGAGGCCTGCACCGAGATGCGGCACCCCACCGAGCAATGGGGGCAAGTGCTCTCGACTGCCTCGAGATCCCAGGGCCGGGCCCGGAACCGGTATGGAGTGGCGGTGAGGGCACCGACCGGGCAGATCTGCACGGTGTTGCCGCTGAAGTAGGAGGCAAACGGTTCGTCGGGGAAGGTGTTGACCTGGGTGGTGTTGCCCCGGTCGCGGAACTCGATCAGCGGATCCCCCGAGATCTCGTCGCTGAACCGGGTGCACCGGGCACAGAGGATGCACCGCTCCCGATCCAGGAGCACGAGCTCCGAGATCGGTATCGGTTTGGGGTAGTGGCGCTTCTCTTCCACGAAGCGGCTCTCGCCCGGCCCGTGTGACACCGTCTGATCCTGAAGGGGACATTCCCCGCCCTTGTCGCACACCGGGCAGTCGAGGGGATGATTGATGAGCAGAAGCTCCAGGATCCCCTCCTGGGCCTTCTCGACCGTCGGTGAGTTGGTATGGACCACCATTCCGTCCGCCACCGGCATCGTGCACGACGTCCCGAGGGCCGTCCCCCGGGGCCCTTCGACTTCGACCAGGCACATCCGGCACATCCCGACCGGCTTCATGCGCGGGTGCCAGCAGAAGTGAGGGATGTAGACGCCGACCTCCTGGAGCGCCTCGATCAACAGGGAGCCGGCCGGGACCTGCCGTTCGGCGCCGTCCACCGTGATGGTCACTTTCTCAGACAAAGGGGCACCCCCCTTCGTCGACGTGGCGGGCCACTTCATCCTTGAAGTAGGAACGGAGCGCGGTGATCGGAGAGACGGCCGAGGGACCGAGCGGGCAGATCGTGGTCATCGCCGGCGGCCAGCCGAGTCCGGGGCTGATCGTGTCACTCACGTCGAGGAGCAGATCGAGGTCGACGACGCGACCGGCACCCTGCTCGAGACGGGTGAGGATCTGCTGCATCCACGTCGTTCCCTCGCGGCACGGGGTGCACTGGCCACACGATTCGTGGGAGAAGAAGCGCACCACCCGCAACGCCGCCTTGACCATGCAGGTGGTGTCGTCCATCACCACCACCGCTCCAGAACCGAGCATGGTGCCGAGGCGATCGGCGGCGTCGATGGTGATCGGCTCGTCGAGGTGCTCCTCCACCAGCCAAGGAGCCGAGGCTCCCCCGGGGATCCACGCCTTGAGGGCGTTGCCGTTCCTGATCCCGCCACCGAGATCGAAGATGAACTCCCGCCACGTCATCCCCATCACGATCTCGTAGTTGCCGGGCCGTTCCACGTGGCCGGAGAGCGAGAACATCCGGGTCCCCCGCGAGCCCTCGGGACCGATGGCGTCGTAGGCTGCTCCCCCGTTGGCGACGATCCACGGGACGTTGCTGATGGTCTCCACGTTGTTGACGATCGTCGGCTTGGCGTAGAGACCTTCCACCGCCGGGAAAGGTGGCTTGAGGCGAGGCTCACCCCGCTTTCCTTCCAGGCTGTTGAGCAGCGCCGTCTCTTCGCCGCAGATGTAGGCGCCGCCACCGAGATGAATGGTGACATCGAGAGCGAAACCCGAGCCGAGGACGTCGTCGCCCAGATATCCGGCCTCGTAGGCCTCGTCGACCGCCCGTTGCAGCCGGCGGGCGGGCCGGGGGTACTCGCCCCGCACATAGACGAAGGCGTGATGCGCCCCGATTGCGAAGGCGGTGATCACGATCCCCTCCAGCAGCTGGTGAGGATCGCGCTCCAGGAGCTGACGGTCCTTGAAGGTACCCGGCTCCGATTCGTCGGCGTTGACCACCAGGTAGCGCGGCTCGGCGGGAGCGAGGAACCCCCACTTGACCCCCATCGGGAACCCGGCTCCCCCCCTGCCCCGGATGTTGGATGCCTTGACCTCTCCGGTGATCTCATCAGCCGACATTTCGAGGGCCTTGCGCAGCGACTCGTAACCGCCGGTCTCCAGGTAGCGGGTGAGGGTGTGGCTGTCGGAGGGGTGGGCCTCCATCCGGGTAGTGAGGATCTGGGACGTCACTCGCCACCCCCCACGCTGCCGAGCGGACCGAAGGCCGGAACGGGCGCCACCGCGCCCTCGGCCTCGGCGGGGCCCCACTCGAATGAGCGCCGGCCGCCGAAGCGTTCCTGCATCTCGTCGCCGCGAACCACCTCGGGCAGCTCCTCGCGCAGCCAGCGGCACAGGGCCCGGCCCTGCTCCGGGGTCACCCCCTCCACCAACTCGTAGTTGACCTGGACCGCGGGGGCCCCGCCGCAGGCACCGATGCACTCCACGTGCTCGACCCCGAACAGGTCGTCGGCGTCGCCGTCGGCCACACCGGTCTCGTCGGCGACGGCGTCCAGCACGTCGTCGGCTCCCAGCAGCATGCACGAGATGGAGGTGCACACCGAGACCAGGTAGCGGCCCGGGGGGCGACGCTTGTACATCGTGTAGAAGGAGGCCACCGCCTGGACCTGGGCGGGACTGAGCCCGGTCAGGTCCGCCACCCGGCGTTGCCCGGCGTCGGTGAGGTGCCCGTCGTGGAACATCACCAGATAGAGGAGCGGCATCACCGCCGACCGTTTGTCGGGGTAGCGGGCGATGATCTCCCGGGCCCGTTCCTCGAGATCCGGTGACCAGGTCATCGATCTACGTCTCCCAGCACCGGGTCGACCGAGGCGAGGGTGGCGACCGTGTCGGCGATCAGCGAGTCGGTGAGCATCACCGGAAGGGCCTGCACGTTGGCGAACGACGGGGCCCGAACGTGGAGGCGCCACGGCTTGGAACCACCGTCCGACACGACGAACATCCCCAGCTCACCGCGAGGCGACTCGATGGCCTGGTAGATCTCACCCTCGGGCACCTTGAAGCCCTCGGTGAAGATCTTGAAGTGGTGGATCAGCGCCTCCATCGACTGGTTGATGCGCATGCGGGGCGGCGGCGTGATCTTGCGGTCGTCGGAGCGGTAGTCGCCCCGGGGCATGCGCTCGACGGCCTGGCGCACGAGAGACAGCGACTGCCGCATCTCCTCCATCCGCACCAGATAGCGGTCGAAGGTGTCGCCGTGCTTCCCGATGGGGACCTCGAAGTCGTATTCCTCGATCCCGGAGTAGGGAAACGCCTTGCGAAGGTCCCAGTCGATCCCGGAGGCCCGCATGATCGGTCCGGTCACCCCGTAGGCGAGACATTCCTCCGGGGTGATGACCCCGACCCCCTGGGTCCGCTCGATGAAGATCGGGTTCCCTGTGAGCAGATCCTCGTAGTCGGCGATGCCCCTCGGGATGAGCTCCAGGAGCCGCTCGACGTCGTCCTCCCACCCGTCGGGGAGATCGGCGGCGACGCCGCCGGTGCGGATGTAGTTGTGGTTCATCCGCAGCCCGGTGACCTTCTCGAAGAAGTTGAGGATCTCCTCCCGCTCCCGAAAGCCGTAGAGCATCATCGACAGGGCCCCGACGTCCATGCCCTGGGTGGCCACCCACACCAGGTGGGACGAGAGCCGATTGAGTTCCGTCATCAGGATGCGGATCACCCGGGCCCGGGGCGGGACCTCGATGCCGAGCAGGGCCTCCGTCGCCAGCGAGAAACAGAGTTCATTGTGGAAGGGCGACAGGTAGTCCATGCGGGTGACGTTGGTGGGGCCCTGGAGGAACGAGAGCGTCTCAGCGGTCTTCTCCATCCCGGTGTGGAGATAGCCGATGATCGGCTTGGCACGCCGGATCGTCTCCCCGTCGAGTTCGAGTTGGAGGCGGAGCACCCCGTGGGTGGCGGGGTGCTGGGGTCCCATGTTGACGATCTGGACTTCATCCCCGACGGCTTCGGGTTCCTCCAGGTAGTCGTCGGCGACCAGCCGTCCCTCCTGGTCGGCGAGCACCGCACCCTCCTCGGCCCCCAGCATCTCCTGGGCGCCCTCGTCGGTGAACCGCCCCAGGTCTGCCGGGGTCTCGGTGCCGGTGAGCCACATCTCGTGGACACGGCGCCGATCGACCGCCGGATCGGCCGTCTCGGTGGTGGCGGGGCGCTCGACCGAGGGAGTCTCGAGGTCGCCGGTGCTGAGATCGGGAGGATTGCTCATGTCGCCTTGTCGGCCCCCTTGAACTGAATCGGCACCGAGCCGACCGGTTCGTCCTTGCGGAGCGGATGCCCGTACCAGTCGTCCGGGAGCAGGATCCGGGTCAGCGAGGGGTGCCCGGGGAAGCGGATCCCGAAGAGGTCGTAGGCCTCACGCTCGTAGAAGTTGGCCCCGGGGAACACCCCGGTGATCGAGGGAACCTCAGGCGGGTCGCCGGCCGCCGCCACCGAGATATGCAGGCGTGCCTTCTCGGCGATGTTGAGGAGGTTGACCACGACTTCGAACCGATCGGGCCGCCGGTGGAGGTGATCGACGGCGGCCAGGTCCACGAACAGTTCGTAGCCGGCGTCCCGGGCCGCCTCCACGAAAGAGACCAGGTCCTCAGCACCGACACGGACCCTCCCCTCCCCTTCGAAGGTGGCATCGGGGAAGGCCTCGGGGTTCATCGCAGTGCCGCCTTCCCCTCCATCACCATGTCCTGGAGCGTGAGGATTCCGTGGATCAGCGATTGCGGGCCGGGGGGGCAGCCGGGGACGTAGACGTCGACGGGGACTACCTGATCGACACCCTGAACCAGGGCATTGTTGTTGAACATGCCGCCGGTCGAAGCGCAGGCCCCCATCGAGATGACCCACTTGGGCTCCGGCATCTGGTCGTAGACCTGGCGAAGCACCGGGGCCATCTTTTGGGAGAGGCGCCCGGCCACGATCATCAGATCGGCCTGGCGGGGCGAGGCCCGGAACACCTCCATGCCGAAGCGGGCCAGGTCGTGGTGGGCGGCGCCGGTCGACATCATCTCGATGGCACAGCAGGCGAGCCCGAAGGTGGCCGGCCACATGGAACGGGTGCGGGCCCAGTTGACCGCCTTGTGGAGGGTGGTGGTGAGGATGTTCTCCGAGGGCCGCTCGGCTCGCGCCATCAGGCGGCCTCCTCGACGTCGGGGGCCACCACCCGGCGATAGCGCTCCCGGCGGGCGATGTTCCAATCGAGCGCCCCACGGCGCCACACGTAGACCAGGGTCTCGATCAGCAGGAAGGTGAAGATCCCCACTGCGGCCACGCCCGGCCAACCGAGTGTCTCGAATCGCACCGCCCAGGCGAAGAGGAACACGATCTCGATGTCGAAGATCACGAACAGCATCGCCACCAGATAGAACTTCACGGGGAACCGCTGGACCGGCTCCTGGAGCGGCACGATGCCGCACTCGTAGGGCTCAAGCTTCTCCGGCGTGGGGTTGCGGGGAGCGATGAGCCGGCCCAGGAGCATGACGAGGCTCGCAAAACCGAGGGCCAGGAGGAACATGATGGCGATCGGCAGGTAGTCGGTCAGCGTCATGTGGCTTGCTCCACGAATGTGGAGGCTAGCGGGTCGATGGGGCGGTTCGGCCCGGTCCTCGAATCCGTCTAGGCCAACGCGACTTGGTGCTCCGAAAGGAATGTCATCGGGCTGGGTTTGGTCAGTTCACCGCTTCCGGGTGCGACGTGCTCAGCAGGCCGGAAGGGAGGCTCAGCCGCCAACGGTGATCGTGAAGATCTGCACGGCCGAAACGTCGATCCCACCGTCGGCGGTGCCGCCGTCGTCGCGGATCCGGATCTCGAGGGTGGCCGTGCCGATGCCGACCGCGACGGGAGTGAAGGTGAGGGTCCCATCACCGGCCACTGCGGGCAGCACATCGAAGAGACCCGGGTTGTCGTTGGCAGTCACTTCGAAGGTGAGCACCTGCCAGGCCTCATCCGGGGGACCGGCGACGATCCCGGTTCCCCAGGCGGCCGAGTAGGCGCCCGAACCTTCGGTCACCGTCACGTCGGGACCCTTGGTGAACCGGGGAACGTCGTTCACCGGCGTCACCACGATGGTGAGCATCACGGTGGGAGAGGTGTCCTCGCCGCCGTCTGCGGTCCCGCCGTCGTCGCGGAGCCGGATACCGATGAAGGCGGTGCCGGCGGCGTCGGCGGCGGGGGTGAAGCTCAGCGTGCCGTCGAGGGCGACGGCCGGGGGCGTGGCGAACAGGTCGGCATTGGAGTTGGCCACGACCTCGAAGGAGAGCGCCTGGCCGGCCTCGTCGGCCGGACCGGCGGTCATGCCGGTGGCCCAGGCCGCGGCATGGGCGCCCGAGTCCTCGGCGATCACCACGTCGAAGCCCCGATCGAAGGCGGGGGCGTCGTTCAACGCGCCGACCGCCACCGTGACCGTGGCGGTGGCGTATCCCCCGAGACCGTCGGTGATCGAGTAGGTGAAGGTGTCGGTGCCGGAGAAGTCGGCCGGAGGCTCATAGCGATAGCTGCCGCCGCCCACATCGGTGACCGTGCCGCCCTGAGCGGTCGCCACATCGAATCCCGACAGCGTCACCGGATCCAGATCGGCATCGGTGTCGTTGGCCAGCCAATCGCCCGCGTCCGAGAACACGATGGCCCCGTCCTCGAAGACCGGGAAGGGTCCGTCGGAGGTCGCGACCGGCGGGTTGTTCGTGGTGGCGTTGTTGGCGCCGCCCACGCTCGTCACCCGGGTCCCGAAGGCATCGGTGTCGATCGTGAGGGCCGCAGCGGCACAGGTCGCCGCCCCGGAGGTTGCCGGCTCCCAGCAGAAGCTGTCGTCGGCGTCCTGACCGTTGGGGGCGAGAGACAGCGATTGGCCGAACGCGACCGGGATCAGCGCCCCCTCGTTGTTGGGCAGCGGATCCCAGACCCCGAGGGCGTCGGGCGGGTTTCCGTTGCGGTTCGCCGCAGTGTCGGGCCCCCAGGCCACGAAGTCGACCAGTTCGTATCCCTCGTCGTACAGCCACAGCTCGTCGCCGGCGGAATCGAGGAGCGTGGAGCCGCCGGCCCACAGCTCGAGATCGGTCCCGCCCACCACGTTGGTGAAGCCCGGGTTCGTCGTGGTCTGGTCGACCCCCAACCACAGCACCGCATAGCCGCCCGCCGGGATCACGCTCCCGCCGGGGAAGGCATAGGTGAACGAGGCGGGAGCGTCGAAGGACCCGGTGATGTGGTCCGAATCGGACAGCATCCACCCCGACACGTCGAGCGGGTGCCCGGAGGCGTTGTAGAGCTCGACGAACTCGTCGTTCTCGATGATGCCTTCCAGTCCCGTGCTCTGCTCGAAGAGAACCTCATTGATCACGGCCCGGCCCGCTTCCGGCGACAGGACGTAGTCGGTCACCGTCACGGTGACGGTCGCCGTGTCGGTCAGCGCACCGTCGGTGACGTCGTACGTGAAGGTGTCGACCCCGATGAAGGTGCCGTTGGGGGTGTAGGTACACCCGTTGGCGTCACATGTCACGCTGCCCTGAGCGGTGGCCGTCGGTCCGGACGGCACGATGCTGAGAGCGTCGCCGTCGGCGTCGGTGTCGTTGTCGACCAGTTCGGCGGCCGGGATCACCAGCGTGGCGACGAGGGCCACCTCGAAGTCGGCCGCCGTGTCGCCGCCGTCGGGATCATCACCGGCCAGCGGGGCGTCGGCGACCGGGGTCACCGCGATCAGCACGGCGCCGGTGGCCGGATCGGTGCCGTCGGTGACCGAGTAGGTGAACGTGTCGGCCCCGGCGAAGTCGGCGGGCGGGTCATAGCGGTACGACCCGGCGCCGAGATCGGTGACCGTGCCCCCGGCGGCGGTGATCGCATCGAACCCGGTGAGGGTGATGGCGCCGCCCTCGATGTCGGTGTCGTTCCCCAGCCAGTCGGTGGCCGCGGTGAAGGTGAGCGGGGTGTCCTCGGCGGTGGTGTACCAATCGCCGGCGGCGTTGGGGGCGTCGTTGACGGCCGACACCGTGACGGTGACCGTCGCGGTATCGCTGTCGGTGCCGTCGCTCACGGTGTAGGTGAAGGTGTCGGTCCCGCCGAAGTGGGCCGGCGGGGTGTAGGTGTAGGTGCCGTTGCCGTGGTCGACGACGGACCCGCCCGCGCTGGAGATCCCGTCGAAAGCGCTCACCGTGAGCGGATCGGCGTCGGGATCGGTGTCGTTCCCCAGCCAGTCGGTGGCGGCATGGAACAGCTTGGGAGTGTCCTCGTCGGTGGCCGCCGAGTCGTCGGTCGCTTCTGGTGGGTCGTTGACCGCACCGACGCTCACCGTCACGGTGGCGGTGTCGGTGCCGCCTGCTCCGTCGGACACCGTGTAGGTGAAGGTGTCGCTGCCGTTGAACCCTGCCGCCGGGGTGTAGGTATAGGTGCCGTCGAGGTTGTCGACGATGGTGCCGCCCGCGGTCGACGCGGCATCGAACGCCGTGATGGTGAGCGGGTCGTTCTCGGGGTCGGTGTCGTTCCCCAGCCAATCGGTCGAGGCGGTGAAGACCTTGGGGGTGTCCTCGTCGGTCGAGGCGGTGTCGTCGACGGCATCGGGCGGATCATCGACGGCGGTGACGGTCACCGTGACGGTGGCGGTGCCGGTGTTCCCGGCGGCGTCGGTGGCGGTGTAGGTGAAGGTGTCTTCGCCGGAGAACTCGGCGGCCGGGGTGTAGGTGTAGGAGCCGTCCAGGTTGTCGACGATGGTGCCGCCTTCCTTCGAGGCGGTGTCGAACTCCTTGATCGTCAGCGTCTCTCCATCGTCGTGGGTGTCGTTCCCCAGCCAGCTCGTCGAAGCGACGAAGGTGAACGCAGTGTCCTCGGTCGTCGTGGCGGTGTCGTCGACGGCCTTCACCGGATTGACAAACGGGTCGACCGTGACCGTCACCGTTGCCGAGGCACACTTGCCACCGGTGTCGCAGATCTTGTAGACGAAGGTGTCGGTGCCCTCGAAGCCGTCGTCGGAGGTGTAGGTGACCTTCCCGTCTGAGGGGACGGCGGTCCCGTCTCCGGGCTGCCCCTTGATGCTCAAGGTGGCCGCATCGAGCTCACCGTCGATGTCGCTGTCGTTGGCGAGCACATCGACGGTCACCGGCTCTCCCGATTCGGTGGTGGCCGTGTCGGCCACGGCCGTCGGTTTGTCGTTCACTTCGGTGATGGTGATCGTGACGGTTGCCGAGGCGGTGCCGCCGCGCCCGTCCGAGATCGTGTAGCCGAACGTCTGAGTGCCGAAGTCCTCCGCGTCCGGGGTGTAGGTGAAGGTGGTCCCCGTCCTGGTGAGCGTCCCCTTCTCCGGATCGGTGCTCGAGGTGATGGTGAGCAAGTCGCCGTCGGGATCGGAGTCGTTGGACAGCGGAGTGATGACGACCGGTCCTCCGTCCTCGGCGACCGTGGCCGCGTCGTCGGCCGCCGACGGTGGGTTGTTGGGGTCCTCCTCGACCGTGACCTCGATGGTCACCACGGCCGAGGCCGTCCCGCCGTTGCCGTCGTCGATCACGTAGCCGAACGTGTCGAGAATGAGCCCGCTCTGGGTGGGCCCGAAGACGGGGGGCGTGTACAGGCAGGCGCCGGCCTCACACGACACGGTGCCGCCGAGCGCCGAGAACGAGTCCGGCGTGGGAGTGAGCGTATCCCCCTCCGGGTCGCCGTCGTTGGTGAGGATGTCGATTGTGACGGCGACACCTTCGATGGTTGCGCCACCGTCGGGCTCGGCAAAGGGAGGATCGTTGACGGGTGCGACCGTCACGGTCACGATGCCTTCGGCGCACGCTCCACGCAGGTCGCAGACGCCGTAGAAGAAGGTCTCGACGCCGGACACCTCCGGGTCGGGCACGTAGCGGAGCGCACCGTCGAGGGGCATCGCCGTGCCCAGCGTCGGGGGGACCGCCACGAACAGGGTCCCCGGATCGAGTTCGTCCTCGGGGTCCTCGTCGTTCGACAGAGCCGGGATGACGACCGGCACGTCTTCGTCGGTCTCGGCCGAGTCGTCACCGACCATCGGAGGGTCGTTCACCGGGAGGACCTCGATCATCACGGTCGCCACGCCGCCCAACCCGGCGACGTTCTCCACGCGGTAGCGGATCTCCGCCATGCCGAACCAGTTCGGCTCCGGCGTGAAGAGGATGCCCTCGGGCAGCACCTCCGTCGTGCCGTGCTCGGGGCCCACGATGACGACCAGGGTCGCCGGATCGAGGCCCAGATCATCGAGATCGTTGGCGAGCACGTCGACGAGCACCGGCACGTCCTCGTCGATCACGGCCTCGTCGTCCACCAGGCCGGGTGGTGCATTCGGCGACGAAGACGAGAGCAAGAGCTCGATGAGAGCCACCGGTTCGCCCTCCGGTCCCATGATGAGGACCGCCAGCCGGTCCTCACCGTCGAAGCCGGGGCCGGGCGTGTACGAGAGGATGCCACCTCGGATCGTCGCGGTCCCCCATGTCGGAGCATCCCAGATCTCTGCCGCCAGCCCCGCCGCGAGTTCCGACGGATCGAGGACTTCGATGTCGGTCGTCTCCTCGAACAGCACCCCGATCTCCACCTCCGCCCGTCGGGCATCCCCGAGCTGGATCAGCGGAACGGTCGTAGTGCTGGCGATCGTGACTTCTTCAGCTGGCAGCGGCGGGAGAGAGATCTCCGGTTCCACATCGGGGGGAGCGATCACCCCGGCACCGGCCAGAGCCAGTGCCGCCGAGGCCGCCACCGACGCCATGCCCACTCCGGCGCCTGCGCTCCGGAGGAACGGGAGCTGACCGAGCAACGAAGCGGGCCCGGCAACCCAGCGCAGCCGGCTCGGGGCGATGCGCAGGAAAGCCCGGACCACATCGGCGTCGAATTGCCCGCCGGCGTTGCGGGCCAGTTCCTCGCGAGCCGCCGCCGCCGACAGGGGCTTCTTGTGGGATCGGCCCGAGGTCATCACGTCGAAGGCATCGGCAACCGCACAGATGCGGCCTGCCAGCGAGATCTCCTCGCCGGTCTTGCCGTCGGGGTACCCGGTTCCGTCGAAGCGTTCGTGGTGCTCGCCGATCGCCCCGGCCCAGTCGCCGAGCCACTCCCGGAGCGGGCCGCACAACTCGAGGCCGTGCTGCGGATGCTGCTCGATCTTCGCCCACTCGGCATCGGTCAAGCTTCCGGCCTTGCCCAGGATTCCTTCGCTGATTCGAAGCTTCCCGATGTCGTGGAGGGTGGCCGCCCACCCCAGCTTCCCAAGTGATGCTTCATCGAGGCCGAGCTCTCGGCCCATCAACTCTGCATACGCCGCCACCCGGCCCCGGTCGCCGAACCGGCCGTGCTGACGTACCGCACTCGTGAGCAACTCCCCCAGCGCACCGTCGAGATCTCCGGGATCCAGGTTGCCGAGTCCGGCCAGATGATCCTCGACGGATCTTCGCGACCGCCGTGCGACCTGCAGACGTGACGGGGCTTCGCCGGGGAACTCGAGAGTCATCCCCAGCAGCGACGCCAGCGGTCCCAGGGGCCGAAGCAACGTTCGGATCGCAAACAGGCCGGCACCCGATGCCGCGACCACGGCGCCCCACCACCCAGCCTGCTGGAGCAGACCGTCGGGGGCCGGCGCGAACCGAGCGGCGGCGACTGCAGCACCGGCGGCGCCTGCCACCGGCAAGAGCGCCGTCAGCGCCCGCACGCCGCGTGCCGGCCACGGACGCTTCTGCCACCGTTTGGCCGCGCCCCCGGATTCCTGAGGGACTTGATCCGTCATCACCCGTAGGCATCGGAGCGCAAAGGGGACGACTTGAGGAGACCGTTGCGGGATCGGGCCCCGGATTGGGTGTGTCTAGGGCTCGGGGCCGACTTGGACGATCCGCTCGACGACCCGGTAG
This sequence comes from Acidimicrobiia bacterium, assembly GCA_041551965.1. Classification (GTDB taxonomy): domain Bacteria; phylum Actinomycetota; class Acidimicrobiia; order Spongiisociales; family UBA11373; genus JBFELU01. The sequence continues at coordinate 23,345 of JBFELU010000002.1, forward strand.
GCCTCTTCCGCCATGTGGTGCTCCCCGGGTCGCAGCAGGTTGGCCATCACCCGCAGGACCCACTCCATCAGCGGGCGGGACCGCAGCCCGATGCGGGTGAGGGCCTTCATCACACCCGGCCGGCCGATCGCTCTCACGAAGGCTCGAGACGTTCGGTAGTAGAGGCCGTAGGTGTCATCGAGCTCGTAGCGATAGCCGTGGAGCAGCGACGCGTCTCCGGCGGCGAGGGCGGCATGCACGTGCCGGGCGGCGATCCGGCCGGTCTCGTAGGCGTAGGCGATGCCCTCCCCGTTGAAGGGATTGACGGCGCCGGCGGCGTCACCCACCAAGACCCAGTTGGGACCGACCTTGGGACCCACCGAGAACGCCATCGGGAGCTTCCCGCCGCGTGGCTCGCTCACCTTCGAGTGAGGGCCGAGATCCCAGTACTCGGGTGCCGTCACCTCGAGCGCCGTCATCAGCACCGAGGTGTTGACATCCTTCCAGCGGTGGAAGGTCGACAACACACCGACCCCGACGTTGACGGTGCCGTCGCCCAGCGGGAAGACCCATCCGTAGCCCGGCACGGTGGCTCCCTCGGCATCTCGGAGATCGAGGTGACTCTCGATGTATCGGTCGTCGGAGCGAGGGCTGGCGTAGTAGCCGCGTGCGGCGAGCCCGAACGGCAGGTGCCGGTCCCTCTCGGCCGACAGTGACCGGCCGAACCGGCTCAGCGAGCCGTCGGCGACGACGACGATCCGGGGAGAGACGACCTCGCGATCCTCCCCCGCCACCAGCTCCACCGCAGTGAGGCGACCTTCGTCGAGTACCGGCTTGGCCTCCGTGCCGGCCCGCAGCACGGCACCCTGCTTCTCGGCCAGGCGAGCGACCTCCCAGTCGAGATCGGCCCGGCGAAGCACGCCACCCCAGTTGGGGTAGACCGGGTGGTCGGGCCATTCCAGCTCGAGCATGAGGTCGCCCGAGTAGGCGCGCAGACCACCGACCCGGTGGAACTCCGGCAGAGAGAAATCGAAGCCCATGTCCTCGAGTTGGCGGATGGAACGGGGGGTGAGGCCATCGCCACACGGCTTGGGACGGGGGTACTCCTTCTTCTCGGCCACGAGGACGGAGTGGCCCTCCCGGGCCAGCCAGTGAGCCGCGGCGGCGCCTCCCGGTCCACCGCCGACGACCAGCACGTCGAGTCGATCGGCCATGGCAGCGAGATTACCGGGGGGTGGATCGGTAGCCGAAGGCGGGCTACTCGCCGGCGGCGCCCTCGTCGATCTCGGCGAGACCGCAGTCGACGAGAGCCTCGTCGAGTGACTGGCCGCCGAACTGGACCCGTTCGTAGAGGACCACGGCCCGGATCTCCTCTTCGGAAAGGGCGCCCTGGAAGCCGGGCATCTGGGCACCGCTGCCGCCGACCGGCTTTTCGGTGGCCCCGTAGGTCGACTCGGGCCAGTCGGCCGTGCCGAGGGTCACCCAGTCGACCTGAGCCTGGCACTGGCCCGGAGGGAAGGTCTGCAACAGGGCCCCACCGGTGAATCCGGGGAAGTTGCCTGCACCGCCCCCGCCCTCACCGTGGCACGCGGCACAGGTGGCGTATTCGAGGCTCCCGATCGAGAAGAAGTCGGTCAACGAGAGCCCGTACGGGCTGCCGTCGCAACCCACGGCGACGCCCGAAACCGGATCGACCGCCAGCCGCCCGGCATCGCCGCAGTTGGGGCCGTTGGGGAAGAAGAGGGCATAGCCGATGGCAAAGGCCGGCACGATCATGAACAAAACCACCAGCCAGCGAGGAATGGCACCGGCAGCCACCGCGTCCTCCTCGCTCTCGTAGCGGGGTTCCTCCTCGGAGATCACTTCGGGGGCCGGAGGAGCCTCCACTCCGATCACCTCGACCTCGGGTCCCTCGGCCGGGGCCGGGGCGGCCGGAGCCTCGCCGGTCGGCTCGGCGGCAGGTGCGGTGGATTCGGCGGGAGCAACCGCCTCGCCGCCCCCCCAAGCCGCCAGCACCGATTCCATGGAAACGCCCTGGGCCTTGGCCCGCGCCTCGGCGGAACGTAGCACCAGCACCTCGGGAGTACCGAGTGCGGCGGCTGCGGCGGCGAGAAGTTCTTCCATCGAGCTACTCCAGTCCCGCCACGTAGACGGCGAGAGCCGCCCGTTCATCGGCGGACAGGTGATCGAATGCCGGCATCGTCGACCAGGGGCGGACCGCCCGCGGATCGGCCAGGTAGTCCGTCAGGGCGGCGGCATCGCCGGCGAACTGCCTGCTTCCGGCATGAGCGAGGTCGGGACCGATCCGCATGAGACCCAGCAGATCGACGTCGTCGTTGGCATAGTCGCCGACCACCGAGACCGGACCCAGGCCCACGTCGGTCACGATCCCCCGCACCTGCTGTGTGTGGCAATACCAGCAACCTTCCCGGACGTAGAGGTCACGCCCGAGGGAACCGACGGGTTCCTCTTCGTGGGGACGGGTCGCCTCGGCGAGAAGCGAGGGAGGATCCCCGGTATCGGCCGCCGGGAGCACCACCACCGACACCGCCACGACGACGAACACCACTGCAATGCCGCGGAGGATGGTGCGGAGCGGAGCACGGGGGCCGTCGACCCCGACGTCCTCATCGAGACCGGCTCCGCCCAGCGTGACCAGGAAGCCGAGCAACAAGAAGAGGGCGGCGATGACCACCAGGCCGAGCCCGACCACCTGGGTCACCTGCAACCCCTCCAGTGGCACCACGGAGCTGCGAAAGGCTTCGCCGACATTGGCCGCCGAGTCCGGGCTCACCGACCCGACCCAGGTGTAGCCCTGCTGGAGACCGCCGATCCAACGAGAGGCGAGGACCGTGCCCAGCCCCGCCGCCAACGCCCCGATCTGCACGGCGCCGAGAGCACGGGGCCACGAACGATTCGAAGCCGCATGAACGGCGGCAAAGGCAAACGCCGTGGCGGCGCCGAAGAGCGCCAGGACCTCGACGGATCCCTCCCACAGTGTGAAGTGGAGGACCGAACTCGCACCGCGAAGCGACCCGATGAAGAGATGGATCGCCGTGATCACCACCAAGCCGACACCGATGACCGACAACTGGACCGATCGCGACTCTGAGACCACCGCCCACCGCCCCCGCAGCGCGTGCGCGAAGTCGGCGGCGATGGTGAACGCCGCCACGATGAGACCGGCGCCGAAAAGCACCGGCACCGTCTCGAGCCAGTCCGGCGTCGGTCCGTATTGGAGCTCCCGAGGAGCCATCCACAGCCAGGAGAAGAGCAGCGACCAGAAGCCGATCGCACCGAGCCGAGGATGAAAGGACCAACCGGTCGACCGGCCGACCAGGTAGTAGGCGATACCGATGCCGAGCATCGCCGGGCCGAGGCCGCCGATCACCGTGGCGGCGAACCGCCCCTGCAGTGCCGCAGGAACACCGTCGAGCCCGGGGATCGCTCCGGTCACGAAGCCCGCCCATTGCAGCCAAAGTCCGGCCACGACATACCAGGCCGCCGTGGGCAGCCCCTCGGTCGACCCCCGCACGGCTCGCGTGACGGCCGCGGCCATTGCCAACAAGCCGACTGCGACCGCGGCGTCGGACCACCAGGGGAGCTCGAGCAACCGGCCGCCGGCGCTCTCACCGAGGAGGATGCCCGCCGTTCCCGCGCCGAGACCACCCGCGACCGCCAGCAGGCCACCCACGGTCAATGCAGGGGCCGGCCGTTGCCCGCCGAGCCGGGGAATCACCCAGATCGCACCACCGGCCAGGCCGAGAGTGAGCCAACCCACCACCACGGCATTCAACGACGCGGGCAGGAGCCGCCCGTACGCGAGGTACTCCTCTCCGGCCAGGAAGTCGGGCCAAACGAGCTTGGCCGCAGCGGCGGCATACGCGGCCGAGCCGATCAACAGCAGCACGACGGCCACCGCCAGGTAGAGGCGGGCGATCCCGGACGGAGCCATACCGGTGGCGGCGTTCGGGGATTCGATGGTGTCGGTGGCGGGCACTCCCCCGTCCCTCCGTCGTGTGTCGGCCGAGAACATTAGCCCCACCGTCCGAGGTCCACGCGGGGCGGGACGATTGTCTCGAACAGACCGGGCGGCGTCAAAGCACGTCGGCCCGGTTCTCCCCCGGGCGGCGGGGCGCGTACAATGTCGCCGCTTTCGGAGGAGGAGCCCGGCCGCGTGACCGAGCAGCAACGCGTCAGGATCGGCATCGCCGGAATCGGCGCAGGCTCGGTGCTGCTCGTGGTCGGGGTGCTGATCGCTCACTTCACGGGGCTGGCTGAAACCGACGGAGTGGGCCGGGAGATCTACCCCCACATCCCCCGATGTCTGCCGTGGGAAGACGATCCCGCCAAGTGCTGGATGCTGCCGACGGGAGGGCAGATCATCGCGTTCGTCGGCAGCCAGCTGCTCCTGGCCGGAATCGTGCTCGGCTGGATCCTGGGGCGGCCCCTCACCTGGGCCCGGGCCTCCGCGGCCGCCATGCTTTTCACGGTCGAGGCGATCCTCCTCTTCGGCGTGGTCCCCAATCAGTGGCTCACGCTGGCGCAGGGGACCTTCGAGTGGACCGAGCAGAAGATCGCCTTCACGTTGCCGCGATGGCTCGTGCTCAACAACGAGGTCGGAATCTCCTACGGGGCGATCAAGGATCTCGTCTCCGGCGGCTACTCGGCGGTGATGCTCGGCGTGATCGCCGTCACCGCGTATCAGTTGCAGGAGCGGGCCAAGCGCAAGGATGAGCCGCCGCCCCCGCGGATCTCGGCCTACGGTCGACCGATGGTGAAGGGAGAGCGCTAGATGGCGAAGACGGACGTTTGGTTCGAGACGCCCCCTTTCCGCGACGACTACCAACTCGCCGTCGTCGACGAGCAGTACCTTCTCGACGCCGTCAAGCCGAAGCAGTTCCTCCACATCGACCAAAGCGAGTGCATCCTCTGCGAAGGATGCGTCGACATCTGCCCGTGGAAGTGCATCCACTACCTCTCGATCGACGCCATCGCCGAATCGTCCAACGTCGACGACCCTCGCGCCGACGAGGGCAATCGGGGCTTCTTCGTGGTCGACGAGGACGAGTGCACCCGTTGTGCGCTGTGTGTGGACCGCTGCCCCACCGGCGTGATCAGCCTCGGCAAGTTCGCCGGGTCGCTGGCGGACCAGGCCGACCGGCGGGGTGTGGAGGCACCGTGGGAGGTCGACAGCGGGCAGCGCGACCACAAGAACGGCTACGCATACGGAATGCGGTTCTAGGAGGAGAGGTGGCAGACAACGGCAACGGCAGGGTGCGGCTGGGCGAACGGATCGCCCACGTGACCGATCGGGTCCGCGACAGCGAGGTGTGGACCAGCATCTTCCGGCCCGGATCCCCGTTCCGCAAGGGCTACGCCGACAGCCCCCGGAATCGGTCCTACGTGATCATGAACAACGTGCTGTATCACCTCCACCCGGTGAAGGTGAAGCGGCACGCGGTGCGCCTCTCCTACACCCTCTGTCTCGGCGGGTTGAGCTTCTTCCTCTTCATCCTGCTCACGATCACCGGCATCTTCCTGATGTTCTATTACACCCCCACCTCCCCCGACGCCTACACCGACATCGCCGAGTTGTCGACCGGAGTGGCGTTCGGGCAGTTGGTTCACAACATCCACCGATGGGGCGCCCACCTGATGGTCATCACCGTGTTCCTGCACATGACACGTGTCTTCTATCACGGTGCCTACAAGCCGCCGCGGGAGTTCAACTGGGTGGTCGGCGTCGTCTTGCTCTTCCTCACCCTGCTCCTCTCGTTCACCGGCTATCTGCTCCCCTGGGACCAATTGGCACTTTGGGCAGTCACGGTGGGCTCGAACATGGCCGGCTACACCCCGGTGTTCGGAAACCAGGTCAGCTTCGTCCTCCTCGGTGGCATCGAGGTCGGAGCCCCCACGCTTCTGCGTTTCTACGTGCTCCATGTGCTGGCTCTTCCGTTCCTGATCGTGATCTTCATGGCCGTCCACTTCTGGCGAGTGCGCAAGGACGGCGGCATCTCGGGACCCCTCTAGAAAGGAGCGCAGTTGTCAGACATCCCCGAGTCGCTGCTTCGTCGCTCCGCCGAGGCCAAGGCCAAGGCCACCGGACGCCCCGTCGAGGAGATCCTCGCCGAGATGAAAGGCGAGGCCCCACCGGAGCCCGCCGAAGCGGCCCCGACCCCGACCGATGAGCCGGCCGCCGCTCCCGAGAGCGTCGCCGAAAAGGCGGCTGCGGCGACCGCGCAATTGCCGGATCACCTGTTGCGCCGCTCCGCCGAGGCCAAGGCCAAGGCCCAGGGACGACCGGTGGAGGAGGTCCTCGCCGAGTTGAAGGCGTCGGGCGCCGCCACCCCGCCCCCGCTACCCGAGAAACCCGCCCCCGAAGAGGCGGTTCCCGCGGCCGCCCCGGCGGCGCAGGCCGACCCCGAGCAAGCCGCCGCCGCCGCCAAAATGCCTGAGAAACTATTGCGCCGCTCCGCCGAGGCCAAGGCCAAGGCCACCGGACGCCCCGTCGAGGAGATCCTCGCCGAACTCAAGGGCGAGGCCGCCCCCGCCGCACCGGCTCCCGCGGCCGCCCCGGCGGCGCAGGCCCCGGCAGCGGCCCCCGCGCCCCAGCCGAGCCTCCCCCCGGTGCCGGAGGGGGTCCGCACCCAGCGCCTCCTCACCGTCGTCAAGGCCAAGGCGATCCAGCAGGTCAAGGCCGAGCCCACCGACAAGGTGAACGTGTGGCCTCACCTGCTGGCCATCGAGTTCGTGGCCCTCTTGGCGGTGACCGCGCTCCTGGTGATCTTCTCGGTGTTCCAGGATGCGCCGCTCCTCGAGCTGGCCAACCCGAACGACCAGCCCAATCCCTCGAAGGCTCCCTGGTACTTCCTCGGGCTGCAGGAACTGCTGTCCTACTTCGACCCGCAGGTCGCCGGAGTGCTGATCCCCGGCCTGGGACTCGCCGGCCTGGCGATCATCCCCTACATCGACCGGAACCCCTCGACGCGGCCGGCCGACCGCAAGTTCGCCATCATGCTGTTCACGTTCTTCGTGGTGGCCTCGGCGATCCTCACGATCATCGGCTCCTTCTACCGGGGGAAGGGGTTCAACTTCACGTTCCCCTGGAGAGACGGGATCTTCTTCGACCTATGACCGTGCTCGTCATCGCCTTCGTCGCCATCGCCGTCGTCCTGGCGGCGGCCCTGTTCACCGTGGCGTGGCGCCGCGAGGACGCGGTGTCCGCTCCGGTCGAACGACCGAGGAGGGTGCGCCGCACCCGGGAGCCGGAACCGGCACCCGAGCCCGAGGCCGAGGAGGAGGTCCCGCTCGACCCGCTGGAAACACGGCCCGAGATCGACGCCGCCGGCTACGACGTCACGAGGAGACAGTTCTTCAACCGCGGCGTGCTCGGGGTCTTCGGAATCTTCCTGGCCCAATTCGGGATCGCCGCGCTCGCCTTCATGTGGCCCAAGCTCCGCTCCGGCGGGTTCGGCAGCAAGGTCAATGCCGGCAAGCTGGAGGACATCGAGAAGGAGGTGTTCCTGCCCGATGGCCGGATCGCTCCGCTCTTCGTCTCCGCCGCCCAGGCCTACGTCCTCCCGTTCCAGGGTGAGGTGGCCGGATCGTCATTCGAAGGCCTCCCCGTGGTGGCCGGCGGCTTGATCGCCTTGTGGCAGCGGTGTGTGCACCTCGGATGCCGGGTCCCGGAGTGCACCTCCTCCCAGGGCTTCGAGTGCCCCTGTCACGGATCGAAGTACAACTACCACGGCGAATACGAGGACGGGCCGGCACCCCGCAACCTCGATCGGTTCGTGGTCACTCTCAACGAGAACAACGAATTGATCATCGACACCGGCCAGGTGATCCAGACCGCCCGATCAACCACCAAGACGGCTGAGTACCCGCAGGGGCCGTCGTGCATCTGAGGAGCCGCTGATGGGAATCGGTGCCTTCGTCCTGGCGCTGGCGGTGCTCGGCACGTTGGCGTGGCTGTGGTTCCTGGTGGGGTCGAGCCGGGTCCGCCGCCGCCGGGAAGCGCCGCCGGCCAATCAATCCCCTTTCATGACCGACGACGAGTTGGAGTCGCGACGGCTCAATTCCACTCTCGTCGGTGCCCTGGTCGCCAGCGCGGTGCTGGCGATCATCCTGCCCGTCTACTTCCTCGCCGAGACCGACCGCCAGGTGGCTTCGGTCGAGCACTTCGACGAGGTGGCGATCGAACGAGGAGAGCACTGGTACGAGGAGTTCCAGTGCGGCGACTGCCACGGTCCGACCGGTGGAGGAGGAGGTGCCGACTACTTGGAGAGGCGCAGCGGCCTCACCACATCGTGGGCGGCTCCGTCGATCAACGACGTCCTCTACCGCTATGACGCCGACGAGGTTCGCTACTGGCTGGTCTTCGGCAGGGCCGGCAGTCCCATGCCCGCCTGGGGAACCGAGGGAGGCGGACCGCTCAACAGCCAGCAGATCGACGAACTGATCGCCTACCTCGACGCCTTCAGGATTCCCCAGGTGGAGGCGGTCTCCGAGGTCGAGGGTTCGGTGGCGAGAGAGCTCGCCCGGCTCGCCAACGCCGATGCCACCATCGCCGATGCGATCGATCGGCAGCGGGAGGAAATCCGGGCCATCGAGGAGGCACCGGCCGTCTATGCGGTGCTCTCCGACGTCGAGGAACGGCTGGCCGGGATCCTGGCCGAGACGTGCAGCGACGAATCAGCGGCCATCGTGGACAGGACCTGCGAGGAGGAGACGCCGGATCGAGACCGCGACGGTTTGCCGGACGAGGCCGAACGGCAGCTGGCGGAGCTCATCTCCTTCGTCGTGGCCGAGGCACCGCCCAGCGACGCCGCCGCCGCCCTGGAACGGGCGACGTTCGATCCGGATGCTGCGTTCTCGACGTCGGAGGGCACGACTCCGGTGGCCGACCTCGCGCTCGCCGAGGCCGTCGCCGGGGAGATCGCGACGATCGTTCGCGACCTCCGCTTGACGGTGGACTCTCAGGAACGCTTGCTGGAGACGGCAGCCGCCGGGCTCGAGTTCCTGGAGGAGGCTGCCGAGGAACGGCGCTTCGCCATCGATTTCGACGCCCTCGCCGTTGCCTTCGACGGCAACGTCTCCGACGCCCGGCGCGGAGCCGCCCTCTACAACGCCTACTGCGCCCGGTGCCACACAGCCGGCTACTCGGCCGGGGTGGCATTCACGCAAGAGGCCGGCTCGGGTGGTTTCGGGCCGTCGCTGACCGGAGGCCGCTCGGTGGTTCAGTTCCCCGACCCGGCCGACCATCTCGGATTCATCGTCAACGGCTCCGAGAACGGGAAGGCCTACGGCGTCAACGGCGTGGGCCGGGGCTGGATGCCGGGATTCGGAGTGGTCCTCAGCGAGGAGGACCTGATGTTGATCGTCACGTTCGAGAGGACCCTGTGATGCCGACCGGCCTGCGCCGCGATGAACGAGGGCTGAGCAGCCTCGAGTGGCTCGGCATCGTGTTGGCGGTGCTCATCCTGCTGTCGCTGATACCCCAGTTCCGGGCGGCACTGGACGTCTTCTACGAGAACCTGGTCGGCAAGAACAACGTGAGCCCCGACGGCGAACCGGCGCCCGGCGTCCTGGTCCGCGGTCTGATCGTCGCCGTCGCCTCGCTGGCCGTGTTCGCCGGATCGGTCTACCTCATCAACTACACGAACCTGGGCCGGAGGCTCGCCTTCCTCGTGACCGGCACCGCCTTCTTCGGATTCCTGGCGGTCGTCGGCCTGCTCTACTCCCTCTACGCGCCGCGCGGGCTGCGGCCCACCTCGCTCGAGGGTCTCAACGCCTTTGAGCTCCGCATCCTCCCCGGGGCGTTGATGGTCGGATCGCTCATCCTGTTCGCCATGTTCCTCACCGCCCTCAACCGGTTCGAATCGGAGAGCGGGGACGACGAGTAACCGGGGCCCTAGGCGTCGGCTCCGGCCCGATGCAGGTAGTACGACAGCACCTTGAGCTCCGTCGACAGGTCGACTCGCCGCACATCCACGTCGTCGGGGACCTGGACGTGGGCGGGTGCGAAGTTGAGAATCGACTTGACACCGGAATCGGCGAGGAGGTCGGCCACCTCCTGGGCCGAGTCGGCCGGCGTGGTGATCATCCCGATCGAGACCCGCCGTTTCTTCACCGCCTCCGCAAGCCTCTCGACCGGCTCGATCTCGAGTGAGTGGATGTGGGCCCCGACCTTGCCCGGGTCGCTGTCGAAGAGACCGACGACGACGAAGCCCTCCTCGGCGAATCCCCGGTAATTGGCGAGGGCGAGACCGAGGTTCCCCACCCCGACGATGGCCACCCGCCAATCCTGAGTGAGCCCGAGGGCCCGCCGGATCTCATAGCGGAGGTGCTCCACCTCGTAGCCGACGCCGCGTACCCCGTATGAACCGAGATAGGAGAGGTCCTTGCGGACCTTGGCGGAGTTCACCCCGGCACCGGCGGCGAGCTCCTCGCTCGAAATCCCCTCTTCGGAGACCCGATCGAGGACCTTCAGATACAGCGGCAGGCGCTGCACGGTGGCGCGGGGAACGGTCGGTTTCACGAGCGCACAATATAGTCCGGGCCGCGGGCCTCTCAGCCGTAGCGGGCCCGCAGCATGGCCCGCAGCACCCGCAGCCTCCCGAACCGCCCCGCCAGCAACTCATCTCCCTCCGGTCCCAACACCACCGGGACCCGATCCCCGTAGCGGTCGGCGAGACCCTGGGCGTCGACGTCGATCACGTCGACCGAGACCTGGAGGCGATCCGCCCACTCGGCCACGTGAGGCCATGCCTCGTCGCACAGGGTGCAGCCCCGGCGGGTCACGAAGGTGATCTTCCTCATCGGCACTCGCCATCCCCGGCTATGGTCGGCCTCCGGATGCGCCCGGGCACCGTCTTCGCACTGCTGGCATTGCTGGTGATCCTCATCGCCGCAGGGGTGGTATTCATCGTGCAGCTCCTGTCGGTCCAGCCCTGAAGCCGACCGAGACCCGCTCGGCCAAAGCGAACACCTCGTCGGCCCTCCCTCCTCGGACCGCGATGGCCATCAGACCGTACGAATCGGTGTGCACCAGGCCGACGCCCTCCCCGACATCGGCGTATGCCATCACCCAGGGCAGATCGTGGCTCGTCGAACCGACCCGGACCTTCACGACGTCGCCCGGGACGAGACCCGCGGCCTCCAGGTCGGCGGGCCCGATGTTGGTCTGGGCGTTGCCGAATGAATCGATCCACCACACTTCTCCCTGGACGAAACCGTCGCCTTGCTCGGGCAGCGGCAGGAGCAGCGGCATCAGCGTCCCGGTATCGACGGGAGCCCCGAGGTCTCCGAGCTCTGCCTCTCCCGAGGCGAGCACGGCGGCCGCCGGCGCAAAGACGTCGCGGCCCTCGAAGGTGGCTCCCTGTGACGGGAGCCGATAGGCGGGCGCATCGAGAACCACCGCCCGGCCCACCCCTCCGACCACCGCCACGGCCGGAGCCAACAGGCCGTTGTCGGGCCCCACGAAGTGACCCCACTCGGTCTCGAGTGCCACCGGGCGCCTTCCCCCACCCACTCCGGGATCGACGACCCCCAACACCACGCCCTCGGGCAGGTACTGCACCGCCCGGAGCAGCGCCAGGGCCCCGGCCCGCACGTTGCCACGCGGAACCCCGTGGGTCACATCGATCACCCGAATCTCCGGGGCGATGCGGGCGATCACACCGTGGACGACGCCGACGAACTCGTCGGCGTGGCCGAAGTCGGAGAGGAACGAGATCGAGGCCATCGCCGGCGGAGGATACCCGGCCCGCCGAAGACATCACCCCGATACAATCCGCGACCCGACGAGGAGGCGGCGATCAACGACATCCACGCCGGTTTGCTGGATGACCTCACCCGCCGCCGCGGCGTGGTCATGCTGATCGGGGCGCGCGACACAGGCAAGACCTCGTTCGGTCTGCGCCTGCTCGAGGCGGCGGTGCACGCCGGGAAGACCGCCGCCTACGTCGACGCCGACGTCGACCAGACCACCACCGGACCACCGGGATGCGCCGGTCTCCACTTCGTTCGGGACCGTCGCGACCTCGAGGATCTCGAGCGGGCCGATGCGCTCCAGTTCGTGGGCTCGATCACACCCGAGGGCCTCGTGCTCCAGCAGGTGGTGGCGACTGCAGCGCTGGTGGATCGAGCCCGCGATGAGGCCGACATCGTGGTCGTGGACACCACCGGCGTCGTCTCCGGGGTCACCGGCCAGACCCTCAAGTACCACAAGATGGAGCTGTGCCGACCCGACATGGTGGTGGGTCTGCAGCGGGGTGCCGAGTTGGAACCGCTCATCGGCATGCTGCGGAGGTTCTTCTCCGCCGACGTCGAGATCGCCCCGGTGGACCCCGAGATCCGGACGCCGTCACCCGATGAACGGGAGGCGGCTCGCACCAAGGGATTCACGGCCGCCTTTGCCGAGCCGCAACAGCGATGGCGGGTACGCCCGACCGTATTCGCCCCGACCCTCCCCGCCGGTCTGGATCTCGCCCGCCTCGATCGAGTGCTGGTCGGCGCCCTCGACGGCACCGGATGGTGCCTCGGTCTCGGCGTGCTCGAGTTCGCCGACGACGTGCTGCGCGTCAGCACCAACGCCGGCGACGGGATGCGGGGCTTGCGGCTGGGCTCGATGACGGTCGATACCACGACCTACGAGGTGCAGCGCATAAAGCTGCGCGACCTCATGTTCGGGATCGACTGAGGAGCGCGAAAGAATCCGCCCCAGAAACTTGTCGACACCGCTTGTGCACAACCCCCTGTGGATGAGTGTGGATATGTGGAAAAGTCCCCCGAAGGCGCTCCACCAAGGGCAAGGTATGGTGAGATGGGTTCGATTCAATGCGCGACATCGCGAAATCGACGTTCCGGGAGCCCCGTTGACGACACCCTCGTCCCCCAATAGGGTCGGCCGCGCAAGGCCCGAGGTGCCGATGCGAGACGGCGCTCCGTTTGGGGAAGTGCGGGGCGGCGGCCGTGGAGGTTCGTCGGGCCTTCGCCCATGATCAGCGGGATTCGGCTCCCGGTGCGATGGTCGACCATCGGTTTCCCGGCCGCCTTCCGTGCCGAGGTCATCACGATCACCGACGGCTCACCCGCATGGAGTTGGGAAGGGACCATCCCCGAACTCGGGATCCCCACCTTCCGCCCCCCGACGGCCGACGTCGTCCCCGGGTGGGGCGTGGACCATCTCGTCCTGCTCGTGCCCACCATCGAGATCTCGGTGCTCGACATCGAGCGGGCCGGCTACCGGGTCCGGCGGCGGGCGGAAGTCCGCGGCAGCCCGGTCGCCTTCTTCCGCGTGGGCCCAGTGCTCGAGGTCATCGAGGCCGCGGTGCCCGAGCCGACCTTGTACGGGATTGCGCTCTGGACCCGGGAGGATCTGAGTGAGGTCGCCCGACGCCTGCGCTCGACGGGCACCGACCTGGGGGGCCCGAGGCGGGCGATTCAGCCGGGCCGGGAGATCCTGACGGTGCGCGGCCTCGGAGCCGGTCTCGCCGTCATGACGCCGCCGACGGCATGATTCCGGCGTAGAGCTCGAGGAGACGATCGACCGTCGCCACCCAGGAGAACTGCTCGGCGTGTGCCACCGCGCCGGCCGACAGTCTCGCTGCGGTGGCCGGATCACCGAGCACCCGCACCAGGGCTTCTCCGAAGTGGGCCGGATCCCAACCGTCGACGAGAAACCCGGAGGTGCCGTCGGACACCGCATGGGCCAGTCCGCCGACGCGGGAAGCGATCACAGGGAGCCCGCACGCCTGGGCCTCGGCGGCAACCAGCCCGAACGACTCGCTCCGGGACGGGACGAGGAGCACGTCGGCGGCCCGGAAGGCGTCGGCCATGGCCGCGTGCGGCATCGGCGGCCGGAATTCGATCCGATGGCCGGCGGCCAGGTCGCGCAGCTTCTCGATCTCCCGTTCTCCTCTGGGCCCACTGGGGCCGCCGATCACCAACATCTGGAGATCGGGGACCCGGTCGGCGGCGGTGACGAAGGCGCGAACGGCCACGTCGGCCGCCTTGAGCGGCTGGATCCTCCCGGCGAACAGCACCATCGGCCCCTCCGAAAGGCCGAGGGCCGCCCGGGAGCGGGCCCGATCGCCGGGATGGAACACGTCGTGATCGACGCCGGGCGGAGAGACGCAGAGACGCTCGGGGTCCGCCCCGTAGTGCTCGAGGAGTTGGCCGGCTTCGACCGGGGTCGATGCGACCACACACCCGGCCCGGCTGATCACCTCCGTCTCGGCGGCGATGCGGAGCAGGCTCGTCGGGGGGTCGTCGGCCCGGCGGTTGGCGTCCTTGACGCGTCCCAGTGTGTGAAACGAGATGGCAAAGGGAACATCGAGGACATCCTGGAGAAGCACTCCCGCCCAGCCGGACAGCCAGTAATGGGAGTGGACGACATCGTGACGCACTTCGCGGGCGGCGGCCCACTTGATGACTCCCTCGGCGAACTCCCCGACGGCTCCGGCCGGGTCGTCCGAAGCGACGTCGACATGGACCACCCGGTACCCGCCGGATGACTCCACCTCGTCGGGCACGTTGGCGTCGCGACGGGCGGTGAACACATCGACCGCCACTCCCCGGGCGGCGAGCGCGCCGGCGAGCTCGTCGATGTAGACATTCATGCCGCCGGCGTTCCCCGATCCGGGAACCGTCAGCGGGCAGGTGTGGATGCTCAGGAACGCAACCCGCTCGATCATGTCGTACCCTCCAGGAGGTACAACTCCCGCGGCTCTGCTCCCATTCTGAACTTGTAGGTCTCGTCACCCTTGAGGAAGTCGAAGACCGACCGCCCCGCCGCCACCGAATCCGACAACAGGAGCTCGAGCAGCACCATGCCCGGCGAAGTCGCCGCGGCCGACGGGTCGAAGGCCGAGTTGTAGAGGTAGTAGGCATCGGGGGTCTCGAACCCGAACGACGCCGCCAGTGCGATGCCCTCCTCGCCGGTGAGGAGATGGATGCCGGCCCCGGACACTTCGAGCAGCGAGCCGAAGAAGGACTCCAAGGCCGGGGTCATGAACAACCCCTTCGGTCCGGGGGCACTCCGATGCATCTCCGCAAACCGGGCGAGGGCGGTGCGGTCGGTTGCCCTGGTGATTCGGGCCGGACCGTGGGTCTCGGTGAAGCGGCGCATCTTGCGTCGCGTCTCATGGCGCTGCTTCGACCCCAGAGCGGCCAGGCGATCCTCATCGGTCGCGGGAAGGTTCAGCACGGCGCTCACCTCGTCCGGCCGAGCCACCACGGCGAAGCCGGCGGCCTCGAGACCGTCCTTCAACTGCGCGGCGGCTTCCCCCGGGAGCGAGTCGAACAGGAACCGGGTCCCCGGTTGGAGCGTTCCCAGGAACTCAGCCGCCGCGGCGCCTCCCCCCGATCCCAGCGGGCTGTGGTAGTCGGTGAGGTCTGCCTCGCCCAGGAACTCCACGGTTCCCGTCACCTCCCGCAAGGGCAGGAGCGCCGTCTCGGATTCCACCAACCGCAACTCGCCGCCGCCACGGTGACGCCACCAGGCCTCGAGGAACCCGCGATGAGGGAAGGGCCCCACCGCCGCAGCGGCCGGCGGACGGGTCCAATCGACCGCGGACCAGTCGTCGGTGACCTCGATCACTCGGCGTCCTCCAGGGGCCGGGTCGTGCCGACGCGACGGGCTCCGCCGAGTACGGGGGGTCGCGCCACCTCAGCCAGGGCCTGCTCCGGATGAGCGGGGAGCAGGCCGAGACGACGCAGCATCTCGATCACGGCGATCACGGCCGCCGGCAGCGCCCCGGTCCACGCCTTGGCGGCGATCCCCACTCCGGAGAAGTGGGCCAGGCCGAGGCACCCCATTGCCCCCCCTTTGACGGCCGCCGGGATCCAACGCGCCAACTGCGTCTCCTCTCGATCCCCGTCCGCGGTGAGCGCGGAGAAGCGGGACACAGCCCGCGCCACCTCCGAGAGCCGCGGATCCGAAGCCAGCGCCGCGTAGGCGGTGGCCAATCCGATCACGGTGCCGCCGAAGGTCGGCACCCCACACCCATCGACCCCGACGGGACCGACGTCCTCCCGGGTCGTCTCGGCCAGGCACGAGGCGATCTCCTTCTGGAGGGGATGGGCAGAATCGGTGTAGTGGAAAGACCATTCGAGCGCGGCACAGGCCCGCAACATCGCGGCGTGCTTTCCGGAGCAGTTGTGGGCCAACCGCCTCGGGGATGCCCAACCGGCGGCTCCGGCACGGCGCATCGCCGAAGGGCTCATCGGCCAGGAAGGAGGGCAGGCGAGGTTCTCCTCCCCCAAGCCGACCTCCCGCAGCATCTCGGTGACGTGGGCGAGGTGCACCGGTTGACCGCCGTGACTCGCCGACGCGATCGCCAGCCGCTCCGGCGCCAAGTCGGCGCCGAGCCGTTGGGAAACCGAGGCCTGAAAGGGCTTGATCGCCGAGCGGAAGAAGAACCTTCGATCGAGATCGGTGCCAAAGGTCTCCAGGACCTTGCCGGACGAATCCACTGCAGCGACCGTCACCGAGTGCCGGGCCTCCACCAGCCCGGATCGCTCCACGCCGATCTGCACGTCAGTCCTGCTGCAGCAACTCGTGGGGATCGGCCAGACCTTCGCGATAGCGGCGGGTCAATTCGTGCTGCACCGCATCATGGGCTTCGAACACCGCTCGTCGCTGCCGCGATATCTCGCCCTCGGCCTCGGTGAGCGTTGCCTGGATCTGCTCCAACTCCTCGTCGTCGATCTCGTGGAGATGCACGAGGAAGTCGTCGCCGAGCACGCGGTCGATGGCCCGGCGACCCCGCCCCGAGAACTCCGGGGCATCGATCTCGAGCCGGCGCGAGGCAACCGGTGCGGTCGACGGCGTGGCTCCGGCCAGGATGTCGGGGAGCGCCTCGATCAGGCTCCGCTCTTCCTCACCGCTCCGGCGTCGCATCTCGAAGGACAGCAGATCCATGCGTCCGTGCAGCAGGCGGCGGTAGTAGGACAGCTCGGTGTCCAACTCATCGCAGATACGGCGACGACGGCGGAGCTCGTCGATGCCGATCTCGGTGAGCTCGGCCACGAACTCGGGGGATTCGACCAGGTCGATACGGCGGCGGTTCTTTGTCACGACATCACCCTCAGGACCGAGAGCCTAGGGGGTCAGCATACGGCCCGGACCGAAGGATACGGGTTCACGGCAATGGTGCCACCCGGAAAGATCCCGAAGTGGAGGTGATAGGCCCCCGGTGCCGGATTCCCCGTGTCTCCCACCGTCCCGATCACGGTTCCGATGGTGATGGTGTCGCCGCTCCCGAGATCGGCGGCGAACGCGTCGAGGTGGGCGTAGAAGTAAGACACGCCGTAGTCGGAGTGCAGCCAGGCAGTGTTGCCGCCGAGCACACTCGATCCGTATCGAATGACGCCGTTGGCCACCGCCACCAGCGGCGTGCCCCTCGGCGCCATCATGTCCGTCCCCCGGTGGGTGCGGCCCCCGGAACGAGGAGCACCCCACGTGTCGATGAAGGACGAGGGCCCGGCCACCGGACAGATGAACCCCGGGGTGAGATCGAACCCGATCCCGGCCGCCGGTCCCGCCGTCGCCTCCAGGAGAGCCCGGCGAATCCGCTCCTCCTCCTCGCGTCGGCGGCGCTCTTCTTCCTCGCGTCTCCGCTGCTCGGCCAGTTCGCCTTCGACCTGGGCCAGATCCTGATCTGCCTCGGCGAGACCTTGCTCCGCTTCGGCGAAAAGCTCGTTCATGCGGGCCGCCACCGCCTCCGCTTCGAGCCGCAATTCGGTTACCCGATCCGAGTCGGCCGCGACCTGCTCTTCGAGCCGCTCCATCTCGTCGGTGATCGCCAGCAGCGACGTCAACGCTGCGGCATCGGCCTCGATGGCACCGGCGAGGATCTCCCGGGCGATGACCGCCTGCTGCACCCGATCGGAGGCAAACACGAGCGATACCTCGTCGGCCCGTTCTCCCCGCATGTAGGCGTCGACCGCTCGCAGCCGAACGGTCTCCCTGAGATTCCCGACCTCGTTCTCGTAGGTATCGATGCGGCTCCGCAGCTGACCCATCCGGAAGGTGAGCTCTTGGAACTCCGCGTTGATCTCCTCGTAGCGAGTCACGGCCGCCTCGAGGTCCTGGAGGGCAGCGGCCCGCTCGGTCGCCGCCGCCTCTCGATCGCGTCGGGCCTCCTCAACCTCTTCTTCCGTCACCGAACGCGCCGGGACCGCCGTCGCCATCAGCCACAACAGCATCAGGCCGACGGCGGTCAGCAGCCGACGGTTGGCGAAGCGCATCTTCATCGAGTGCCCGTCATCGTATGAGTGAATCGGGGTTATCCCCAGCCTTTCATCGGCAGCCCCGCCGTGGTGGTGAATCGGATTCAGGCGAGCAGCCGCAGCACGAGCCAGAACGGGCCCGAGGCCATCAGCAGCCCGTCGACGGCGTGGAAGCTCCCCGGCATGGCCCCCGACGAGTAGAAGCCCCCGGTGCGAAGCAGCGAACCGATCGTCCTCCCGGCGACCAGAGCCACCGCCGCTGCCGCCGCCGCCACCAGGCCCAGCACGAGGTCGTCCATGAGGGTCGCGCCCCCGATCCCACCCGCCGCCAAGGCGGCGAGCGAGGCGACGACCATCGAGTCGAGGCCGGGGACGTTCGCTTGGGCGGCAAACCACCCGAGTACCGCCGCAGCCACGGCCACGACCAGGAAGGCGAGAGCATCGTCCTCCGACCTCAGCCGGAGCAGCACGAGGGCCGAGGAGCCGAACCCGGCGATCAAGGCCAGCATCGCGCTGCCCGCCACCGATTCGATCGGACGGAGGTGTGGTCTCACGACCGCCCACACCAGGGCGACGAGTCCGGCCCCGATCGTGGCCCCGGCCATCCCGGCACCGCCCCACCGGTAGGTGGCGAGCGCTCCGCCCACCACGCCGACCAGGAGGGGACCGAAGCCGAGATGGACGTCGCGGCTGCGGGCCGACTCGGTGATGTCGTAGGCCCACAGCAGACCGGTGAGCACGACGGCGACGGTGAACCACTGCAACGAAACGGCGTTGGTGACGAAGAGGGCGAGCGCGATCGCGAGGACGAGGCCGATCTCCATGCCGATGGGAGAACGAATCGTGGTTGCGCCCCCCGAAACCGGGGGAATGAGGGCAACCTCGTCGTCATCACCGACGGGGGTTTCCCCATCGGCCTGCTCCCCGTTCACCCACACCTGGGCGGCCGGAAGGCCCCGCTCGAAGGCAGGCCCGAATCGATCGGCCGCCCGGCCGAGCACCTCGGCGACCGACGATCCCTCGATCTCCGCCGACGCCGAGCCGGCCGCCTCGCGGAGATTCGCAAAGAGACGCAGGCGGGCCATCAGGCGGCCACCATTCGATCACGTGGGGCGAGGTGCATGTCTCTCCGGTCGGTCAGGCGCCAGCGTACCGGGAGAGGGAAGGGTGACCACCGATTAGCTTGCGTCGGGTGGAACGGATCGGCATCGTCGAAGTGGGGCCGCGCGACGGTCTTCAGGCCGAAGATGCGGTACTGACGGTCGAAGATCGCCTTGCCCTGATCGAGTTCTTGGCCGGCGCCGGCGCCTCACGCATCGAGGTCGCCTCGTTCGTCCGGCCGGATCGAGTTCCGCAGATGGCCGGAGCGGAGGAGATCTGTGCCGGGCTCGACCCCGGTCGAGCGTGGTCGGCGATCGGCCTGGTGCTCAACCGCAGGGGGATGGAGCGGGCCCTGGCCACCTCGCTCGACGAGGTCAATCTCGTCGCCTACGCTTCCGACGGCTACAGCCTCCGCAACACCGGCAGACCGGCCGCCGACCGGAATGGAGAGGTCCTGGAGTCGACCGCCGCAGCCGTTGCCGCGGGGCGCCGGACGGGCGTGACGGTCGCGGTGGCCTTCGGCGACCCCGTCGACGGCGAGGTCCCGGCCTCGAGGCTCGCCACATTGGCGGCCGATCTGCAGGACGCAGGTGCTTCCGAGGTCAATCTGGGCGACACCATCGGCGTGGCCGTTCCCTCGATGGTTTCCGATCGGGTTGCCGCCGTGCGTAACGCGGCACCGGGCCTGTCCCTTCGATGCCACTTCCACAACACCCGCAACAACGGCTACGCCAATGTGCTGGCGGCGCTCACCGCAGGCGTCGACGCCGTCGACTCGTCCATCGGCGGGTACGGCGGTAGTCCGTTCTCCCCGGGAGCCGGCGGCAACGTGGCCACCGAGGACCTCGTGTGGATGCTGGAGCGCATGGGCAGCACCACGGGCATGGACCTCGAGAGGCTGATGGCCACTTCGGTCTGGCTGGCGGAACGTCTCGGCGACCGCCGGCCCCCCTCCCTACTTCCTCGCGCTGGACCGTTCCCCTAAGAATCGTCTTCGTCGGTCGGTTCGACGAGTGAGACCGGCTCCCGGGCCGGGTCCCCACCCTCGAACCTGGCGATCACGTCGCCCTCTCCGAACGAGCCGTCGCCGCTGAAATCGATGTGGATCTCGATCCACACCGCGGCCGGAATCTCGACCGGCGGTTCGAGGGGCAACACCACATCGCGGTAGGTGCCTCGCTCGAGGAACTCGCCCACCACCAGCGTGTCGCCCGGGGAGCCGTCGACGTCGGCCCGTACGACCAAGAAGCCGCCGCTGGGAAGCGTGACCGAGTCGATGGTCACTTCGACGCCCTCCGACTCCTGCTCGGAGACGAGGATGACCGCGGGAGCTCGGGGGACAGCGGTGATCGGCGCCGAGTCGGCGGCCTCGAACCCATCGATCCGGAGGGCCACCACGTCCTCGACGTCGGAGCCTTCGATGTCGGCGCCCTCGATGTCCAGGGCGCCGTTGCGGTTGCGATCGACGATCAACTGGGCCCACAACGTTGCCGAGATCTCGAGGCGCTCTGCGAGCTCGACCACGACATCGGTGTGCGACCCCTCCGACAGGAGCTCACCGACACCCACGATCTCACCGGGGGCGCCTGCCTGATCTGCTCGCACGACGACGAAGCCGGCGGCGGGAAGCAGCACGTCGGCCACGACGACTTCCACGCCCAGTGATCGCTGCGCCTCGAAGACCACGTCGGCCGGGGTCAGAGCGGGCAGCAATCCCACCGTCGCCGATGTGGACGCAGTCTCGCCGTTGGCTCGCGTCGCAGGGACGTCGACGAAACCGTCCGGCGGCTCGAACGTGAAGACGCCGTCTCGATCCATGTCGATGTGGACCATGGCGTGCACAACGTCCTCCCCCTCGATCGGCACGAAGAGAGGAACCGAGACGTTGCCGATGACTCCCGCCGAGAGCCTCTCCCCGACACCGATGACCTCCCCCGGAGCCCCGGCTTCGTCGCTGTGGAGCGCGACGAACCCGTCGGACGGCAGCGACACGGACCTGACGATCACCGTGGAACCCTCGGACAACTGGTCCTCGAAGACGAGGTCTGCCGGGCCGGTGGCGGGAGGGAGGGCATTCGGGTCACCGACCGTCGTCGTGGTGACACCGGAGGACTCGTAGGCGCAGGCCCCGACCATCAGGGCGAGTGCCATCACCAGGATTCGACGGGGAGCGATCACGGCGGCTCAGGGTACTCCATGGACCGAGTCCCGGACCTCGGTGCGCCGGAAGCGTCGCACCATCCGATCGACGATCAGCACGGCGAAGAACACCGCCACCGCCAGACCGGACATCGTCGCCCCGGCCGCCGTATCCAGGTGGAACGAGATGAGGAGCCCGGCCACGACCTCGGCCGCGCCGATGACGGCGGCCGCCGCCATCACCGCGGGAACACGGTGCACCACCAGCACGGCGGTGGCCGGAGGGGCGATGAGCAGCCCGAACACCAACAGGGCCCCCACCGCTTGAAACGAGGCAACGACCGCCACGGTGATCAGGCCCATCATGACGAGGTGGGCGACCCGGGGCCGCAGCCCGAGCGCCTCCGCCTTCTCTTCGTTGAACGACAGCGCCAGCAGCGGCCGGTAGAACCACGCCACGCCGATGATGACGGTCCCGGCCGCAAGCGACTGCAGCACGAGGTCTCCGGTCGTCGTGCCGAGAACGTCGCCGAAGAGGATGGCGACGAGGTCGACGGCGAACGATCCGCTGCGGGAGATGAGGATCACGCCGAGAGCGAGCATGCCCACGAACAGCAGCCCGATGGCGGTGTCCTCGGTCAACCTGGTCGTCCGGTGCACCAGGGCGATGGCTCCGATCATCACGACGGCAGCGACGGCCGCCCCCACGGCGAGATTCACATCGAGGAGGAAAGCGACGGCGACCCCGGGGAGGATGCCGTGGGCCAGCGCATCACCCATGAACGCCAGGCCGCGGATGATGACCCAGGTGCCCACCACCGAGGTCGTGGCCACGGCGAGGATTCCCGACAGCAGCGCTCGCTGCATGAAGTCGTAGGAGAACGGTTCGGTCAGCCAGTCCATGATCGCCTCATCGGGTCAGAGCCTCGGTGATCCGCTCGGCATCGGTGCGCAACAAGGAGAGGTACGTCTCGGCCCCCGACCCGGGCGGCCCCAGGGAACCGGTATACAGGGGCACGACCGCCACGTCGAGTCCGGTTTCGGCGGCGACCGTATCGGCGAGATCGGTGGGCCGGGTGGAATCGACGAAGACGGCCGACACGCCGGTGGCAACGATCGTGCGTACGAGGTCGGCGAGATCGCCGGCACTGGGTTCGGCCAGTGTGGAACCGCCAGGGACGATCACCCCGACGACGTCGAAGCCGTAGCGGTCGGCGAAGTAGCCGAGGGAGTCGTGATCCGTCACCAGGAGCCGTTGCGCCGGCGGAATCGCGGCCACCATGACGGCCACCTCTTCGTGGACCGCCAGGATCTCCGCTCGATAGGCCGCCGCCGCGTCTCGCCACTCGGCCGCAACATCCTCATCGAGGTCGGCGAGGGCCTCCCCGATCAGTGTGACCGCCGTCGCCATCCGCACGGGATCGAGCCACACGTGGGGATCGAACGAGCCCGATCCGAGGACCAGGGGATCGACCGCCGGACCGACTTCGAGCACCGCCACTCCGTCTCCCCGAGCCCCCTCCACTACGTCTTCCAGCCCCTCCTCGAGACCGAGGCCGTTGATCACCACCAGTTCCGCATTCCGGAGGAGCGCCGCCTGGGCCGCCGAGGCCTGGTAGGCGTGGGGATCGACCCCTGCGGGAATGAGCACCTCGACCTTCGCCCGCCCCCCGACGATCCTGTCGGCGATGTCACCGAGGATCGACGTGGAGGCAACGACACGGGTGCCGTCGTCATCGGCGGCACCGCCCTCGCAGGCCGCCGGAAGCACCAGGAGGGGCACCATCAGCAGCGGAAGCATGCGACGCAACGAGGTCCCTTTCGAGAACGGTTCTCATTCTAGTAGAGTTGGCGCATGCCCTCCACCGCCACCCTCCCCACCGACATCGAGCGGGCCGTGCGAACCCGCCTCGGTGACCGGGCGGCCCGTTTCACCCCAACCCGGCGAGCGGTGGTGGCTGAACTCGCCGCCGCAGAAGGCCCCCTGACCCCGGCCGACCTGCTCCGGCGGCTCGGAGCCCGGGTGCCGGTGTCGTCGCTGTACCGGACGCTCGCCACCCTCGACGAGGGTGGCATCGTGCACCGCACCCACGACGCCGAGGGCATCACCCGCTTCGAGTTGGCAGAGTGGCTCAACGGCCACCATCACCACCTCGTCTGCGTCGGCTGCGGCGAGGTGCGCGACATCGAGATCAACGGCGATTGGGAAAGCACCATCGCCGCCCTGGTGGGGCGGGTGGCGGCCGCCAGCGGCTATGCCGTCTCCGGCCACCGCATCGATATCGAAGGGACCTGCACCCGGTGCGCGGAGAACTAGCGGCCGCGGGCTCCGGCGTGATCCTCGCCTACGACGGTGAAGTCGGCCTCCACGAGTCCGACTTCGCCGTCCCTTCGGGTCGGGTGACTGCGGTGATCGGCCCCAACGGATCGGGCAAGTCGACGTTGTTGCACGGTCTCGCCGGTCTGCTCGAGCCTCGGAAGGGAACCCTCCGGGTCCTGGGCGGACCGCCGGCGAGAGCCCGGCGCAGGATCGCCTACGTCTTGCAGACCATCAAGGTCAACGAGGTGATCCCGATCACCGTTCGAGAGGCCGTCGCCATGGGCCGCTACGCCCTGCTCGGTCCCTTCCGGCCGATGAGCCGCACCGATCGGATTGCGGTCGATCGAGCCCTCGATCGGCTCGAAATCGGTGAGATCGCCCACGCCCACCTCACCGATCTGTCGGGAGGGCAGCGGCAGCGGGTCTTCGTGGCGCAGGGACTGGCGCAAGAAGCGGACCTGTTGCTGCTCGATGAGCCGCTCACGGGGCTCGATCTCGTCTCGCGCGACCGGATCGCCCGAGCGATCCACACCGAGACGGAGCGGGGTGCCACGGTCGTGGTGACCACGCACGATGTCGCCGAGGCCAACTCGGCCGACCACGTGTTGCTGATGTCGGGCCGGGTCCACACCGAGGGACCTCCTGCGGAGGCGCTGTCACCCGATCGGCTGTCCGATGCCTACGGGATCGGCATCATGCACCTCGAGGATGGTTCGATCGTCCTCGATGACGATGCCCACCGGCCCGAGGGCGAACGCCACGTCCACTTCGAGCGGGGCCGGGCCTAACGAATCGTTGCGGCCCACGCCCCGAAGAAACGGTCGGCCGTCTCCCGTTGCGCCGCGGCCGCAGCGGTGATCTCGGCGATGAACTCCCCACGGTCCACCCCATGGATCTCGAGATCGCGTTTCGCCTCCTCGATCTCCATCCATGCACCGAGGATCTCCGGTGACGCTTCCGGGTGGGGCTGGATGCCGAGCGCCGACCCGAGCCGGAAGGCCTGGGGGTGCCGCTCGGTGTGGGCCAGCAATGTCGCTCCGGGAGGCAGGTCCCAGGTGTCACCGTGCCACACCGGCACCGGACCGGTGAGGTGGCTCGCCACGGGATCCGCGCGCCCGGCGCTCGTGAGCGACACCGGCCTGATCGCGATCTCGGAGCCTCCCTCGGCCTTGTAGGCCCGGCCGCCCAAGACGTCGGCCAGCAGTTGACACCCCAGACAGATGCCGAGCACCGGGATCCCCGCCGTTGCCGAGCCGGCCAGAAAGCGCTTCTCGTCGGTGAGAAAGGGATGGGCTTCCTCCTCGTGAGCGCCCATCACCCCGCCCAGGGACACCACCGCGCCCCAACCCTCGATCCCGGGGACCGCGTCACCCCGGTGGAGCAACCGCGTTTCGACCGCATGGCCGGCCGCCTCGAGCGCATCGCCCAGATAGCCGGTGGTGATCTTGTCGCCGTGCTGGAACACCAGGACCGTCGACATGGCGGGGAGTGTACGGCGAGGGCCCGCGCTCCCACCTCCTATGACCCGTCTTCCGAGATCCTCCGGCGAAGGCCCCACCGCCGCACCCGGGGCGGGCGCCGGTCCATGGTGCTCCGATCAGAGGTCCACGGGGCGTAGGGCGCCATCGTCGCCTCGGCAAGCGCCAACAGCACGGTGTCGTAGTTGACCCGCCAGCCGGCAAAGTCGCGCCACGCCTGATCTCGATCCGGCTTGAGCGGCAGTCCCGATGCCGCCAACCGCTCACACGCCTCATCGAACTCGCGGCGATGCAGGCTGATCGGATCGTCGGGAGCCGGATCGGGATCGAACTCGATCCCGAAGAACTCGGCAATGCGACGCAATGCCAGGTATCCGGAACGGATCGCCAGGGCCGCATGGGGTTGCGGCGCGACCTCCAGCGTCGACAGAGTGAGGGAAGCGGCATCGAGCACGGTTCCGGCCGCCGTCACCCAGTGCCGATCGGGCTGCGGCGAGCGGAAGAAGGTGAGGGCGGGATAGGAGGTATGGCTCTCCTCGATCTGGGCAAACCAGACTTCCCAATCGCTCCATGTGTCGCCGAGCCGATCGGTCCATCCGATGCGCTGATACCGAAGGAGCATCTCGACCGCGGAAGGAGGGGTCCCGGCTCTGGTTTCGAGGAGGGCCACCAGCGTCTCTCGCCGAGAGAAGGCCCCGTAAAGGGTCGGCAGATAGGTGATGAGCAATGCCAGCAATCCGAGACCGAGCGCCGCCTCCAAAAAGGCGAGGGCCCGCAAGCCGGTACCGTCCACCGGAGCGAACCCCAGGGTCAGCAAGGAAGAGCCGCTCTCCCAGAAGGCGTCGGCCCAACCCTCCTGCTCGACCGCCCAGAAGACGGTCATGAAGCCGACCGTGACCAGCGCCAGCCAGGCGGCGACCAGGGTGAGCATCCCGATCGGCGCGAAGTGGGCCATGACCCGGTCGCGCCAGTCGAACGAGGGTCGCAGCGCCGCCAGGCCCCGGAACACCCCGCCCACACCGCGGAACACGAGGCGCGACAGCAGACTCTGGGCGCTGCGGGGCAGGATCACCGTCCGAACCGCCGAGAGCACGGTCCACGCGGTGAGGCCCATGCCGCCGAACGCCACGGCGATGCGAACGACGATCACGCAGCCTCCTTCACCGCGGGAAGGGTAGGGTCCTGCCCCGCGTCACTCACTCCGCCAGCACCATCCGGGCGGCGGCCCCGAGGGCGGCCACCACCAGGACCCAGCGGATCCAGTTGGCCGCTCCTTCCTTCACCGCCAGATGCGACGCGATGAAGGCACCACCCATGCTTCCCAAGCCGAGCACCAGGCCGGCCGTCCAGTCGACCTGGGAAGCGCGAGCGAACAGCAGCAGCACCACCGGGGCGTAGCACAGGATGAGGAACACCTTGGCGGCATTGCCCTTGACGAGACCCAGTCCCATGCCGAGGACCAGGCCGGCGAGGAGCGGGAATCCGACCCCGGCCTGCACGAAGCCCCCGTAGAAGCCGATGGCCGCGAAGACCACCGACCGCCACGGCTCGCGAAGCCGCGGCTCGGCGGCTGCCACCCACCGCGAGGGCTTGATGAGCACCGACACCGCCACCAGCACCACCGCTACGGCGAAGGCCTTGCGCATCACGTCGGCGGAGACCTCGGTGGCCACCCACCCTCCGCCGACGGCTCCAACCGCCACCGGGAGGATCAGGGGAACGGCCGCCCGCCACGGCATCGCCCCGCCCCTGGCGTAGCCGGTGGCGCCCACGATGTTCTGCATCAGGATGGCGACCCGCAGTGTGCCGTTGGCGACGTTGGGCCCCACGATCTCAGTGAGAACGGGGATCGACACCACCGAGCCACCCCCGGCGACCGTGTTGACGAAGCCGGCCAGCAGGCCGGCGGCGAAGACGGCGACGATCTCGAGGGGAGACACTGCCGATGGTACCGGCCGTACGATGCAGCCATGAGCGACATCCCGACCGAGATCACCTGCGTCGAATGCGGAGGCACCGCCCACTGCATGTCCTACGCCCCCGCCGAGGGGTTCGCCCCCGGCGACGTCGTCGCATTCGTGTGCGAGGAGTGCGGGCAGCGTCACGACGTGGAGATCGAACCCGAGGACTCCGGCGATCGGTGGCCGACGGAGTAGCCTGCACTCAGGCGATCCGGAGAGCAATCCATGGGGCGAAGCGTGCGAACCCTCCTGGCGCTCGGGGTGATCGTGGTGATGACCGCAGGACCGGCAGCGGCCCAGGAAACCGAGCCGGTCATCGATCTGAGCGAGTTCATCGCCACGTACATCGGACCCGGGCCGGGAGGTGAGGACCTCACCGAGGACCGGAACGGGGACGGCATTCCCGACATCCCGATCGGGATCCCCGGCATCTGGGACGAGCAGGAAGGAGCGGCGACTCCGGCCGAGTTCGCCGACCGGGTGTCGACCGGAGCGGGCTTCGACCTCTCCGAGGCCGGCAGCACGCTGGTCGGGCCCTGCGGCGGGGTGGTGATCTCCTACGACAATGAGGGGAACTCGATCGATGCCGCCGTCGACTTTGCCGACGCCGGTCCCCCCGTCGACATCTACGGCGAGCCGACCTTCCAGGCCGGACGACCGTTCAAGGTGAGGACCGACGGAGTCGTTGCCTTCTACGGCTTCACGCTCGATACCGCGCCGTTCTCGACCGCCGGCGTCCAGGCGGGTGTGAACTACGGCGACCCTGCTCCGGCGTTCCACGATCACCAGTGGCAGCTCGATGTGATGGAGATCGCCGCCGACTTCGGAGGCGACCCCAACCAGCGGGACAAGAATCGCAACGCCGGGTTGCTCGATCTGGGTGGCGTGCTGGGTGAGGAGAGCGGTGCCACGAGCATCGATCTCCCCTTCGACTTCCGGGCCAAGGTCAAGGCCCGGGGGGCGATCATCGATCTGTGGGGCCCGGAACGGCTCCCCGACTTCGACGGAGACACGATTGCCGGCCTCGCCGGAGGCAACGTCTACTGCTACGGCGAAGGTTGGGTGGAATTCGTCGGTGACGGGTTCCCACTCTTCACCGCTCCGGGTGCTCTGGCGACAGCATTGGCCGCCGCCGGCTTCGCAGGGCTGTTGTTCAACGCCAGACCGGCACTGTCGTGGAGGGCATGATGGCTGAGACGATTCTGAAGCGTCATCCGTTTCGTGCCGCAGCCTGGGGGTTCCTCCTCGGGTTGGCGGTGGTCCTCTACCTGACCGTGGTATGGCCGGTCATCGCCTTCGACAACTGGACGACCGTGGCGGTGAAGGCCGTCATCGTGATCCTGGCCGCAATGGCACTGAGCGTCCTGTGGGGTTTGTTCGGGCCGGCCAAGAAGCTGCGCGGGGCATCGGCCCCCCCGCCGGTCGACGACGGTCCACCACCCCCACCGGTCGACGACGGTCCACCACCCCCACCGGTCGACGACGAACCGCTACCACCACCGAACGAGAGCGAATAGTCTCCCGCCGGTGATGAGACCGGCGAGGTCTGCATGAGGGCGCTCGTCGGCTTCCTCGGGCTCCTCGCCGGGCTCGTGGTCGCCGCAGTGCTGTTGTTCACGCGCGGCGAGATCCTCGCCCTCGTGGGGCTTGTGCTGATCATCGTTGCAGCCCTCGCTCTCGCCGCCGTGCTACCCCCGGGGGCGGCACTGGCTCTGGCGGCGGTGGAACTCACCGTCATCGTTCTCGGAGGGGCGTGGATCGCCCGCCAGGCGGTTTCGATCGTCGATGCCCTCACCACGACCGAGGGACCCGCCGACCCCGCCGACCCGCTGCTCTTCGAGATCGCCTCCCAGAAGTTTGACGACATCGAGGGCTCGGGCGGCTTCCGACTCGAACTCATGGAGGACGAACTCGAAGCATTCGTCCAGGACGGCCTGAGCGGTGAGGACGTGCCCCTCAGCAGGGTCACGATCGACGTCGTCGACGGAGAGGAGGGCGAACAGGGGCGCCTCGAGTTCGTCGGGGCCTTCAAGAGCGGCGACCTCGAAGTGGAGGGGAGCCTCACTGCGCGTCTCGAGATGGGAGCCGTGCTGATCGAACTCCTCGACATCGACCTGGGTTCGCTGCGCCTCCCCGGTCTGGCCGAGGGTGCCGTCGAGGACCTGATCGAGTCGATCACCGACCTCAACGAGACGCTGGCCGCCCAACAGGCCGACGTCCAGTCGATCGAGATCGGCAACGACCGGATCGTCATCACCGGCACCCAGGGAAGGGGCGAGCTGCTCACCTCGGCGGCGCTCCTGGAGGGACTGAGAGATCAGGCTGCGACGGTGAGCACCACCGTCCAGCCTCCTCCAGAGCGGATCGGTCCGGGCACCGTCGACGGCCTCCGGGCCGACGGCCCCACCTACTACGTCGCTCTGGGGGACTCCCTGGCCGCCAACGTCGGGGTCGATGCGGCGCGCGACGGCTACGTCTCCCGTTTCCACAAGGCGATCGAGGAACGGGACGACGCGTCGTACGGCCTGCGCAACTTCGGGATCTCCGGAGAGACCAGCGGGACCTTGATCCGGGGCGGGCAACTCGACGACGCGGTGGCCTTCATGGAGGGACACGAGGTCGCCTACGTGACGATCGACATAGGGGCCAACGACCTCCTGGGTCACCTGGGGTCGGCCGAGTGCTCCGCCGATCTCGACGACCCGGGGTGCCGCAGCCGCATCGACACCACATTCATCGTCTACGAGGAGAACCTGGAGCGCATCTTCGACGAGCTCCGCGATGCCGCTCCCGACGCGACGATCGTGTTCATGCGGGCCTACAACCCCTTCAGCCTCGGCTTCGGCGCCTCGATCGGCCTCGAGGAGGCGAGCAACGAGATCCTCGATTCCTTCAACGACGTGGCCGCCCAAATCGGCAGCGAGCAGGGGGTGCTCGTCGCCGACGCCTTCACACCGATGCAGGACACTGCCGCGGCGACCACCCACATGCTCGACGATCCGCCGGACATCCACCCCGTTGCGATCGGATTCGACGTCCTGGCGGCGGCGCTGCTCGACGCTCTGGAAGGCTGAGCGCGCAAACTTTCCCCGGCTCGCGAAAACCTTCCCGGGCCCCTGCTTGACCAAACCACACCGGTGGGATTAATACTCGGGGGACGGCCGACCCTTGACTGGATGACACCGGTGTAATTACACTGGTGAGTCCCAAGATTTTGTGGCACTTCCTTCGCCGGACCACAACATCTTGTGGGTGTGGACAACTTGGGAAGAGCGGGTTCGGCCCGCAGGGAGACGGGAGGAGCGCACATGGGTTCGGCGAGCGGACTTCGCATCGGCCGGTTGTTCACCAAGGCAGACGAGGACCCCCTCGACAGCGTCTCGTGGAGCCGGCGCGACTCCAAGATCACCAACCCCGACGGATCGGTGGTCTTCGAGATGAACGATGCCGAGATCCCGACCGCCTGGTCCCAGGTGGCCGCCGACATCATGGTCTCCAAGTATTTCCGGAAGGCCGGTGTCCCCCAGTTCGATCGCGACGGCGCCCCGATCCTCGCCGACGACGGCTCGCCCATCCTCGGGCCGGAACGATCCGCCCGGCAAGTCATCACGCGGCTGGCTTCGACGTGGCGGTGGTGGGGTGAGCGTTACGGCTACTTCGCCTCGGAGGCCGACGCGGCCGCCTTCGAAGACGAGCTCTGCCACATGCTCGTCCACCAGATGGCGGCACCCAACAGCCCGCAGTGGTTCAACACCGGGCTCCATCACGCCTACGGTCTGACCGGGCCGCCGCAGGGTTTCTGGTATGTCGATCCCAACACCGGCGAGCTGTGTGAGTCCCCCGACTCGTACAGCCGCCCCGCCCCCCACGCCTGCTTCATCCAGTCGATCAACGACGACCTCGTCAACGAGGGCGGGATCATGGACCTTTGGGTCCGTGAGGCTCGCCTCTTCAAGTTCGGGAGCGGCACCGGGACCAACTTCTCCACGCTGCGCGCCGAGAACGAGCGCCTCTCCGGCGGCGGCCGTTCCTCGGGCGTGATGTCGTTCCTCAAGATCGGCGACCGGGCCGCCGGCGCCATCAAGTCGGGAGGCACCACGCGCCGGGCCGCCAAGATGGTGATCCTCGACCTCGACCACCCCGACATCGAGGAGTTCATCGACTGGAAGAAGGAAGAGGAGCGCAAGGTCAGGGCCCTCATCGCGGCCGGCTATCCGGCCGATTTCAACGGAGAGGCCTACCAGACGATCTCCGGCCAGAACTCCAACAACTCGGTCCGGGTCGCCAACGATTTCCTCGACGCCGTCATCGGCGACGAGGACTGGGAACTGCGCGCGAGGACCACCGGCGGGGTGATGAAGACGGTGCGGGCCCGGGACCTTTGGCGCCGGATCGCCGAAGCCGCCTGGGAGTGTGCCGATCCCGGGGTGCAGTTCGACACCACCATCAACGAGTGGCACACCGCTCCGGCCGGGGGCCGGATCAGGGCCTCCAACCCGTGCTCCGAGTACATGTTCTTGGACGACACGGCCTGCAAC
The DNA here is from genome assembly GCA_041551965.1 of Acidimicrobiia bacterium. GTDB lineage: Bacteria > Actinomycetota > Acidimicrobiia > Spongiisociales > UBA11373 > JBFELU01. The sequence goes on from JBFELU010000002.1 coordinate 55,101, forward strand.
CTCGCCAGCCTCAATCTCGTGTCGTTCTACGAGGACGACACCGGCAACTTCGACATCGAGGCGTACAAGCACGCCATCCGGCTGTGGACCGTCGTCCTCGAGATCTCGGTGACCATGGCCCACTTCCCGTCCCAGGAGATCGCCCAGGGTTCGTACGACTACCGCACCCTGGGTCTCGGCTACGCCAACCTCGGATCGCTCCTCATGCGAAGCGGCATCCCCTACGACTCAGACGAAGGGCGCGCCATCACCGGGGCCCTCACCGCCATTCTCACCGGGGATGCCTACGCCACTTCGGCCGAGATGGCGGCGGTGCTGGGACCTTTCCCCCGATTCTCGGAGAACCGGGACTCCATGTTGCAGGTGATGCGGAACCACCGGCGGGCGGCCTACGACGCCGACGCCTCGGCGTACGAGGGAATCAGCTCGAAGATCGTGGGCATAGACCCCGATCACTGTCCGGCCCCGCTCATCGAGGCGGCCCGGACGTCTTGGGATGCCGCCGTGGAGCTGGGAGAGCAGTACGGCTACCGCAACGCCCAGGCCACGGTGCTCGCTCCGACGGGGACCATCGGCCTCTTGATGGATTGCGACACGACCGGCGTCGAGTCGGACTACGCCCTGGTGAAGTTCAAGAAGCTGGCCGGCGGCGGGTACTTCAAGATCGCCAACCAGTCGATCGAACCGGCCCTCCGAGCGCTCGGGTACACCGAGCCGCAGCGGCGCGACCTCGTCGAGTACGTCATCGGGACGATGCGGATCGACGGTGTGCCACACATCAACCGCATCTCGCTGATCGAAGCCGGGCTGACCGAAGCCGAGGTCGATGCCATCGAGACCACCCTGCCCGGCGTCTTCGATCTGCGGCATGCGTTCAACTTCAATGTGCTCGGGGCCGAAGCCATGAACCGTCTCGGCATCGACGCCGACGAAGTGGCCGCTCCCGGATTCGACCTGCTGGAGCGGCTCGGTTTCACCCAACGCCAGATCGACGAGGCCAACGCCGTCATCTGCGGCCACCAGACCGTCGAGGGAGCCCCCCATCTCTTCGACGAGCACCTGGCGGTCTTCGATTGCGCCAACCGCAACGGGAAGTTCGGCACCCGCTACATCGACCCAACCGGCCACATCCGGGCAATGGCGGCGGCACAGCCGTTCATCTCAGGGGCCATCTCGAAGACCATCAACATGCCCCATGAGGTCACCATCGGTGAGATCGAGGACGCCTACCGGCTGTCGTGGGAGCTGGGCCTGAAGGCCATCGCCCTCTATCGAGACGGGTCCAAGGCCAGCCAGCCGCTGTCGTCGGCCACCTCCGGCGAAGGGGACCACACCGAGGACGAAGACGAGGCCCTCAACGAGGCGATCGACGCCGAGGCCCGGGTCGTCACCGGCGTCTTCGCCCCCGGGGTCAGCCCCACTGCGGCATATCAGGGAGTGACCCGACCCCGGTTCCTGCTGCCGGCTCGCCGCCGCGGGTTCACCCAGGAAGCTCGGGTCGGCGGCCACAAAGTCTTCCTCCGCACCGGCGAGTACGACGACGGGACGCTGGGAGAGCTGTTCATCGACCTGGCCAAGGAGGGCGCCACCCTCCGCGGGATCCTTTCGTGCTTTGCCATCGCCGTCTCCAAGGGCCTCCAATACGGCGTGCCGCTGGAGGAGTTCGTCGACACGTTCACGTTCCACACGTTCGAGCCTCGCGGGCTGGTGGAGGGCCACCCCAACATCAAGATGGCCAACTCAATCGTCGACTACGTGTTCCGATCCCTCGGGCTCGAGTATCTGGGCCGCACCGATCTGGTGCAGGTCCCACCCGAGGTTGAGCTGCCCGAGCCGCCGAGCGGGCTGGCGGTGGATGCCGGTCTCCAGCTGGAGCTGACCGACTCACCCCCGATGCCCACCGAACCGGCTCCCATGCCGCCCACCGCCCCGATCTCCCATCCGGCGGTGACGGGCGATGAGGACATCAATGCCAACGGCACCAACGGGCACCACACACCGATCGTCGAGCAGCCATCCATTGCGGTGCGCTCCTCGAGTGATGCCACCGTCGCTGATGCCACCGGCCAGACCGCATCCGTCCAATCGGCTCTAGGGTCGATGATGGGCGATGCCCCGTTGTGCGATACCTGCGGACACATCACGGTCCGCAACGGCTCGTGCTATCGGTGCCTCAACTGCGGCAACTCGATGGGCTGCAGCTGACGCACCGCCTCCTCGGTGATGCTGGATGTGGAGGGCCCTGCGTGGCCCTCCACCGCATCAGCGTTCATCGGCGGCGGCCAGGACCCTCAGAGCGTTGCCCCCCAGCACCTTGCGGACGTCGACTTCCGGCCACCCCCGGGCCAACAGCAGCTCGGTGATCGCCGGATAGCGGGACACGTCCTCGAGGCCGTCGGGAAGCTCGTCGACGCCGTCGAAGTCGGAGCCGATGCCGACGTGATCGACCCCGGCCACGGCGGCGATGTGTTCGATGTGATCGACGACGTCGTCGACGCCTCCCCGATCCAGGTCGGGACGCTCCCTGGCCTGCCGAGCCGCCCGATAGCCCGCCTCGTCCTCGGGAGCGAAGGCGGCCCGGGCGCGTCGCTCTTCCTCGAACATGTCGAGCGCCCGGCGGGCGGTCTCGGCCACGAGGAAGGCCGGGCAGAAGTTCACCATCACCACACCCCCGTTCTCGGCGACCCCCTCGAGTACGTCGTCGGGGACGTTGCGGGGATGGGGAGCGAGCGCGTACGCCGAGGAGTGAGAGGCGATCACCGGGGCCCGGCTCACCTCCAGGGCATGCCGCATGGTGTCCGCCGACACGTGGGAGATGTCGACCAGCATGCCCAGACGGTTCATCGCTTCGACGACCTCGACCCCGAAGGGGCTGAGGCCGCCGTGACGCGGTTCGTCGGTCGCCGAATCCGCCCACTCCGTCGTGTCGGCGTGGGTGAGGGTCAGATAGCGGACGCCGCGCTCGGCCAGGCCTTCGAGCGCCTCCAAGGAGCTCTCGATGCAATGGCCGCCTTCGGCGCCGAGCAGGCCGGCGACCCGGCCCCCGTCCCTGATCCGGATCGCCTCGGCCGCGTCGGCCGCCTGGGCCGACCATTCCGACGCCCGGTCCGTCATGCGTCCCACCAGATCGATCTGAGCGTGGGTGTCGGCGAGGGGGCTCCTGCTCCAAGCCGGCACGAACACCGACCAGAACTGGACTCCGACGCCCCCCTCGAGGAGACGGGGGAAGTCGGTGTGGTATCCGGGAAGAGGGCGAGCGGGGTCGGCCTCGTCGACCGAGCCACCGGCCCGGGTACGGATCTCCCAGGGAAGGTCGTTGTGACCATCGACGACGGGTAGATCCCGATGAATGCGGTGCGCCGCGGCGCGAAGGTCGGTCACCGGGCCGGATGGTAGGCCGGCGTACCATCGACGCCATGCGCCGAACCGAGGAACGGCCCACCTTCGTCACCCATCTCGAGTGCAGCGGCACTGGGGAGCGACACCCGGCCGGGATGCTGCACGGGTTGTCGCGGGCCGGCAGCCCCCTCCTGGTCCGCTACGACCTTGCCGCCCTGGCCGCGACGCTCGATCGGGACGCCGTCGATGCCCGCCCCGCCGACCTGTGGCGGTTTCGGGAGTTCCTCCCGACCGGAGGCGACGTCGTCTCGTTGGGTGAGCCGGCGACGCCACTCATCAAGCTCACCCGGACGGGCGCCGAACTGGGCGCCGACCGCCTATTGGTCAAGGATGAAGGACGGCTCCCCACCGGATCCTTCAAGGCCCGGGGTATGGCCGTGGCGGTGAGCATGGCCCGGACGTTCGGCGTGTCGAGGATGGCGCTCCCCACCAACGGCAATGCCGGGGCGGCTCTCGCCGCCTACGGAACCCGGGCCGGCATCGAGACCTACGTCTTCTGCCCCAGCGACACCCCCGAGGTCAATGTGCGGGAGACCGCCCTCCACGGTGGCCGTGTCCGGATGGTCGACGGTCTCATCGACGACTGCGGACGGTTGGTCGCCGAGGGCGTCGAGGAGATGGCATGGTTCGATGCCTCCACGCTCAAGGAGCCGTATCGAATCGAGGGGAAGAAGACGATGGGGCTCGAGTTGGCCCTGCAGCTCGGGTGGGAGCTCCCCGACGTGATTCTCTACCCGACCGGCGGCGGCACCGGTCTGATCGGGATGTGGAAGGCGTTCCGGGAGCTGGAAGCCGTCGGTTGGATCGACGGGGGCATGCCGAGGATGGTGGCCGTCCAGGCCGACGGGTGCGCACCGATCGTCCGGGCCTTCGAGGAGGGTGCCGACCGCGCCCGCCGCTGGGAGGGCGCTCACACGGTGGCCAGCGGCATCCGCGTCCCGGCGGCCATCGGCGATTCGCTCATCTTGCGTGCGATCCGGGAGAGCGGAGGTTTTGCGATTGCGGTTTCCGACGATGAGATCCTGCGTGCCCGGAGCGATGCCGCCGGACTCGACGGCCTGCTGCTGTGCCCGGAAGGGGCGGCGACGCTGGCCGCCTACCGATCGGCGGTGGCCGGGGGCCTGATCTCGGCCGAGGAGAGAGCGGTGCTGTTCAACTGCGCCACCGGCCTCAAGTACCCGATGCCGGCGGTCGAGGGCCGCCCGGGCACACCCGCCGACTCCTCCGGCCTACGCTGACCGCCATGCGCGGAGCGGCAATGCGAACGGCGACCGCGGCGCTCATCGCTGCGAGCCTCATCGCGGCCGCATGTTCCGGTGACGGGGAACCCACCGGGTTCGAGGGAGAGGATCCCTACCTGTCCCTCCTGCGGGGAGTGGCCCGTGAGGTCAACCTCGCCATCGATGCCGTCGACACTGCCGTCGACGCCCCCGCCGACTCGCCCGAGATGCTCTTTCTCGCCTTGGCCGACACCCGGGCCGCCCGCGACGTGGCGATCGCCCGGGACAAGGCTCTCCGGCTCGAGCCGGGACCCGACCAGGAGTCCGACCACGAGCGCTACCTCACCTTCCTCGACTTTGCGCTCGCCCGGTCCCGGGATCTCGACGAGGCGGTCGCCTCCCAGGACGCCGTCGAGGCCGCGACGATCGCGTTCGACCTGGAAGCAGCGGCGGGACTGCTGTTCATCGGCCTCTCCCCCGAGGCCTGCGCCGCCACCACCTTCAATGAGCGCCTCTGCCGCCCGCCGGTGTCGGAGGAGGGGTTCGCCACCGCGATCCACCCCCACGTGCTCCGTCTCACCGCCGCCTACTTGCCCGGGATCGACGAGCTCCCCCTCGGCCTCTCATCGATCGGCTACAACGGCTACATCGCCGCCATCGGGCCGACGCTGATCGAGGTGCTCGAGTCGGCTCTCGAGGGGGTCCGCGATCTCACCCCACCCTCCGAGGTCGCCGCCGACCACGAGATCCTCGTGGCCTACCTCACCGAGACGGCGGCGGCCCACGAGCGCTCGCTCGACGCAGCCGAATCCGGCGACGCGGCGACCGCGACCGTCGCTCACTTGGCAGCGCAGCGGGAGTTCTGCACGAGCGGTCCGGCGCTTTCACAGGAGGGGCGCCGGTACCTGGCGGTCTTCTTCCTCGACGAGTTCGGGATCTGCAACTAGCGGGAGAGCCCTTCGCCGAGCATCCGCCGGGTCACCAGATCATTGATCGTCCCTGCGCCCCGATCGTGATCGTCGATCGTCACGACGAAATGGCGGCCCCGGTCGCGCACGATCCTGATGCCGGGCCCCCGCCGCACCACCACCGCCGTGGCCTCTCCGGTCATCCGGTAGCCCCAGCCGCCGTAGGCGAGAGGCCGCACGTCGTCCAGTGCCTCGGCATGGTCGATGTCGTCGAGCTTGATGCGGCGCCTCGGCCAACCCCACCAGCCGAAACCAACGACGAATCCTTCCGCCGACGCGCTGGCCCTCACCGAGGAGAGCAATGCGATCGGGATCGCCACCACCACCGGGATCCATCGCCATGCGCCGGGCATGAACGGGATCGCCCCGAGAGGGAGCAGTGCGGCGACCGACGGCCATCGGGCCGAGGCGACGCCGTTCCACCGTCCCTCATCGCCGGGCTCGAGACCGGCCGAGGGTATCCGACCTGGGCGGCGGCGATCCTCACCGAGCCGGCCGCCATCCTCGCCGAGGGCCCAACCCACGACACCGCCCACCACCGCCAGCCCGAGGGCCACCACGACCGCCCACCAGGCGAGACGCCCGGCCGCCGGCCATGTGGATGCATCGAGGTTCCGTTCGACGATGGAGACCTGGACGGCGGCGAGCAACGTGCCCAGGAAGTAGGTGAAGCCGACGACCGGAGCAGGTGGGAGCACACCCCCGCGTCCCGCGAGGACGAGCCCGAGCCACGCCACCGCCCACATCCCGGCGATGAGGCCCAGCGACCACCACGCCCCCATCGACCCGTTGGGCTCGCCACCGGCGGCCCAGTGAACGGCGAGTGGGTCGGGGAGGCGGTGGGCGAGGGCCGACTGGAGTGCGACGATGATCGCCATCAGAAGCCCGGGAACGATCCATACGGCTACGATCCGGCGGGCAGTGAGCCCTTCCACCCCGACCACCTCCGGCCCGCTGTGCCCTCGATGATCGACCCTCGAGTGGCCGAGATCAAGCAGGATGCGGCCCGTCTGGCCGGCTCCGACCCTCGTCTCGCCCGCGCCGCCGTCCTGGCCGGCGACTTCCCCCTGGAGCTGCGTCGCCCAGGCTTCGCCACCCTGCTCTGGGTGATCCTGGGACAGCAGGTCTCAATTGCCGCGGCGGCCGCCATGGAGGCGCGGCTCACCGACACGCTGGGCACGGTGACCCCTGAGGGAGTGCTGGGGCTCGATCGCACCACGATGCGCCGCTGCGGATTCAGCCGCCAGAAGGAGGGCTACGCCCGCGATCTGGCGGCCGCGTTGATCGAGGGTTCATTCGATCTCGCTGCGGTGGCAGCCATGACCGACGATGAGGCGATCGCGCACCTCACGACCCGCCGCGGCATCGGGCTCTGGACGGCCGAGAACTACCTGTTGTGGGGCCTGGGGAGGCGGGACATCTTCCCGGCGGGAGACTTGGCGCTCCAGATCGGGTGGCAGCGCCTCACCGGCGAGTCGAGCCGGCCCGGTCCCGAGACCCTCCGCTCGGCCGCCGAGTCGTGGCGCCCGCGCCGCACGGCTGCGGCGCTGCTCGTCTGGCACAGCTACCTCGCCACCAATCCGACGGACTAGGCCGACGAGGCTGCCGATCGCTTCCAGATCGCCCAGTGCCACATCGGCGTGGTGGCGGCGGCAACCCGCTCGAAGCCGGCCCGTCGGATCCTTTCGTCGATCGCCTCCGGATCATGCACGAACACCCGGAAATCGATTCGCCGGAGCCGAAGCAGGAGGTTGAGGAACCCAAACTGGAGCTCGACCCACCATCGCTTGCGGGGGTAGCTGAAGGCCGCCACCGAGGTGGCATGGCCCAGGGCAGTGTCGACCAGGGCCGGCATGTCGGGATAACAGCAGACGACCCGGTTCAGAAACACCACGTCGGCAGGGGCGACGTCGGGGGCCAAGTGCACGAAGTCGCCGCTCAGTCGAGTGAAGCGCCCCCCGAACCCGGATCCGGTCAGCAAGCCTTCGGCTTCCGCGATGGTCTCGGTGGACAGATCCACACAGACCGTGGAAGCGGCGCCGCGGCGCAGCATCTCCAACTGGGCCACCCCACTCCCTCCGCCGACTTCGAGCACCGTCGATCCCTCCAGGAGTCCCCCCAAACCATCGACCATCGGCTTCGCCGTCGAGTCCAGGCCGCGGCGGCCGAAGTCGTCGATCTGGCGCCGGGCCCAACGCCGGGTGAAGACCCGGTCGTAGGGGCCGGGGTCACAGCAGCTGCTCATGCTGGCGGACCATAACGCCCTGTGGAATGCGTTGCTCCCTCCCCGGGTTAATCTCGATGAGCAATATTTAGCGCTAAGGAAGAGAGAGACCGATGACCTCCGTTCGTGAAGCCCTCTCGGGCCTCAAATTGCGCCGCCCCGATCCGATCGAGAAGATCAAGCTCGCTTTCCTGGCGGCCGGGTTCGTCTCATTCGTGTTGTCCGTGTCCCTGTGGTTCTTCGTCGACAAGAGCCAAGGGCTCTTCGTCGGCCTCTGGGTACCGGCCATCCACTCCCTGGGCACCCTCGTGCTGGCGGGCCGCTCATGAGCGACCTCGTCATCTTCATCGCCGGATCGGCCGTGTTCTCGATCACTACCGGCGCCACACTGCTCTACGGCTATCTGACCTTCGCTCGCAAGGCCGACGACGAGGCGCCGGCCTACCCGGCCGACGCGACCCTCTGATGGCGGCCCGCAACCTCACCGGCGCCCGGGTCGTCGTGCTCGGCGGCTCCGGGGAATTGGGGTACCGCATCGCCGGCGCCCTGGCCGCCAAGGGAGCCAGAGTCCTCCTGGCCGGCCGCGACGCCGACCGGCTGCGAGCCCGGGCGGCCGTCGTGGGGCCCGATACCCCATCGGCCGTATTCGACCTTCGGCGACCCGATCACATCCCCGCCCTCTTCGACACCGCCACCGCACTCCTGGGCGGGATCGACGGGATCGTGAACGCCGCCGGCGTCGTCGCCTTCGGTGTGCTCGCAGACGTCGACGACACCACCATGGAGGAACTTGTCGAGGTCGACTTCACGGGTCCGCTCCGGATCATGCGGGAAGCAGCGTCGCGCCTCGATGGCGGGTTCATCGTGAACCTGACCGGCGTCGTCGCCGAGCAACCCGTCGCCGGAATGGCCCTGTACTCCGCGGTCAAGGCCGGCCTCAGCGCGGCAACCCGGGCGGTGGCACGGGAACTCCGAAGAAGCGGCATCGACGCCATCGACATCCGGCCCCCACACACCGAGACCGGGCTCGCAGAGCGCGCCGTCGCCGGATCGGCACCCCCGATGAAGCCCGGCCTCGACCCGGACCACGTGGCCGATCGGGTGGTGTCCGCCATCGAGTCGGGGGCTCGGGAGCTCGGCGCCGCCGACTTCGGCGCCTGAGCTTCAGAGCTCGCCGGACCCGAGGGCTTTCTTCATCTCGGCCGCCCGCTCCCGAACGGCATCGAGGTCTTGCAGGCGGCCGAGGCTTCCCAACACCAGCGCCATGCGGTGATTGCGTTCGAGAACCGGGCGGTGGCGGGCCAAGAAATCCCAGTAGAGCGTCGTAAAGGGGCAGGCCCGATCTCCGGTTCGGCGGGTTGGATCGAAAGGGCACCCGCCGCAGTAGTCGCTCATGCGCGAGATGTAGGCGCCGCCCGACACATACGGCTTGGAGCTCATCCCGCCGCCGTCGGCCCACATCCCCATGCCGATGACGTTCGGCACCATGACCCATTCGGCGCCGTCGACGAAGCTCGCCCACATCCACTCCAACACGGCCTGCGGCCGGACCCCGGCCAACGTCGCCAGATTGGTCAGCACCATGAGACGCTGGATGTGGTGTGCCCACCCCCGCCGGCGGACTCCGTCGAGGACATCCGCGACACATCGCATCGCAGTCTCGGCCCGGCCCTCGAAGACCGGCGGCAGCGGCCCTGTCTCCCCCAACACGTTGGAATCGGCCATATCGGGCCGCAGCCAGTAGACACCCCACACGAACTCCCGCCATCCGATCACCTGCCGGACGAAACCCTCCGCCGACTCGATCGGCACCGCCCCGGCGCGGTAGGCGGCCTCGACGGCGTCACAGACCTCACCGGGGAGCAACAACCCGAGATTGAGATACGGACTGAGGAGGGAGTGAGCGACGTGCCAGCTGCCGGTGGTCATGGCGTCCTCGTGCGGCCCGAAGCCGGGAAGGACCTCGTCGACGAAGTGCTGGAGGCGCCGCAGGGCCCCGGCTCTCGTCGTCGCCCAGAGACCCGTCGTCGGGTCGCCCCAGGCGGTTGGGGGCAGCGAAGCCGAGACCTCCGCGTCGAGAGCGTCGAGCTCGTCGACCGGGGGTGGCGGCCACGGTGGCGGACCCTTCGGAGGCGGCTCCCGGTTCGCCCGATCGAAGTTCCACCGTCCCCCGGCCGGTTCGTCGCCATCCATCAGGTAGCCGAGCCGGCGGCGTTGTCGTCGGTAGAAGTCCTCCAATCGCAGCGTCCGCCTGCCTCTCGCCCACTCGGCGAAGTCCCGGTGATGGCACAGGAACTGATTGCTCCGGTGGAGCTCGACCCCGAGCCCATCCAGAAGTACCCATGAAGACCGGGAGAGCGGCTCGGTCGCCACCACCCGAGAGGGTCCGAATTCCCGGAGATGGGCCTCGAGACCGGCCGCCAAGTGAGGAGCGAGCCGATAGTCGACCTCGAATCCCTCCGCCCTCCGCTCCTCGGCGAACCGACGCATCGCGGTCAGCACCAGGTGGAGCCTCTGCCGGTGGAATGGCTTCGAGTGGATCTTGGCGGCGCTCTCGACGAACAGCAGCCGCGCCCTCTCCGGCGAGGCGGCCCCGAGGGCGCCGAGCCATCGATTGAGCTGGTCGCCCAGTACCCAGACGGTCTCCATGGGCTACCGAGGCTGGCACATCGGGCGCCACCGTGCCCGCCGCCGGCAGACGGCCCGAGCTACGGAGAACTGCCGATCCGATGTGCGCAGTAGGCGGCCATGAGCCGCAGGGCCCGGTCGGCGCGGCGGAACACCGGGATCCCCTCTTCCAACAGTCGGCCGGCCATCGGATCGTAGAGCCGCCCGCCGTCGACCACGATCACCCAAGCGAGATCGGTCTCCCGCCACAACCCGATCATCCGCGCAACGAATGAACCCGGCTCGTCGATCTCCAACGTGGCGAGCGCAGGGGTCATCGGCACGCAGCCCACAACCCCGACATCCACCCCCGGATCGCCGAGAACCATCCGCACTGCGCTCTCGAATCGGGCATCCCCCATCATCGGGGTCAAGTCCAGGGGGTTGCGGACTCCGACGATGCCGTCGACGCCGGCTGCCGCCAGGGTCTCGGTCAGTGCCGCCGTCGTGGCCGCGCCGAACCGAGCCAACCGGAACCCGGACGCCCGATCGGCGATGGCGACGCACTCGAACCCGGCGTTGGACACCGCACCCAGCCCATTGCCGTCGACCCGCCGGTCCCGGAGAAGAGCCGTCAGCATCACCAGGTCCTCGAAATCGCTCAGCGAATCGGCGATGAGGACGCCGGCCCGAGCGGCCAGGGCCTCGGTGATGGCGTGATCACCGGCGACGGCCGCCGTGTGGAAGGCAGCCGATCGGGCGCCGTCGGCGCTGCGACCGCCTTGATACAGGATCACCGAACCGCCCCGAGCCCTGACGGCCGCCGCACCTTCCAGGAAGCGGCGACCGTCACCCGGACGGAATCCTTCCAGGTAGCAGGCGACCACGTCGACCTCGCGATCGCCGGCGAAGTGAACGGCGAAGTCGCCGACCGTGAGATCGATCTGGTTCCCGAGGGTCACGACGAAACGGGGCCGCAGCCAAGGCAGCCCAGCCAATCGGGCGATGGCGAACGCACCGCTCTGAGAGACCACCGCCACCGGATGCACGGATCGCCCCTCGAACCCGAGCCGCTCCGGAGGGATGAACAGCGTGTCGTAGGAACCGGGGACCGAGATGATCCCCATGCTGTTGCTGCCGATGACGAGCGGACCTCCCCACTCGGTGCGCCGCGAGGCGCCGATCGTGTCTGTGATCGACTCCGCCAGGTCCTCGCTTCCCTCGCGCTCGCCGACGCCGCCCGGAACGAGGATCACCGACTCGGCCACCCGATCTGCAACAACCTGCTCCAGGAGCGAAGGCGCCTGCCCCGCCGCCACGCTCAGCACCAGCAAATCCACGCGATCGAGGGCGGTGAGATCTGGGACACAGCGGCATCCGTCGATCTCATCCGACCCCGGCTTCACAACGGTCACCCGATCCGGGGGATAGCCGGCGCGCAGGAGGTTGCCGAGAATGATGCGGCCCGGATTGACCGTCTTGCTGACCCCGACCACGCCGATCGACGACGGGGTCAACAGATGGCCCATCCCTTCCAGCGGGCGGGACGGAGCCACCGTCGGAGGGGTGCCGAGCCTCGCCGCCGCATCGAGGGCGATTGCGGTGCCTTCCACGAAGACGACCGGGTTGCACTCCAGTTCGAGGACGTCCTCGGGAAGATCGGCGACTCCGGAGCGGAAGCGGTCGAGGAACGGCACCAGGGCGTCGACCGGTGCCGGAGTATTGCGGAATCGGCTCGTGAGCAGACGGCCCAGGGCAGAGTCCGCCACGATGGCGGCCGGATCATCGGTCTCCAGCAGCACGATCGGGGGGGTCCCGATCAGCAGCTCGGCAAAAACCCCCCCGGGAGCCAGGGTCACCACCGGCCCGAAATCGTGAGTGCGTCTCATCCCGATGAGCAGTTCCGCCGGCGGACCGACGGCGTGGGGCACGAACTCCGCGATCAGGAAACCCCGCAAACCTCCGGCCCCATCGCCCATGGCGGCGGCGGTGGCGGCGGCGTGCTCCCTCTTCGTCACCCGCACGAGCCCCGCTTCGGTCTTGTGGATCAGTCCCGGGGCCAGTGCCTTCACCACGACCCGATCTCCCGAGAGCTCGGCGATCATCTGAGCCACTTCGTCGGGCCCCGACGCCACCACGTGACCGGGAAAGGCGACACCGAGCGTCCGTGCCAGGCCCATGGCTTCCGTCTCGATGAGCTCGGTCCTGCCCTCGGCTCGGGCCGCCGAGAGCAAGTCTCCCGTCATCGGCCGGCCGCAGCGGACCGACCCGATCGAAGAGCCCGGACGTTGGACTCCACGATCCCGGCCCCCTTCGATGCCAGGCCCTCACGAACGCACTCCTCGAGCGTCCCGAAGTCGATGGGGAGCACGACGCTGGCGGCACCGGCCATGACGACGTTGGCCGCCTTCACGGTGCCGGATTCCCTCGCCACCGCATCGGCATCGATCACCACCGAGCCGGGCACCTCATGGATTGCGTCCAGGACACGGCCGATCGACGGGTAGTCGGGGATGTTGCGAAGAGGGGAGCTCGACGTGACCACCGTGCCGCCCGGAGCGAGGTAGGCGAGGTACCTGAGCGCTTCGACGGGTTCGAGGCCGAGGATCAGTTCGGCGGTGCCGCGAGGGATCAGACCGCTCTCTATCGGCTCGGTGGCCATCCGCAGATCGGCCTGGACCGCGCCCCCCCGCTGCGCCATGCCGTGAACCTCTCCTTGCTTGACCACCATCCCGTCGCGGCGGGCGGCCTCGGCGAGGATTGCCGCCAGGAAGAGGACGCCCTGGCCCCCGACCCCGGCGAGCACCACATCCGTCTTCACCGGCCGGCCCCACCGGTGGCGCGACGCCGCTTCTTGACCGCCTCGATGCACTCCCTCACCACGATGATCACCGACAGCCCACGATGCTCGATCTCCTTACGCACCAGCGCTGCCAACTCCTCGACGCGAGAGGGTTTCATCTCCATGGTGTGAACGTGGGCCGGGTCGGCTCCCACGCCGCGAACCATCGAGTCGAGCTGCGATCCCGGCAGGACGGTCGGCTGGAGCCCGGTCATGGCAATCGTGCCGTTGTCGAGGATCACGAGGGTCATGTCGGTGTCGGCGGCAACCGCGTCCATGAGGGGGGTGACCCCGGAGTGCAGGAACGTGCTGTCGCCGATCACCGCCAAGGCGGGACGAAGCCCGGCATCCGAGGCTCCCTTGGCCATGCCGACCGAGGCACCCATGCAGACACACGATTCGATGGCCTCGTACGGCGGGAGCGCGCCGAGCGTGTAACAGCCGATGTCGGCGGTGACCACCGGCTCGTCGACGGTGGCGAGGGCCGCGGCGATGGCGTCGTACGCATCGGCGTGCGGGCATCCCCGGCAGAGCTGCGGCGGACGGGCCGGCAGTTCGAGGCCGCCGAACGAGATCTCTTCGCGAGGGGGAAGCCCCAGAGCCGCCCGCACCGTGTCGGGTGTCAGCTCGCCGTCGAGGGGCAACGCTCCATCTTCCTTGCCCCGGATCTCCCAGCGGTGCGGAAGCACGCCGCGCAGAGCCCTCTCCACGAAGGGGTATCCCTCCTCGACCACCAGGATTCGGTCGACCCGCTCCGCCAATAGCACCAATGCATCGGATGGAATCGGGTAGGCCCCGATGTGGAGGTGCTCGGGCGTTTCCGCCAGATCGGAGAGGTTCTCCTGGTAGTAGTTGCGGGCGATGCCCGTCGTGACGACGCCGAGGCGCCCCCCATCCCCCGGCCGGAACACGTTGTGGGGGGTGGCTTCAGTGAAAGCACGCAGCTCGTCCTGGAGATCGAGTAGCCCTCGCCACAAGCGACGAGAGGCCGATGGAAGAAGGGTCCAATCGGCGGCACGGCTGGTGCGGCCGAGCGGGTTCTGGGACCGGGGCTCGGTGGGATGGACGAGTGCCCGGCCGTGGCACAGGCGAGTGACGAGCCGCACCACGACGGGGATATGGAAGCGCTCCGAAAGGTCGAAGGCCTCCCGCGTCATGGCGTAGGCCTCGTCCTGCGTCGCCGGCTCGAGACACAGGATGCGGGCGAAATCGGCCAGCCAGCGACTGTCCTGCTCGTTCTGGGAGGAGTGCATTCCCGGATCGTCGGCCACGGCCACGACGAGTCCCCCGGTGATGTCCACGAGCGCCGAGTTCACGAAGGGGTCGGCGGCGACGTTGAGCCCGACATGCTTCATCGAGACCAGGGCCCGGCGCCCCGCCATCGACACCCCCAGCGCCTGCTCGTAGGCGGTCTTCTCGTTGACGCACCAATGGGCCACTACTCCCCGATCGGTGGCGTGGGCCTCCAGATACTCGAAGATCTCCGTCGCCGGGGTGCCCGGGTACGAGTAGGCGGCGCCGACCCCGCTGTCGAGGGCGGCGAGCGCCACGGCTTCATCGCCCAGCAGCACACGCGGTTCCGAGCTCACACCGCAAACGTACCCAGCCGAGACCCGGTCGGAGAGGGCCATTCGGCCTATGGGCCGGACGTCCCTAGTCGCGCCGGTTCGAAGGAGGCATCGTGGTCGTGACCCAGGAGGTGCTGTGACCGATCGTAGGTTTCTCGTATTGGGTGGGGCAGGGCTGGTCGGCTACCAGGTCGCCGCCCGGATCTCCACCGACCTCGCACCGGACCAGGTCGTCGTTGCCTCCCGCACCCAGACCAAGGTGGATCGGGCTGTCGCCGGACTCCGAGAGCTCGCGCCCGATGGCGTGGAGATCATCGGGGAGGTCGGAGACGTGTTCGTGCGCCAGGAGTTCGCCCTGAAACCCCGAAACGACCTCATCGGAGACCATGCCTCGCGTGAGGCGATCTTCGAAGACATGTTCGGACCGTTCGACGAGGCGTACGAGCGCTCCAGACTGGCCCGCCTCATCCGCACCTACCGGCCCGACGTGGTCGTCGATTCGGTGAACACGGCCACGGCGATCTCCTATCAGGACGTGTACACCGCCGCAACGTTGGTGGAACGGGACGTCGAGCAGCTCCTGGCCGGTGACCGTATCTCGCCCGGAGAGGTCGCCCACGACGTCGAAGCGCTGATATTGAGCACCTCGGTGCCGCAGCTGATCCGGCACGTGATGATCCTCAATCGGGCGCTGCGCGAAGCGGCCTGTCGCCTGTATCTCAAGATCGGAACGAGCGGCACCGGCGGCATGGGGCTCGAGATCCCCTTCACCCACAGCGAAGACCGGCCGTCGACGAAGCTCCTCACCAAGAACGCCGTCGCGTTCGCCCATACCGGCCTCCTGTTCCTCATGGCGAGAACGGACGGGCCGCTGGTCAAGGAGATCAAGCCGAGCAGCCTCATCGGCTACGCCGACGTGGGCAACAAGACCATCTGGGAGAAGGGGCGCCCGACCCACCTGTTTGCCTCCCGGGAAGAGGCTCTCGAATCCGACCTGACGCTCCGCCTCGAGGGATTGCCCCGGCGAGGCGAGCTGCAGCTCCCGGTGGTCGACACCGGCGAAAACGGGGTCTTCACCAAGGGCGAGTTCGAGGTCATCACCGCCCTCGGAATGATGGAAATGGTGACACCCGAGGAGATAGCTCACCTGTGCCTTCAGGAGATCGTGGGCGGCAATACCGGCCGCGATGTGATCGCCGCCCTCGATGGGTCGGTCCTCGGCCCCAGCTACCGCGGCGGCGTTCTCCGATCGCAGGTCGTCGAGGATCTCGGAATCCTCGAGACCGCAACCGGCACCCACAGCGTGGCCCTCGGCCAGCTCGGCCCCCCGGAGCTGTCCAAGCTGCTGTGGGAAGCCGAAATCCTCGATCTGGCGTTCGGCACCTCGACCGCGGTGCTGGACGCGACCCCCGAGGCCCTGAGCGGCGCAGCAGACGAGCTGATCATGGAGCGGGTCGATCTACGGGACACGATCACCTCGCTCGGGTTGCCGATCCTTCGCCACGACGGCACCTCACTCATCCGGGGCCCGTTCATCCGGATACCCGAAGTTGCGGGTGATGAGACGGTGCCCGTCTCCGACACCGAGCGCGAGGTCTGGGCCACCAAGGGCTGGGTCGATCTTCGGCCCGGGAACATGGCTCGCTGGCAGGAGCGATTCAGGTGCATGCGGGACACCCGCCCCGGGAAGGCGCAACCGGGATCCGCCGGCTACTCACCCGAGACGGGCCTCTCCGACGAGATCGAAGTCGGCGCGGTGGTCGCTTGGATCTTCACCCACGAACTGGGCGGGGGTCGCATCAAATAGGGGGCCCATCCCGGACCCCGGGGGGAACCGCCGCCTACCGGGGCTGGCACACCGGGCACCACCATGCCCGCCGCCCCCCGAGCACCGTCTCGGAGACGAGGGTGCCACACCGGTGGCACGGCTCCCCCGTCCGGTGATACACATAGAGGCGGAGATCGGGCGGGATCGCTGCCCGGGAGCGCTCGCCGACCTCCTCCGGCCGCATCGTCACGATCCGGCCCATACGCTCCCCGAGGGTCAAGTGCTCGACCACCGCGTTCCACAGCCGAACCGTCTCATCTCGGTCGACATCGGCGCTCGAACGCCGCGGATCGATGCCGCACAGGAAGAGCAACTCGGATCGATAGACGTTGCCGATGCCGGCCACCACCCTCTGATCGAGCAGCGTCGCGGCGACGGGGGCCCGCCGCCGGCGGAGCCGCTCGATGAACTCGTCTCGCCCATCGGCGCTCCGCAGAGGATCGGGTCCCAGCGGACCGGTGATCTCGTCCACCTCGCGCGGGTCGATCAGGCGGCACGTCATCGGACCCGACAGGTACACGGTGACGTCGTCCGCCCGCATCGCCAGACGCGTCTGCGGCGTCGGGTCCGGGGCAAGGCCCCGATGGGTGCGGAACTTGCCGATCAGGCCCAAGTGCACGTAGAGGCTGGGGGCGCCCTCCCAGTGATAGAAGAGGTGCTTCCCATAGGCGTCGGTGTCGTGCAACACCTTGCCGTCCAACCGGGCCGATTCGAGGGCGAATCTGCCCTGGGGAGACTCCACCGACACTCGGCGGCCGGCCAGGTCGCGGCGGTGCAATCTGGCCAGCCGATGGATGGTGTGGCCCTCGGGCACGCGTTCGCTCGCCTCCTTCCGTCCGTACGGTAGGCAACGCCGGGACGCCGACCGTCGGGAACACCTTTCGATAGTCTCTTGAACCGATGCGTAAACGATGGGTTGCCGTTCTGGCCTGGCTGGTCACGACCGGCCTCGTCGCCGGGGCGGGATGGTCCGCCTATCGGTCGCTCACCGGCGTCGGGGAACTCGCCGGTCGCACCGAGCCGAGCTCCCTCTACGACGACCCGACACTCATCTTCGACGACCCCGGGATCCTCGGCACCGCCGTCGAGTTGCAGGTCACCGAGGCGGTCCGGGCCTGCA
Organism: Acidimicrobiia bacterium; assembly: GCA_041551965.1. Lineage (GTDB taxonomy): Bacteria > Actinomycetota > Acidimicrobiia > Spongiisociales > UBA11373 > JBFELU01. The sequence continues at coordinate 72,877 of JBFELU010000002.1, forward strand.
TGGAGTCACACGGCCTTCCCTATCGCGGGCCCGCGGTGGTGAGCTCGATCGACCTCGCCGGGGACGGCTACGGGATCGCAGCCGGAGCGCCGGTTCCCGACCTCAGGCTTGGAGACGACGGCCCCGCTCGATCCGAGCGAGCCGACTACGAACGGGCTCTGTACGGAGCAAGCGACGAGATTCTCCCCGGATCCTGTGCCGAGATCGGGGTCCGGGAGCTGAACGCCGCCCTGGCGGTGATCCAATCGTTCGAGTACCGGATCGAGCAACTCGAAGCCGATGCGCTGGCCCACCCGACCTATCGAGAGGGTGAGGCGGCGTGGAGTGAGTGCATGGCGGAGAAGGGCTACGTCGCAGCTTCCCCGCTCGACCTCATTCGCGATCAACAAGCCCGGCTGGCGACGGCTTCGGCCGAAGAGGCCAGGGCGCTGGCCGAACTGGAGCGCGATCTGGCCGAAGCCGATTTCGCCTGCCGCCGGAGCACCATCGACCCGGCCACCGATGCGGTCGCAGCCGAGCTAGCCCCGGTCTTCGTCGAGCGCAACCGGCCTCAGCTGGAGACCCTCATACCTCCGACCGACGAGGAGCCGATCGACTTGCCGTCCGATCTCGGCAGCGGAGACGTCCAGGTCACCCTCCGCTGGTCGTCATCGGTGGATCTCGATCTCGAAGTCACCGACCCGACCGGGGCCGTCATCAACTTCGTCACGCGGGAATCGGAATCGGGCGGACGGCTCGACCGGGACGCCAACTATCCCTGCAGCGAGGCGGACCGCTCCCCGATCGAGAACATCTTCTGGCCCGAGGAGGGGGCCCCGGCGGGCTCGTACAAGGCACGGGTGATCTACCAGTCAGGGTGCGAGGACTCCGGTCCCCAGGGATTCGAGCTGATCGTCCAGGTCGGCGGGTCGGTGGTGATTCGGGAGCAACGAACCCTGGGGTCCGACGAGAGCTACCAGGTGGAGTTCGACCGATGACCATCGCCCCACCCC
>JBFELU010000003.1:0-71647 GCA_041551965.1 Acidimicrobiia bacterium
CCGGTCGTGGCGTTGCGCGACATCGCCACGCCGGTCGCAGACTCGTTGCCGGTGTTCCCGAACACCATCGTTTGGATGTTCACCGCAGTGCCCAGATCGTGGGGGATTCCGGCGGCGTTGCGGTAATCCACCGCCCGCTTCCCGTTCCAGGAGCGGAACACCGCCTCCACGGCAGCCTCGAGCTGCTCCATCGGGTCGGTGGGGAAGTCGGTGGCGATGGCGCGGAACTCACCCACGATCTCCCGGAGGGCATCCACGCTCAGCTCGGAATCGGTGGCCACCCCTTCGACGGCCCGGTGCCTCGCCAGCACTTCCTCGAACTCCTCATCCGCGATCCCGAGCACGACGGCGCCGAACATCTGAACCAACCGGCGATAGGAGTCGTAGACGAAGTGGGGATCCGAGGTGAGCGTCACCATGCCGGCGGCGACGTCATCGTTGAGACCGATGTTGAGGACGGTGTCCATCATCCCCGGCATCGAGAACTTCGCTCCGGAGCGACACGACACCAGCAGGGGATCGACGGCATCACCGAAGCGCTTCCCGGTCTGCGTCTCGACCCGGGCCAGGGCGGCCGTGATCTCGTCCCAGGCCCCTTCGGGGAAGGTCCGGCCGGCTTCGAGGTACGCCAGGCAGGCCTCGGTGGTCACGGTGAAGCCGGGGGGGACCGGAACCCCGATCCGGGTCATCTCACCCAGGTTGGCGCCCTTGCCGCCGAGGAGACCCCGGACGTCCTCCCACTCGCCGCCGACGCGTTCCTCGGCGTCGGAGACCTGATCGAAACCGTAGACCCACTGCATGATGCCTCTCTGACGTGAGGCCACATCGTAGAGGCGGCTCGGTTCGACTCGGCCGGGGAGGGTCCCATCCCCGGGGGCCGATGGTCCCCGGCGAGGAGGGGCCTCCGGAAGCGGGCTTCAGTCTTCGCCGAGCGTGAATGTGGCCCGGACGACAGTGCCCTGATCGTGGGCGCTCTCCACGCGGAAGGACCCCCCCACCTCGGCAACCCGGGCCGCCATGTTGGCCAGACCCATCCCCGAACCGGGCTTGGCGGGATCAAAGCCCTTGCCGTCGTCGGAGACCGAGACGACCGCCTGGTTGGCACCGCAGCCGACCCGGACCTCGATCTTGCTCGCCTCTGCGTGGCGGAGTGCATTCGAGAGGGCTTCCTTGACGGTCTGGATCAGCTCGTCGCCGATCTCGCGCGAGACCAGATCCGGCGGGCAGGAGACCTCGAGGGACACCTTCGCCGGATATGGGGCGGCCAGGTTCCCCACCAACTCGGCCAGCTCACGCTGCAGGTTGGGCCGCGCCCAGACGGGCGGCCGGAGGTCGAAGATGTATCGGCGCAACGAGCCGATCGTTTCGTCGAGCTGGTCGATCGCCTCGTCGAGGCGATCCCGGACCGCCTCCGGTTGCCGGTCGATGAGCCGGACGGAGGCCTGGAGTCCGAGCCCTACGGCGAAGAGGTCCTGGATGATCGAGTCGTGGAGGTCGCGGGCGATCCGCTCCCGATCCTCCAGCAGAGCCGCCCGGCGCAGCCGGTCCTGGAGGCGGAGGGTCGAGATCGCCGATCCGGCCGTCACGGCGAGGAACTCCACGAGGATCTCGTCCTCTTCGGTGAAGCCGCCCTCCTTGTCGGTGAGGTAGAGGTTGCCGAAGACCCGTTCCCCGACCCGGACCGGGACCCCGAGGAAGGACTTCATCTCGGGGTGGGCCCCGGGGAATCCGCTGAATTCCACGTGCTGGGTGATGTCGGCGATGCGGACCGTGGACTCGGTGATCACCCCGAGCACCCCGATGCCCTTCGGCGGACCGCCGATCCCGGCCGCGTCGGCTTCTCCCATACCCGAGTGGATGAAATCGACGAGGCCTCCGTGCTCGCCCAACACGCCCAGGGCGGCGAAGTGGGCTCCGGTGATGTCGCGGGCGAGCTCGACGGTCGATCGAAGGACCCCCGCCAATTCGACCTGGCCGACGACGCTGGCGGCCCCCTCGACCAACCCGGCTATGCGATCCGGGGTGAATCCGCTGGTCACGGGGGGCCATCCTACTTGGGACTTTTGGCCGTTCCGCCGGGGTCATCGGCCTCGGAGCGAAACGACGCCTTCCCGGTATGGTGGCGGCATGACGGAAGCGCTCAAGATCGAGTTGGTGGACGATCATGAGGTCGTGCGCCAGGGCCTCAAGGCCTTGCTGGACGCCGAGGAGGGGATCAACGTCGTCGGTGAGGCCGGGACGGTGGCCGAGGCGATCAGACGGGTCGGCTACGACAGTCCGGACGTGGTCGTTCTCGACGTGCGCCTCCCCGACGGGAGCGGTATCGAGGCTTGCCGGGAGATCCGGGCTCGGTGGCCCAACGTCAAGGTGTTGATGCTCACGTCGTTTGCCGACGACGAGGCGCTGTTCTCCTCGATCATGGCGGGTGCCTCCGGGTACGTGCTCAAGCAGATCAAGGGTTCCGATCTCATCGAGAGCGTGCGCAAAGTGGGCCGCGGTGAGTCGCTGCTCGACCCCGAGATGACCGAGCGGGTCTTTCGCAGGATCCGCGGTGAGGAGCCGGACGACCCGCTGCTGGCGCGCCTCTCCAATCAGGAACGCAAGATCCTCGATCTGATCGCCGAGGGACTCACGAATCGCGAGATCGCCGAACGGATGTTCCTGGCCGAGAAGACGGTGAAGAACTACGTCTCCAACGTTCTCGCCAAGCTCGACATGAGCCGCCGCAGCGAGGCCGCCGCCTATGCGGCCCGGCTCGAGGCGCAGCGTCGGCACCGCTATCCCCCGGAGACCTGGCCGTCGTGATCATCGTCGTCGGCGTCGACGACACCGATCAGAGCTTGATCGCCGCCCGCAAGGCTCTCCGATTGGCCTCCATGCTCGATGCCGAGGTTCATGCCGTCTTCGTCGCCCACGTGCCGGCGGCCATGCTGGCGGTACTCGCCGGAGTGCCGACGGCGGCCGGGGACTTCACCGATGCACAGCGGGGGACGGTGTGGGACAAGGTCGGCCCGCTCCTCGACGAGGCCTCCGTCACCGTGCACCGCATCGACCTGGAGGGATACCCGGCCGACGCCCTGGTTGAATATGCACAGGACGCCGGCGCGGGTCTCATCGTGGTCGGGAGCCGCGGCCGTGGCGATCTGGCATCGCTGGTGCTGGGCAGCACCAGCCACCGGGTCGTCAACCAAGCTCCGTGCGACGTCCTCATCGCCAAAGGGGATTAGCCGACGGGACGAGGAGAGGGCCATGAAGGTGCGGGACATCATGACCACCGACCCGATAAGCGTGCGGCCGGACACGCTGCTGAAGGACGCGGCCCGGCTCATGGTTCGCCACAAGATCAGCGGGCTCCCGGTCGTCGACGTCGAGGGCCGCATCGTCGGCATCGTCACTGAGGGGGACTTCCTGCGGCAGGAGGCGACCCGCGATCGTCCCTACCGGATGAGCCTGCTCGACGCCCTCTTCGGCGAAGGAGAGCCGGAAGGGCCCTCCGCCGAGGCCGTCGGCGAAGTGATGACCGAGAAGGTCACGACGATCACACCCGAGGCGACACTGGGAGAGGCGGCCCGGATCATGTCGAGCCGCAACTTCAAGAGGCTGCCGGTGGTCGACTCGGAGGGTGCCTTGGAGGGGATCATCAGCCGTGCCGACGTCGTCAACGCGTTCACCAAACCCGACGACGTGATCGAAGACGAGATCCGGGAAGACGTCATCAGGCGGTTGCTCTTTCTCGATCCCGATGGCGTCGAGGTCACCGTGGCCGACGGCGTCGTCCACCTGGCCGGGGAGCTCGAGAACCGCACCGAGGTGCATCTACTCGAAGAGCTCACTCGGCGGATCTCGGGCGTGGTGCGGGTCGACAGCGACATGACCTACCAGGTGGACGATCGCAAGCTCAACAGCGCCGGCTGACGTGTCCTCGATCGTCAGCCACGACGGCCTGGAGATCGCTGCGTTGCGACGGGCCGGTCGGCTTCCCGGTCCGCCGCTTCTCGTGGTGCATGCCACCGGGTTCTGCAAGGAGACCTGGCTCCCGATGTTCGACCGAGCCTTGTCGGGGCATCGGTTCCTCGCCATCGATCAAAGGGGCCACGGCGACTCGGAGGCTCCGGACCCACCCTTCGACTGGTGGGATCTGGGGCGGGATGTGCTGACGGTTCTCGACGCGGTCGGCTGGGACGGTCCGGTCGGGTTGGGTCACTCCTCGGGGGCGGCGGCGTTGGCGATGGCCGAGATCCTGGAGCCGGGCACGTTTCGATACTTGGTGCTCGTCGAGCCGATCATCTTCCCGGGTCCATTCGTTCGGATCGACGACAACCCGATGGCGGAGACGGCCCGTCGCCGGCGGAAGGCATTCGGGTCGGCCTCGGAGGCCTTCACCTCGTACGCCGGCCGCGGTCCGTTCGCCGGGTGGGACGACGAGGCGCTCGAGACCTACGTCGAGCACGGGTTCCGCTCAGAGGGAGGCTCGTGGGTCTTGAAGTGTGATCCCGATATCGAAGCCGAGTTCTACCGATCGGCCACGATCCACGGTGCCTGGGATCGTCTGGACGAGGTCGGATGCCCGGTTCTGCTCGTGGCCGGAGAGGCATCGGAGAGCCATCCCGCAGCCTTCGTCGAGCGACAGGCGGACCGCTTCTCCGACGTCGAAGTCAGGATCGTCCCCGGTGCTTCCCACTTCGTGCCCATGGAGCAGCCCGAGGCCCTCGGAGCCTTGGTCGCCGAAGTGATGGAAGCGAGCGGGTAACCGCCCGTCGGATTGGATCCGGGTCCCCGGTATGCTCGCGCAGGTGCTGATTCCCCGACCCGCACTCAACGAGATCGCCGACGCCCTGCGCACCGGTGCGCCGATCGCCTCGGCTCCCGTCGACACGGATCCCCTCGATCTCATCCGTGCCGGCGCCGCCGCCTTCGGGACCGCGATCTTCTTCGCCTCGCCCGAGGGGAAGTCGGTCGGGGGGCTCGGGATCGCCACCCAGGTCACTGCAGCGGGCGGGAGCCGGTTCGAGCGGCTCATCGACGGGGCCGGCTCGCTGCCCCCGGAGGCTACGGCCCTGACCGTCTTCTCGTTCGATCCGGACGGACCCATAGGGGAGGACTGGGAGGGCTTCCCCTCGGCGCTGCTCGTGGTACCTCAGATCACGGTCGTGCGAGAGGCGGGGCGCTCCCGGCTCACGATCGCGGTTCCGCCGGGAGCAGACCCGACGTCCGTCCTCGCCGCGGCCGCCTCGCTGCGGGTCCCGGGATCCGCGGAGGCGCCCCGGGGATCGGTCCACACCATCGAGTCGGTCCCGGCCGTCGAGGATTGGCGCAATTCGGTCGCCGACGCTCTCGGCGTGATCGAGGGCGGTGATCTGCAGAAGGTCGTGCTGGCCCGGACGGTTCGTATCGGCGTGGGTGCCCCGGTGGGGGTGTTCGAGGTGGCCTCGCTGTTACGCGATCGCTTCCCGGGTTGCCGGGTGTTCGGCTGGCAGCTGGGCGATGCCGCCGTCGTCGGCGCCAGCCCTGAACTCCTCATCGCCAAGGACGGCAATCGTTTCCACACCCTCGGACTGGCCGGGTCGGCTCCGCGGAGCCCGGTTCCGGAGGAGGACCGGAGGCTGGGGGAGGGCCTGCTTGCCAGCGCCAAGAATCGCGACGAGCACCGCATCGTGGTCGATGAGATCGTGCGACGCCTCGAGTCCTTTGCCGAGATGATCGACATGCCGGCGAACCCCGTCGTCGAGCGTTTCGGGAACGTCCAGCATCTCGCGACGCCGATCGCCGGTCGCATCCCGGCTGCGGTGTCGGCCCTCGATCTTGCCGGTGCGTTGCATCCCACGCCCGCCGTCGGCGGCCACCCCACTCCGGACGCTCTCGGCTTGATGAGCAAGCTCGAGATGATCGATCGGGGCTGGTACGCCGGGGGGATCGGCTGGGTCGACGCCGCCGGCAACGGGGAGCTGGCGGTGACGCTGCGCTGCGCCCTCGTGCGGGGCGACACCGCCGTGCTGTTCGCCGGGAACGGCATCGTGGCCGGCTCCGATCCCGACGCCGAGGTCGCCGAGACTCGACTGAAGTTGAGCCCACTCCTCGATTTGCTGACCGAGGCCTAGGCCCCGGCCCGCTCGAGGGCCGCCGCGACGGCGGCCCGCAATTCGGTGTGAACGCCCACGTTGGCGCGGCGGTCGGTGCGGATCTCGATCAGCCGGGGTCCGTCGGGTGGATCTGCCACGGCGGCTTGCAGATCACCGGGGTCACCGACGGGCTCGGCCGGGACCCCGAACGCACCCGCGGCGGCCACGAAGTCCAGTCCATGCGGTGTTCCCCAGTGCTTCTCGAAGATCTCATCGGCAAAGCCCGCTTGAGGCAGGAAGTGGAAGATCCCTCCGCCGTCGTTGTTGACCACGACGATCAGCACCGGTATCCGCAGCCGGGCTGCGGTCGCCAGCGCGGTGAGGTCGTGGAGCGCCGAGAGGTCACCGGCTAGGAGGAAGGTGGGACCGAGGTCGGCTGCGGCGATGCCCAGGCCCGATGAGAGGAATCCATCGACGCCGTTGGCGCCCCGGTTCGAGGTGATCCACACCGACCGCTCCATCGAGGGGAACATCAAGTCCACGTCGCGGATCGGCATCGAGGACGCGGTGTGGAGGATCGAGCCGCCGGGGATCGCCTCGGCGATCATGCGAACCGCGCCGGGCTCGTTCGGGAACGGCTGTGTCCGGGCGGCGTCGGAGAGTGCCCGTGCGGCCACGGCGTCGGCTGCGGTCCAACGGTCGGCCCACCGGCGCGGGGCCGGTGCGCCGGCGATCCCGGAGAACAAGGCGCAGGGCTCGGCGCGAATGGTCGTGATCGATCCGGTGGGGTCACGCCAGCCGGTGGGGTCGATCGCAATCTGGGTCACGGCAGGGTTGGCTTCCAGCCACGTCCAAATGGGCTTCGAGGTCGGCAGGGCCCCCACCCGCAGCACGACCTCGGGCGGGGCGCGGTCCCAGAAGCCCGCAGTGGAGAGCACGTCCCCGGTGGTCACCACCCGGGAGCGGTCGTGGGGGCCGGCCCGGAGCCGGGAGAGAGGATCGGCGATGATCGGGATCCCCGTCTCGGCGGCCCAGGCCCCGAGGACCCGAGGGAGGTCGGGGTCGTCCTGGGGTCCGCACACCACCAGGGTGCGACGGCCGTCGATCGCCTTCATCAGGTCCCCGGCCGCGCCGGCGGGCAGACGCGGGAGTTCGGGTACCGGAAGCGGGTCCGGTGCCGGATGGCGTGCTTCCGAGGGCCCTCCGACGGGAACGAGAGGCTCTCGAAAACGCGCGTTGAGGTGGACCGGTCCCGGAGGGTGCGAAAGCGCCGCCGTCACCAGCTCCCGGGCCAGGTCGACGGGGTCTCCCGGATGGGTCTCCACCTCGACGTCGGCGGCCCACTTGGGGTTCGGACCGAAGAAGTCGCGTTGGTCGATGGTCTGCGGGGCACCCGTGTCCAAGAGATCGGTGGGGCGATCGGCGGTGAGCGCGATGAGGGGAACTCGACCGTAGCGGGCCTCGATCAGGGCGGGATACAACTCGGCGACCGCGGTTCCGGACGTGCAGGAGACGACGACCGGTGTCCGAGTGGCCTTGGCCAGGCCGAGGGCGAAGAAGGCGGCCGAGCGCTCGTCGTGATGGGACCAGACCCGCAGATGCTCGGCGACGGCGAGGGTCAGCGGCGTGTTTCGTGACCCGGGAGCGACCGCAGCGTGTCGGACACCCAGTCGTGCCAGGGCGGCAACCAGCGAGGTGGCGAAGGCAGGGTTGGGGTCGATGGCGGAACGATACCCCGAAGAATCGAGCCGGCCCCCGGGGCCGGCTCGAGATCGATTGGTGACCGGTGATCAGCCGACCATCGCAGAGGAGCCACGCCAATGATGATGCGCGACTCCTTCACCGTTTCATCGTCATCCGGAGGGTGATCCTTGAGTCAGAGTGCACACCCAAGCGCGATGAGCGCTCCCGTGGCGGCGTGGAGTCGGGCGTTCCCCTTGAGGGCGCCGATGAGGGCCGGCCCGGTGGTCTCCCGGAAGACGGTGGTCACGATGGGGACCGTCGTGGGAGCGGCCACGAGTCCGAGCAACGCACCCTGCGGCACCCATCCGGCGGCGCCGCACACCGCCAGCAACACGAATGCCCCGTACACGAGGAGGGCATAGAGACGGCGGGTGTGTGCCCGCCCGAGGATCACCGCGAGCGTGCGCTTGCCGGCCGAGCGGTCGCCGTCGAGGTCTCGGACGTTGTTGGCCACCAGGATGGCGGTCACCAGCATGCCGATCGGCACTGACAGCAGCCAGGCTTCGAGCGGTACGGTCCGATCGTGGATGTAGCGGCTCCCCACGGTGGCGACCAGCCCGAAGAAGACGAACACGAAGACCTCACCGAGCCCTCGATAGCCGTAGGGCGCCGGACCGCCCGTGTAGCCGAGGGCGGCGACGATCGAGGCCGCCCCGATGGCGGCCACGACCCAGCCGGCGATCGCCGTGAGGTAGAGACCTCCGGCGACGGCGAGCCCGAAGACCACGGCCACCCCCCACCACATCGCTCGTTCGGTGATCAGTCCCGAAGCCACGGCCCGAGGGGGACCGATCCGATCGGCCGTATCGGCTCCGCGGCGCGCATCGGAGGCGTCGTTTGCGAAGTTCACACCGATGTTGATGAGCACCGCCGTGGGAAGGGTGACGGCCAGCGCATCCCAGCGAAAGGCGCCGTCACCGGTGGCCAGACCGGCGCCCACGAGCACCGGGGCGACCGCCGCCCACAGGGTCGGAGGGCGGGCCGCCAGCAGCCACGGATTCACGGGAGCCGGGGGAACTCGTCGAAGCGGGGAGGCCGCTTCTCGTTGAACGCGTTGCGCCCCTCCTGGGCTTCCTCCGACATGTAGAAGAGGAGGGTGGCATCGCCGGCGAGCTGTTGTTGACCGGCCAAGCCGTCCGACGCCGCGTTGATCGCCGCCTTCATGAGGCGAATCGATAGGGGCGACTTCGTGAGGATCTCCCGGGCCCAGGCCACGGTCTCCTCTTCGAGTTCGGCGAGCGGCACGACCTTGTTGACCATGCCCATCTCATAGGCCTCCTCAGCCGTGTACTGGCGGCACAGGTACCAGATCTCGCGGGCGCGTTTGTCCCCCACCATGCGGGCCAGCAACCCGGCCCCGTAGCCGCCGTCGAACGACCCGACCTTGGGACCGGTCTGACCGAACACGGCATTGTCGGCGGCGATGGTGAGGTCGGAGACGAGGTGGAGAATGTGACCGCCGCCGATGGCATAGCCGGCCACCATGGCGATGATCGGCTTGGGGAGGCGGCGCATCTGGATCTGCAGATCCAAGACATTGAGCCGGGGCGTGCCTCGCGGGTCGAGATAGCCGGCGTCGCCCCGGATCTTCTGATCACCCCCGGAACAGAACGCCTCGTCGCCGGCACCGGTGAGGATGATGACTCCGATGGCGGGGTCGTTGCGGGCGGTTTCGAATGCGGCCGACAGCTCGAACAGGGTCGTGGGTCGGAAGGCGTTGCGGACCTCGGGCCGGTTGATGGTGATCTTGGCGATCCCGGCCGTCGTCTCGTAGATGATGTCGGTGTAGTCGCCGGACGGCGTCCAGTCGACGGGCATGGGTGCCTCCGAGGCAGAGGGTGGGACGTCGGTACTGTAGTGGCGGCCGTGATCGGACTCGATGGCTGACTGGGTGGCGGAGGCGGCGCGAAACCGCCCGGATGCCCCTGCCCTGATCCACCGTGAGGGCGTGCTCACGTTCGGCGATCTCCATGATGCAGCGGAGGCCGTGGCGGGGACCGTCACCGGCGGCGGCTTCGGGCCCGGCGAGCGAGTGGCGTTCTGGGGTGAGAACACGGTCAGGGCGGCCGCCGCCGTATGGGGGCTTCCCCGGGCCGGTGTGTGGGCCGTGCCGGTGTCGACGCGCCTGCCGGCCGCCGAAGCGATGGCCCTCACCAGGGAAACGGGGGTGCGCGGGCTGTGGGCTCCGTCGCGTCTCGACCTTCCCCGCCGGCCGGGTACCTCCGTGGCGTGGGGACCACCGGAGTCCTCGGCTCGCTACGTCGTCTTCACCTCCGGGTCGGGCGGAACTCGGAAGGGGGTAGTGCTCACCGGCGCCAATGTAGAAGCAGCGGTGACCGCCTCCCGACGCCGCATCGCCAACGGCCCAGAGGATCGGTGGCTGTGCGTGCTGCCCCTGGCGCACGTGGGCGGCCTCTCGATCCTGTGGCGGTCCGCAGCGGTGGGTGGGGCCGTGGTGCTCGAGCTCGGTTTCGATGCCGAGCGATGCGCCGGGTTGATGGCGACCGGCGGCGTCACGCTCGCCTCGCTGGTGCCCACTCAGCTGCGGCGCATCCTCGCGGTCCATCGCGGTCCCTATGAGGGCCTGCGGTCGGTGCTGGTGGGAGGGGGGCCGATCTCCACGGAGTTGATCGAGCGGGCCCGGGCCGCCGGAATCCCCGCTCTCCCCACCTACGGGATGACCGAGGCTTGCTCCCAGATCGCCACCGACGACGGGGGGGATCCGTCCACGGTGGGCCGACCTCTCGACGGCATGGAGGTGCGGGTGGTCGAAGGCCAGATCGAGATACGGGGCCCGGCGGTGTTTGCCGGCTATGTGGGTGAGGAGCCGAGGGAGGCCGAGGGCTGGCACCGCACGGGTGATCTCGGCGCCGTCGACGCCGATGGGCGGCTTCGAATCCTCGGCCGGGCCGATGAGGTGATCGTGACCGGAGGTGAGAACGTGCACCCCGCCCGCGTCGAGTCGGTGCTCCTCGAACACCCGGCCGTCGAGGACGTCGTGGTGACCGGACGGCCGGATCCGGAGTGGGGATCCGTGGTGGTGGCCGAGGTGGTGGTCGCCGGGTCGCGGGCATTCGACCGCGAGCAGGTCGCGGCGTTCGCCCGCCGCCGGCTGGCGGGCTTCGAGGTGCCCAAGCTGTGGCAAACCGTGGAGAGGATCGAGCGCGACGAGGTCGGCAAGCGGCCGGCAGGCTGATAGCGTCGGCGTCGTGGAACTCGGGTTCACCGGCAAGCGGGCGGTCGTGGCCGCCGCCTCAGACGGCCTGGGATATGCGATCGCCCGGGGCCTGGCAGCCGAGGGGTGCCGGGTGGCGATCTGCAGCCGTGACGAGGGCCGCATCACGGGTGCCGCCGAACGCCTCCGCCGCGAGACCGGCGGCGAGGTCACGGCGGCCGTCTGCGATGTGGGCGAACCGGGGGAGGCGGAGCAGTGGGTCACCGACGTCGCCGCAGGCTGGGACGGGCTCGACCTGGTGGTTCCCAACGCGGGTGGTCCACCACCCGGCCGCTTCGGCGACCTGGATCCCCCCGAATGGGATGCTGCCTATCGCCTCACGTTGCGTTCGGCGATGGAGTTCGCCCGGGCGGCCCGACCGCATCTCGGGCGCGGCGCGGCCGTGTTGTTCCTCACGTCGGGTTCGGTGCGGCAACCGATCGGCACGCTGGCGCTTTCGACGATCTTTCGCGCCGGGGTCGCCGCCCTGGCCAAGACCCTCGCCGACGAATGGGCGAGGGAGGGAATCCGGGTCAATCACCTCATCCCCGGGCGAATCGCCACGTCCCGCGTGGCGGCCCTCGACGACGACGCCGCCCGTCGGCTCGGTATTCCGGTCGCCGAGGTCAGAGAGGGGTTTGAGCGGGCGATCCCGCTGGGCCGATACGGGGATCCGGGTGAGTTCGCCGCGGCGGCGCTCTTCTTGCTGTCCGGCGGCGCTTCCTACATCACCGGGGCGACCCTCCAGGTCGACGGGGGCATGCTGCGCCCGATCGTCTAGGACGCCTCACGACGACTCGGTGATCCCGAGATGGCGGAGGAACGCCTGCTGGTTCGGTTCCCGGCCCAGGAAGTCCCGGAGCAGCTCGTCGGCGTCCTTGGAGCCGCCCGGTTCGAGAACCTTGGCTCGGTACTCCCTCCCGAGGTTCGGATCGAGGATCCCTTCGGTCTCGAAGCGGCTGAACATGTCGTCGCCGAACACCCGCGACCACAGGTAGCCGTAGTAGCCGGCGTCGTAACCGAAGAGATGCCCGAACGAGGCCGGGTAGAAGGTTCCCTCGTGATGGGGGAATCTGGCGATCTCCCACGTCTCCCGGGTGATGGCGGCGAGATCCCTGTGGTCTCCCGGACCGTGGAAGGCCATGTCGAGGCTGCCGAATGAGACCTGGCGGAGCATCGCCAGCCCGATGTGCAGGTCATGGGCCGCGGTCAGCTGATCCACGAGATCGCCGGGGATCGGTTCACCGGTCTTGTGGTGACGAGCGAAGCGCCGCAGCACCTCGGGGCTCCAGCACCAATGCTCCATGATCTGGGAGGGAGCCTCGACGAAGTCCCATTCGGTGTTGAACCCCGTGAAGCGGACCAGACGGGTGTGCCCCAGGCTGTTGTGGAGCACGTGCCCGAACTCGTGGAAGAGCGTCACCACTTCTTCGTGCTTCAGGAGCGACGGTGTCTCGGCCGTCGGCTTGGTGAGGTTGGCCACTATCGCCGTCACCGGGTTCTGGTAGCCGTCGGGTATCGCCCTCCCCGGAACGAGGTCGAAGGCCGCAGCGTGCCCGAACTTGCCCTCACGCGGGAACAGGTCGGCGTAGAAGACCGCCAGCGAGTCCCCCGTGTCCCGATCCCGGATCTCGTAGGCGGCCACGTCGGGGTGCCAGGCGTCGGGTGCGGCGATGAGCCGGTATTCCAGCCCGAACACCTCACCGGTGATCTCCAGCATGCCCTCGACCACCGCTTCGAGTGGGAAGTATGCGGCCACCTCGCTCGGGTCGACCCCGAAGCGCTCCCGCTTGATCTTGGTGTGCCCGTAGCGGTGGTCCCACCCCTCGAGGTCGTCGATGCCCAGTGCGGATCGCAGATCCGCCAACTCCTCGTCGGCCTTCGATTGGAGCGGTGGAATGAGGTCGCGGTAGAAGGCGTCGACCGCCTTGGGCTCGCGGGCCATCTTCTCTTCCATGGCGTATTGGGCCCAAGAGGGCAGCCCGAAGATCGAGGCCATCTCCCGGCGGAGCTCGATCGTCTCGGCCAGGAGGGGGGTGTTGACCTCCGCCGCCTTGTTGTAGAACTTGAATTGGAGGAGCCGACGGAGGTCCCGGTCGTGGGCCAGGTCCATGAAGGGGTAGTAGTCGGGGTAGTCGAGACTCACCCTTCTTGTGCCTTGCTCCGATCCCGGGGCGAGCCGTTCGACGTAGTCCTCCGGGAGCCCGGCGAGCTGCTCGGGGCTGAGATCGAGCCCGTCCTGGTACTCGTCGATGTTGCGGGTGAACGCCACGCCGAGCTCCACCAACCGGGTACGGATCCTCTGCACCTCGGCTCGTTCGGTATCTCCGAGGACGTGACCGGCCCGGCGGAAGTCGCGGCGGGTGAACGCCAGGAACCGGGCTTCCTCCCCTGCGAGCGACATCGCCTCGGCGGTCGCCGCGTAGGCCTCGACCGCCTCGTAGAGATCGCGGCGGAAGGTCAGGTCCGACTGCCACTTGATGAGTCGCTCTTCGGCCTCGGTGGCGGTGTCTCTCACCCGTTTGTCGGGGTGGACGCGCCCCATGAACGGTCCGATGCCGTAGGCGGCGACGACGACGGCTCCGATCTCATCGAGCGGCGCCATCGTGTCGCCCCACGTCCTGGTCCCGGAGACGGCGGCCACGCTCTCGGCCAGACGATCGCCGGCGGCGATCGCCTGGTCGACGGCGGCGGCGACGGATTCGGGGGTGACGGTGGTGTAGTCGTAGAGCACGATGGGCCAGGTTAGCGAGCAGCTCTTCGAGCCGATCCCGGCCTGGTTACGCTGACCTGTGCATGCAGCCGGTCCTGCACAGTGAGCGGCTCCATCTCAAACCGCTGAGGCGAGGTGACGCCGCGGCCCTTCACCGGATCTGGGGGGATCCCGAGGTCATCTGGTGGGGGCATCTCGAGAACCTCGAGCGGACCGCCGCCTTCATCGCCGAACTCGAACAACGTCGAACCTCATGGCCGGTGGGCACCGGGTGGTGGTTGCTGATACACCGGGACGAGGGAACCGTGGTGGGGGATGCCATCCTCCAGCCCGTGCCTCGACCCACCGGTGAGATCGAGGTGGGCTGGCATCTCGCCCGGGAGCACTGGGGCGGCGGCTATGCCACCGAAGCCGGTGGTCGGCTGGTGAGACATGGTCTGGAGACACTGGGGCTCGGGGTGATCATTGCCGACATCGCAGTGCAGAACGAGCGGTCGATCGCGGTGGCCGGGAGGATCGGCATGACGCGCCGCCCCACCGCGATCGTGCGGCTCGGCTTCGTCCACGGCGTCTGGGAGATCAAGCGTTGAGCACGGCATCCAGGCCCTGGAGGGCCTTGCGGCCGAGCCGGCCGAAGAGAGGCCGGAGAAGGGGCCCGAGGAAGCGGATCGGTCCCTTGAGTGTGAACTGTGCCGTATAGGTCACGACGGTCGGTCCGTCCCGTTCGGCGACCTCGATGGTGTCGACGGCGGTGACCGTTGGGGCCTCACCCCGAATCACGATCCGCTCGTCCCGGGCATACTCGACGACCTCGTAGGTCATCGGCACCTCACGTCCCAGGAACGTCGCTCGGACGTCGTAGACGGAGCCGACCGTGCCGTCCCCGGATCGGAGGGTCGACGCTCGGATGCCGGGATCCCATTCCGCGGTGGTGGTGAAGTCCGCCACGTAGGAGAAGACCTCGGCGAGGGGACGCTGGGTGGTGACGGTCTCGGTGAGTCGGATCATGGTCCGAGTGTGGCCGCATCCGAGCGGTACCGGAACCTCACCGCCTACCCTCCCGCCCATGCCCGACCTGGATCGCTATCTCAACATCCGTTCCGCCGGCGGCGGCCGTCTCACTGCGGATGGTCGGACCGTGGTCTTCGTCACCAACATCACCGGGGTTCCCCAGGCCTGGGCGGTCCCCCTCGGAGGCGGCTGGCCTCGCCAATTGACGTTCGACGATCAGCGAGTCGGCGGCGTGGCGGCTTCGCCGGCCGACCCGAACCTCGTCGTCTTCTCGCGGGACGCCGGGGGCAACGAACGGATGCAGATCCACGCCGTCGATCCCTCCGGATACGGGGAGCGCCCGCTGGTCGTGGACCCCGAGGTCATCCACCGCTTTGGCGAGTTCGGGCCCGGCGGCTCATGGATCGTGTTCTGCGACAACCGGCGCAACGGTGTCGATTTCGACCTGTGGCTGCGCACGCTCGACGGCGAGGAGCGTTGTGTGGCGGCGCTGCCGGGCTGGAACGCGGTCGTCGACGTCACCGACGAAGCGGCCTTGGTCGGTCGCGCCGCCTCCAACGTCGACTCGACCACGCTCCTCGTTTCTCTCGAAACGGGTGAGGTGACCGAGTTGACCCCCCACGCCGAGCCACGTCTCCATTCACCGGTGGCGTTCGCCGCCGACGGCCGGGCTGTGTTCCTGGTCAGCGATCGGGATGGGGAGTACCGCCGTGCCTATCGGGTCGATGGGGGCGTCTGGACCGCCTTCGGCCCGGAGGATGCGGACGTCGACGGCCTGGCCGTCACCGACGGGCTCGGGGCGCTGGCCTTCAACCGGGACGGCGCCTCCCGTCTCCACTGGTTCGATCCCGATTCGCTGGAGCCGGGCCCGTCGGTGACCCTTCCGCTGGGTGTCGCCGGAGGGCTGACCATCGCCCGCGACGGATCGGGCATGTTGTTGACCATCAGCGGCCCGGGTCACAACGCCGACGTCTGGTGGGTCGATGCCGGGGAGGTGACTCCGATCCGGGTCACCCAATCGTCGACGGCGGGTATCGATGTGAACACCTTCGTTGCGCCGGAGGCCGTCACCGTCGAGTCGTTCGACGGCTTGAGAGTGCCGGTGTGGGTGTACCGCCCTCCCGGCGTCGCGCACCCTCCGGTGGTCGTCTCCGTTCACGGTGGACCGGAGGCGCAAGAGCGGCCGAGCTTCAATCCGATCTACCAGTTCCTGCTGGCCTCCGGCTACGCGGTGGTGGCCCCCAACGTGAGAGGCTCCTCGGGCTACGGGCGCACCTATCAGTCGCTCGACGATCGGAGGCGGCGCATGGACTCGGTCGCCGACCTCAACGAGGTGGGTCGTTGGGTGGCGGGTCGAGACGACCTGGATGGCTCGAGGATGGCCGTCATGGGAGGTTCCTATGGCGGCTTCATGGTGCTGGCCGCGCTGGCGACTGCACCGGAGCTCTGGTCGGCGGGGGTCGACATCGTCGGAATCACCAACTTCGTGACCTTCCTCGAGAACACCGGGGCCTATCGGCGGGCGCTCCGGGAGGCCGAGTACGGAAGCCTGGAGGCCGACCGTCGGTTTCTTGAGTCGATCTCGCCCACCTCGATGGTGGACCGCATCACGGCCCCATTGCTGGTGATTCACGGCGCCAACGACCCCAGGGTTCCCCTGGGCGAAGCGGAACAGATCGTGGCCCGCCTGCGGGAGCTGGGTCGGGATACCGAGTTGCTGGTGTTCGACGACGAGGGTCACGGTCTCGTGAAGCTCCCCAATCGACGAGTCGCCTATCGGCGAATCGTCGAGTTCCTCGGCGCCGTCCTCTGAGGCACGATCACCGGCCGTGGGGAGCTAGTCGCCGACGGCGTACAGATAGCCGTCGCGAACGCCGAGGTAGATGACGCCGTCCCACACCGCCGGCGAGGCCTCGATGTTGGCCTCACCCACCTTGATCTCCCAGTCGAGGACGGGGGCCCTCGGGTCGGTGATGTCGTAGCTGCGCAGCATCCCGGCGTTGGTGGCGACCACGAGGCGGTCGTCGACGACGGCCGGCGACGACCACGAGCCGAAGCCGACCTCGTCGACCCACAGTTCCTCACCGGTGTCCTGGTCCACCACCACGAGGAATCCCTTGTGGGTCACCGCATAGAGGACCCCGTCCCCGAGTGCGGGGGTCGACCAGAGCCCGCCTTGCCCGGGCGAGTCGACCAGCGAGTACATGCCCCACACATAGGGATCGTCGGGATTGGTGGGGTCGAGCTTGACGAGCTGGCCCAACTCCTGGGCTCGCAGGAGATAGCGTTCGTACTCGGCCGCGACGTAGAGCATCCCCTCCTCGTCGATCACGATCGAGGCATCCACGTCGTCGCCCACCCAGTAATCGAACACGACCGGGGCGTTGCCGTTCTCAACGTCGGTGATGTCGAGCCCGATCACCCTTCCTCCGGAGTTGGCGAAGTAGACGGTCCCCTCGAAGATCGCCGCCGAGTTCTCCACGCTGACCGCCGGGTAGCCGGGTCCGATGGCTTCCAGCAGGGCGTCGTTGTAACTCTCCATCTTGAAGAGCAACACCGGGTCCACGGTGACCAGGCCCTGGCCGTCGTAATCCCGGTTCAGCTTGTAGATGTAGAAGATGCCGTTCTCGGCCCCCTCGAACATGATGTCGTTCACGATCCGGGGGCTGGCATCCCAGTCGTCGTTCCACCGTCCCTCGACGTTGAGGTCGGCGACGACGCTCCACAATTCGACCGGATCGCCCCGGTCGAGAGCGAGGATCCGAAGCCGGTTGTCTCGCGACCCGAAGTAGACGAGTGGGTATCCGTCCGGGTCGATGGTCGGTGTTCCCTTGATGATGTCGCCGGTTGGCACCGAGGCGCGCGTGTCGAGTCCCGTGTCGGCGTCGACGAAGTGGAGGCTCCGGTCGTAGGCCCCGAAGATGAGCTCGGTGACCCCGTCGGGTCGTTCCCAGATCACCGGCTGTCCGGTCCACCCGTTACCGCACCAGGTGGCGGTCACGCCCAGGTCTGTGGATTGCGAGCACATGGGCCCGTCGGCGGGGTAGCGCCATTTGATCCGGGGAGTCTCGGGAACGGGTCCGGCTCCGTACCAGGTGTTCGTGGGATTGCCGCGGAACGTGAGCAACCCCACCACCGTGTCTCCCCACGGCATGCCCACGGTCCGCCGATCCACCCACGGGTGCAGCGGAGGCTGCGGGTCGGTCGTCTCCGTCGTCGTCGGATTGTCCGCCGTCGTGCCGGGCGCGGTCGATGACGACGGTGTGGCGTCACCCGTCGTGGTGGGCTCGGTCGTGGCGGCGATCGGGGCGGTCGTGGTGGTCCCGTCGGACTCGCCGTCGCGGGCGAAGGTCGCAAACAGCACCAGACTGACCGTCGCCAGGATCAGCGCGATGACCGACGCAACGGTGAGGGGATGGCGATTGGGCGGCATCCGGGCGCAAACTCTACCGGGGGGCCGTCGTTGCGCCGATGATCGGCCGGAGGCCGACCGATCCTATGCTCGGGCGGTGGACTTGACTGCTGTGCTGAGGAGATACCGGTCGCTGGTCTGGGGGCTGTGGCAGCGGTATCGGGAGGCCGAGCTGGGTCTGAATGCGGCGGCCGTCGCCTACAACGGCTTCCTGGCCCTGGTGCCGCTCGGCGTGGCGCTGCTGGGTGTGGCCGCCTTCGTCGGGACCGACCAGGAGGCCCTCGATCGGGTGACGACGACCGTTGCCGCCTTTGCTCCTGAGACGGTGGTGACGTTCGTGACCGACCTGCTGGAAGACGTCGGCGATCGAATCGGCGGGCAGCAGGGCTGGCTCATCCCCATGTCGATCCTCCTGGCGTTGGTGCTCGGTGCTCGGGCGGTGGTCGCCCTCCAGAAGGCCTTGGCTCGCGTCGAGGACCGGACCGAGCGTCGGCCCGCGATCCAGATGCGAGTCGTGGGTACGGTGCTGACCATCGGCGGCGGCGCCGCATTGCTGGTGTCGTCGCTCCTGCTCGTGGCGGGTGGACGGGTCAGTGAATTCCTCGCCCAGCTGACCGGAGTGGAGGCGATCGACCTGATCTGGACCTGGCTGCGGGTTCCGGTCTCCGCGGCCGGGCTGTTCCTGTTTCTCCTCACCCTCTATCGCTGGGGTCCGCCCGAGCCGCTTCCCCACTCCTGGGTGGCGGCTCTCGTCGCCTCGGCGGGAGTGGTGTTGGTCAGCCTCGGCTTCGGCTTGTATCTCTCGTTGACGCCATCGCTGGGTGCGACCTTCGGTGTGCTCGGGGCCGTTGCCGTGATGCTCGTCTGGCTCTACCTGGGTGCCTTCGCCATCCTCTTCGGGGCCGTCTTTGCGACGTCGATGGGGGGGATGCGGTGAGTGAGGGGAGCGAGGTCGGATCGGGGATCCGCCTGCTGGTGCGGACCCTCGGTTCCTACCGCCGCGATCTCACGTTGGCGATCACCGGCGCCCTGCTGTGGATGGCGATGGTGATTGCCGTGCCCTTCCTGATCTCCCAGGTCATCGACCGGGCCATCACGGCCGGCCGTCGGGACCTGATCCTTCCTCTCAGCCTCGCCGTCGTCGGGGCGGGAGTTCTCCTGGCGGTCGGCATCGGGGTGCGGCGTTACTTCGGCTTCCGGGTCTCCTATCGGGCCGAGACCGACCTCCGCAACCGGATCTTCGAGCACGTCCAGACGCTCGCTTTCAGCTTTCACGACGTGACCGGGACCGGGGAGTTGATGGCCCGGGCATCCAGCGACCTCTCCCAGGTGCGGCTCATCTTCGCCATGCTCCCGATCACTCTGGCCAACCTGGGGATGTTCCTGGCCGTGGCCGCCGTCCTGCTGATCCTCGATCCCATCCTCGGTGCGGTGGCATCGCTGGCGGTGCCGACCCTGCTGCTGGCGGCCCGGCGCTATGCGGGACGGGTCATCAAGCTCTCGTTCGACGTGCAGCAGCGTCTCGCCGACCTGAGCCAGGTCGTCGAGGAGTCGATCGGCGGCATCCAGGTCATCAAGGCCTACGGACAGGAGTCCCAGGAGCAGGCCAAGCTCGATCATCGGGCGGAGCGGATATTCCGGCGCACCCTCCGGCTGGCCTGGATCAGAGCCGCCTATCAGCCGGGGTTCGAGATGATTCCGGCGTTCGCAACGGTCGCCGTGCTGTGGTTGGGCGGGATCCGGGTGGTGGGTGGGCAATTGACGCTGGGGGAGTTCGTGGCATTCACGCAGTACCTGGCGATCCTCAACTTCCCGCTGCGAATCACCGGGTGGTTCTTCGCTCAGCTCCCTCGGGCGGCCGCGGCCTCCACCAGGATTCACACTCTGCTGGGAATCGCTCCGGAAATCGATGATCCCCCGGATCCGGTCGAGCCGCCTCCCGGGCGGGGTGAGGTCCGCTTTAGCGGCGTCCGGTTCTCGTACCCGGGCCAGCCCGACGTACTGCACGGAATCGACCTGGTGATTCCCGGAGGGAGTTCGGTGGGCCTGGTCGGCGCCACCGGCGCCGGCAAGACGACGCTCGCTCATCTCGTGCCCCGTTTCCACGATGTCTCCGACGGCGTGGTGACGCTCGACGGCGTCGACGTGCGACGGATGCGACTCGAGGATCTCAGACACGAGGTCGCCGTCGTGTTCCAGGAGACCTTCCTCTTCTCGGCCACTGTTCGGGACAACCTCGCGTTCGGGGCACCCGACGCCACCGACGAGCAGGTCCGGCTGGCGGCCCGACTGGCGCAAGCCCACTCCTTCATCGTCGATCTCCCGAATGGGTACGACACGGTGGTGGGGGAGCGCGGCTACTCGTTGTCCGGCGGTCAGCGCCAGCGGATCGCCCTGGCGCGGGCGGTGTTGCGAGACCCGCGGGTGCTCATTCTCGACGATGCCACGTCGTCGGTGGACGCCCTCGTCGAGGCCGAGATGCTGGCCGCCCTCGAGCAGGTGATGCGGGGTCGGACGACGATCATCATCGCGCATCGAACGTCGACGCTCGATCTCGTCGATCAGGTCGTGTTCCTCGAAGACGGTGTGGTGGCGGCGGTGGGGATGCATCGCGAGCTGGTGGCGACGGTGCCTCGCTATTCCGAGGTGCTCGCGCAAGAGGAGGCCCGGCAGTGAGCAGGCCGCGATCGCATCTCATCCGGCGAGCCGCCGGGCTCGGTCGCTTTCTCCTCAAGCCGGCGCTCGCAGCCGTGGCGGCCACCACGGTGGCAACGGCGGCGAGGCTGCTCGGTCCCCTTGCCGTTCGGAGCGGCCTCGACGACGGCATCGCCGCCGGCGACCGTTGGCTGATCACCAGGGCCGCCCTGGTGTTCCTCGGCCTCTTGGTGATCCAATACCTGGCGCAGCGAACCGCCCAGTACGTGGTGGCCCGGCTCGGAGAGCGCTATCTCCTGATGCTCCGCTCGACGGTGTTTGCCCACCTCCTGCGGCTCGACATGGCCTTCTACGGCCGCTCCAAGGCCGGGGTCCTGGTGAGCCGTATGACGAACGACATCGAGTCGATCCAGGAGTTCGCGGAGGAGGGAGCCGTCAGTCTGACCACCAACCTGCTGACGATCCTCGGGGTGGCGGCGGCGATGTTGTTCGTCGACGTCACCCTGGCGTCCCAGGTCTTCGTGCTCATCGCAGTCCTGTTGATCGTGTCTCGAGTGTTCCAGCGGTTCGCCGCACGGGCCTATCAGGAGGTGCGGGAACGCATCGGCCGGGTGCTCGCCAGCCTCCAGGAGGGCATCACCGGGGTGCGGGTGGTGCAGGCCTTCACCGGTGAAGTGACCCAGGCCGGCGCCTTCGGGGGGGTCAACGAACGGTATTTCGAGGCCAACATGCGGGCTGCCCGGGCGGTGGCCTGGTACTTCCCCGCCGTCGCGTTCCTCCGCACGGTGGGCATCGCCGCGGTGCTGTTGCTGGGTGGACGCCGGGTGCTCGATGGGGGTCTCACATTCGGCTCCCTGGTCGTGTTCCTGCTCTATCTCGACTGGTTCTTTCAGCCGATCATCAACCTCTCCAACACCTACAACCAGCTGCAGTCTGCCTCGGCAGCCTTCTCGAAGCTGTTCCGGCTGCTGGACACGAAGCCGGCGGTCGTGGACGCTCCCGACACCCGGTCGCTCCCGGCACCGCCGCGAGGAGAGGTGCATTTCGAAGGCGTGAGCTTCGGCTATCAGCCGGGGGTTCCGGTGATTCGGGAAGTCGATCTGCGCATCGCCCAGGGCGAGCGGGTGGCCATCGTCGGCGAGACCGGGGCGGGGAAGTCCACTCTCGCCCGGCTGGCCTTGCGGTTCTACGATCCCGAGATCGGTCGGGTCACCCTCGACGGACAGGACCTGAGGCAGATCAGCCGGGCTTCCCGGGCCGCCCACGTGGTCCTCATCCCGCAGGAGGGCTTCCTGTTCAACGGCACCTTGCGAGAGAACCTGCGCTACGCCGAGCCCGAATCGGGGGACGACGAGTTGTGGGAGGTGTGTCGGGAGGTCGGCATCGACGACTGGGTCCGTTCGCTGCCGGAGCGGCTCGACACAATGGTCCGGGAGCGGGGCGGCCGCCTCTCGGCCGGTGAGCGTCAACTCGTGGCGCTGGCCCGGGCACTGCTCGCCGACCCGACCGTGATCGTCTTCGACGAGGCGACCTCCAACTTGGATCCGGAGACCGAGATCAAGGTGGAGCGGGCCCTCGTCAGACTGCTGAGAGGGAGGACGGCGATCGTGATCGCCCACCGCTTGCGGACTGCAGAGCGAGCCGACCGGGTGGTGATGATGGACCAGGGCCGCATCGTGGCCATGGGGACTCATGCCGGGCTCAAGGAGGCCAACGCCCAGTACGGGCGCCTCGTTTCCGTGTGGGAGCGGGGCGTCCTCAGATAGCCGGAGAGGGGGAGTCGGGAGTCACTCGCCGATGTCCTCCCGCCACAGTTCGGGATGATCGGCGATGAACCGTTCCATGAGGGTGATACAGACCGGGTCGTCGAGAACCTCCAGCGCGACACCTCTGGTGCGAAGGTGCTCCTCGGGCCCGCGGAAGGTCCGGTTCTCGCCGACCACGACCCGGGGGATTCCGTAGAGGAGCACCGCCCCGCTGCACATGTCACAGGGCGACAGGGTGCTGTAGAGGACCGAGCGGCGGTACTTCGCGGCGGCCATGCGGCCGGCGTCCTCCAGGCAATCCATCTCGGCGTGACGGATCACCGATCCCTGCTGGACCCGGCGGTTGTGGCCCCGGCCGACCACCTCTCCGTCGATCACCAGGACCGACCCGATCGGGATGCCACCCTCGCCGAGCCCCTGCTCGGCCTCGGCGACGGCGGCGGCGAGATAGGGGTCGTGGGACATGGCTGCTCCTCTCTTCGGGCACGATGCTACGGGGCCGCTGGCTAGCCTCGATACGCAGTGTCAGCGTTGTTCGATCAGATCGTCGACTGGATCTCGGCCGCGCTCTGGAACCTCAATCCCGCCGAGGCGGTGTTCCTGGGCAAGCATTCCTACGACGGCCGAGTGCCCGACCTCTCGGCACCCGTCGTCGAATCGCAACTGGACCGTCTCGAAATGCTCCGCGAGCGGCTGGGGGGTCTCGAGGGTCTCTCCGCGGATCAGGAGCTCGACCGGCTGCATTTGGGCACCGCCGTCGACTCGGCCCTCTTCGAGTGGCGCCGGGTGGGTTGGTGGCGTCGCAACCCCATGCGGTACATCGATCCGCTCGACACCACGCTCTACGTCACCCGCAGCTATGCACCGGCCGGCGTCCGGGCCGAGATCGCCGCCGATCTGCTCGAGGAGGCGCCGACGGTGCTCGATGCGGCCCGGGCCAATCTGGATCGGATCGTGCCGGCGACCTACTGCGAGTGGGCCGTTCGTCAGGCCCGGGGCATGGCCGACGCGCTCCTTCACGAGCTGCCGGGGTCGTTCGGCCCGGACGGATCGCCCCGTCTCGGCGATGCGGCGACCGCGGCCGCCTCGGCGCTCCAGGAGTATGCGTCCTGGATCGAGACGGAGTTGCTCCCGAGCGCCGACGATGGTTTCGCCATCGGCGGAGAGGCGATGGAGGAGTTGTTGCGCAGTGCCGAACTGGTCTCGATGCCGCTCGACCGACTGCTGGCGCTCGGTGAAGCCGACCTCGAAGCCAATCAGGAGGCCTTTCGGGAAGCCGCCGCCATCCTCGAACCCGGCGGCGATCCGGCCGACGTCTACGCCCGCCACGTCGCCTCGGTCCGGCCCGAACCCGATCGGTTGATCGAGACGACGGAGTCCCTGCTCGAAGAGATCCGCGCTTTCGTGGTGGGCCGGGGCCTGGTCTCGGTGCCCAGCGAGGTCCGGGCGCTGGTGGCCGCAACCCCCCGTCACCTGCGATGGGCATTCGCCATGATGAACACCCCCGGTCCCTACGAGACCGAGGCGACCGAGGCCTACTACTACGTCACCCCACCTGAGGCGGATTGGGATGAGGAACAGGCAGCTGAGTGGTTGGCGGCGCTCAACACGTTTGCGCTCCAGGACATCTCGATCCACGAGGCCTACCCCGGCCACTACGTCCACTTCCTCCACTTCGACCGAGCCCCGACCGAGGTCTCCCGCCGGGTGACCTCCTACGCCTTCGTCGAGGGGTGGGCCCACTACGCCGAGCAGATGATGTGGGAGGAGGGCTATGCCGACGGCGACCTTCGCTTTCGCCTTGCCCAACTCGGAGAGGCCCTGGTGCGCAACTGCCGCTTCGTGTGTGCGATCCGGATGCACGCCCACGGGATGACGGTGGACGAGGCGACCCGTTTCTTCGTGGAGCACGCGTTCTACCCCGAAACGCCGGCTCGGGCCGAAGCCGAGCGAGGCACCTTCGACCCCGGCTACTTCTCCTATACCCTCGGCAAACTGCAGATTCTGAGGCTCCGCGAGGATTATCGGGCTCACCGGGGAGCCCGGTTCTCCTTGCGGGAGTTCCACGAAGGGTTGCTGTCTCGGGGGGCACCACCGGTCGAGCTCATGCGACGGGTGCTGTTGGGCTAGGGCGTCACGACGAGCCGCCCCCCGCTTCGCACCGAGCCGGCCGCCATCGCCATGATTCGCTCGGCCGCCCCCTCGAACGGGCTGCGGGTGATCGGGGGAGGGGTGAGCGCCCCCTCGTCGAGGGCCCGCAGCACCGTTTCGGCGTCACCGGGCAGGCTGCCGTAGGACCCGACCAGCGAGTACTCGTTGTTCGACCACAGCACCGGCGGGATGGTTGTCAGCGGCTCGGTGCCGACGCCGGCGGCGACGGCGATCCCTCCGGGCCGAAGCGACTTCACCGCGGCATCGACCGTCGACGCCCGTCCGACGAACTCGACGGCTGCGTCGACGCCCCCGTCGGTGAGCAGCTTGACGGTCCGCCCGAGCGACATCCCCGGCTCCACCAGCACCGTCTCGTCGGCACCCAGGGCGGTGGCTCGCTCCAGGGCCTCCGGGTCGGTGTCGGCGGCGATGACCGGTGTGGCTCCCAGGATCGCAGCGATCTGGACGCCGAACGTGCCCAGGCCGCCGATACCGATGATGAGCACGGCATCACCCCGATGCACTCCGGCTCGACGGGTCACCGCATGGTGGGCGGTGGCCCCGGCGTCGACCGCCAGCGCGGCCACCGTCGGATCGACCTCCGCCGGTCGCTCTGTCAGGCTGCCCGCCGGCACCGCAACGAGGTCGGCGAGGCCTCCGTCGTCGTCGATCCCCACGACCCGCAGGTTGAGGCAGAGGTTGGGCCGGCCCTGTCGGCACCGGGGACAGTCGCTGCACCCGGACCCGGCGCGGACCACCACCGGGGTCCCGACCGCCCAGTCCGGGGCGCGGGCGGCTGCGATCCGGCCGGCGATCTCGTGTCCCAGCGTGATCGGCGTGTGGGCGGTTCGGGCGGTCCCGTCGAGGAAATGGAGATCCGACCCGCACACCCCGCAGGCTTCGACGGCGACCGACACCTCCCCGTCCCGGAGCTCGGGCTCGGCGACCTCTTCGAGGCGCAGGTCCCCGACGCCCCAGAATCGCAAGGCCTTCATGGCCTCACCCTACGCGTCACCCCGGGAGACCTCGGGCCGGACCGTATGATTGCCCGGAAGGGAAGGCTCGCATGGCGAACATCGTGCACGTCGTCGGCACCGGGACGATCGGGGAGCCGCTCATCGGTTTGCTGACGGACGACCGAGAGGCCTTCGGCATCGACGAGGTCACCTTCCACAAGCGGACGCCGTTGATCGACGAGCGTGCCAAGGTGAACGACCTCGTTCGCCGGGGAGCGGTCCTGGCGGTCGATGCCGATCGGCGCCGGGCATTCGAGGAGCTGGGGCAGGCCCCCGAGCTCGAGGCCAGGGAGGCCGTCGAGCGGGCCTCGGTGGTGATCGATTGCACCCCGGCCGGCAACGAGAACAAGGCTGCGCTGTACGGGGAGATCGATGGCCCGATGGGCTTTCTCGCCCAGGGCTCCGAGTTCGGCTTCGGCAAGATGTACGCCCGGGGGATCAACGACCAAGCGCTGATCCGCGGCGAGGACCGCTTCATCCACGTGGTCTCGTGCAACACGCACAACATCTCGGTGCTCATCAAGGCCCTCGCCATGGACCCCGACGGCACGTCTCATCTGGAGAGCGGTCGCTTCCTGTGCATGCGCCGGGCCAACGACATCAGCCAGGACGGCTCCTTCATCCCCTCTCCGGTGGTGGGGACCCACCCGGATACCGGGTTCGGCACCCATCACGCTCGTGACGCCCACGGCCTCTACGCCACCCTGGGTTACGACCTGCCGATCTGGTCGTCGGCGGTGAAGCTCAACAGCCAGTACATGCATGCTCTCCACTTCAGCCTGCTCCTCGATGAGGAGATCACCGTGAACCAGGCGATCGAGAGGCTGGCCGCCAACACCCGCGTCGCGCTCACCTACAAGCGATCCGCCAACCAGATCTTCTCATTCGGTCGCGACCACGGGTTCTTCGGCAGGATCCTGAGCCAGACGGTGGTGCCGGTGGAGACCCTGGCGGTGCGCGGTGGCAACGAACTGATCGGGTTCTGCTTCACCCCCCAGGACGGGAACGCCCTGCTGTCGTCGGTGGCGGCGACGCTGTGGTTTCTCCACCCGGGGGGGTTTGAGGATCGGATCGACGTGATCCGCCCCTACCTGTTCCGCGAGGTCTGAGGAGGCATGTCCACACCTCTCGTCGCCCGCAGGCACGAGGTCGATGCGCTGCGGGTGCTTGCGGTCCTGCTGCTGATCGTGTTCCACACAGGGATGGTGTTCACGGCCTTCGACACGTGGCACATCCAGAACGCGGCGCGAAGCGATGTGGTCGGTGAGATGAACTCGTTCATCAACCAGTGGCACATGCCGCTGTTCTTCTTCCTGGCCGGGATGTCCGCGTGGTACGCGCTGCAGCGTCGCAGTGCTTCCGAGTTCCGGCGCGAGCGCCTCAAGCGGCTCTTCGTGCCACTGGTGTTCGGGATGTTGGTGATCATTCCCCCGCAGGTCTTCATCGAGCGGATCTCGACCTCGGTGGTCACCAGGCGGAGCCCCATCGACTTCACGGGAACCTTCCTCGAGTGGTACCCCCACACGTTCGAGTGCTGCTATCCGGACGCAAATCTCTCCTGGCACCACCTCTGGTTCCTTCTCTATCTCTTCGTGTATTCGGTGCTGCTCGTCGGTCTGTTGACGTGGCTGCTGCGGGATGGGGAGAATCAACGCCTTCGCATCACCGGATTCCTGACGCGAGGATGGAATCTCCTTCTCATCCCGGCGCTCTACCTGGGTCTGGTGGAGGCCTTGCTGAGACCCTCGTTTCCCAACGACCAGAACCTGGTGACCGACCTGGCGAACCACGCCAACTACCCGGTGGTCTTCTTTCTCGGATACCTGCTGGTGAGTGATCCTCGCGTCGACGCGGTCGTGGCTCGGGTGTGGATGTGGGCCCTGACCCTCGGCCTGGTGGTGATCGCACTGCCCGATATCTCCGACCGGGCCGACCCGGCAACCCGGGGAATCGCCGAGTGGCTGGTGCTCGTCGGTCTGGTGGGTCTGGGGCGTCGTTTCATGGATCGACCGGTCGGCTGGATCGAGCGGTTCTCCTCCATTTCGTTGCCCTTCTACATCTGGCACCAGACGGTCATCGTGGTCGTGGCCTACTTCGTGGTGAAGTGGGACGCCGCCATCCTTCCCAAGTTCCTGGTGATCGGCGGTGCGGCTTTCCTGATCACGTGGGGTCTCTCAGAGGCGGTCGCGCTCACCAACCCGACCCGCGCTCTATTCGGACTGCGCCCCCGGCGAAGCGCCCCCCGCTGAGTCCGCCCGGCGCCGCCGATGGGGGCGTCCCATCCGCGTCACCAGCGAGTAGCCATCTCGGTCTCCGTCATATCGCCCGGCGGCGGTGCCGGCCCTCAGTCCTTGTACCGCCAGACGATGCGGCCCCGGCTGGGGTCGTAGACGGAGAGATCGAGATCGACGCGATCGCCCGGCAGGATCCTGATGTAGCGGCCTCGGCGCATCTTCCCGGCGGCCCGGGCGATGACCTCCAATCCGCCGTCGATCTCGACGCGGAACATGGCGTCGGGGAGGGCTTCGACGACCGTCCCCTGCACCCGAACGACGTCTTCTTGCTTGGCCAACCACCGCAAACATACGCACCCGCGACCGGCCCGGTCAAGGGAGCTCGGCGACCTCTTCGAGGCGCAGCACGTCGGCCACGACATCGGTGGCCGGCCGGTCCCCGGTCCGCACGACGGCCTGCTCGGGAGTCCCAGCGTGGGGAGGGTCGCATTCGGGATGGGCGACCCAGATGACCCGCCGCACCCCGGCTCGGCGCACGGCGGCGACCCACCCACCGAGCACCTCGGCGGCGTCGGTGGCGAAGGCCCGTTCTCGTGGGTCGACGGCGGCCCGCGTGACGAGGACGGCCGCAAAGGATCCGGCGGCCGCCCCGGCGACGTGCGAGGCGTCGGTCACGTCGCCGACGGCCACCCGGGCACCATTCCGCTTCAACGGTTCGGCCGCACCGGGGTCGGTGACGAAGGCTCGCACCTCGCCGCCCCCGGCGAGGAGTCTTCGGGTGATCTCCCCGCCGGGTTCGGCATCGGCCCCCACCACGATCACGGGCATCGGCTCAGCCTAGGAACGCATAAACCCCCAATGGTGTTGTAATGGGTGTCGCGGTGGGCGCCGGATACGGGTCGGTCTTCCCCCACTCCCCCCACTCCGTACCGGCGCCGCCGCGGTCTTCGTATCATGATCCCCTTGAGTGGGGCGCGGACCGTGCCACAATTGCACTGTCTCGATAGTGGAAACCCGAGGAGTGTGTGCACCGAATGGCGACCGTCGACATCGATCTAGGCAAATACCAGTTGGGGTGGTCCGACGAGGAGGACTACGTCTTCAAGCCGCGCAAGGGCTTGAACGAAGAGATCATCCGTGATATGTCGGCCATGAAGGGCGAGCCGGAGTGGATGCTCGCCTTTCGCCTCAAGGCCTACCAGCGTTTCCTCCGCAAGCCGGTTCCCACCTGGGGTGGCGGCGGATTGCTCCAGACGATCGATTTCGACGACATCTACTACTACATCAAGCCGATGGAGGGCCAGGCCAAGGATTGGGACATGGTCCCCGACAGCATCAAGTCGACGTACGAGAAACTCGGCATTCCGGAGGCGGAGCGGAAGTACCTGGCGGGGGTCACCGCGCAGTACGAATCCGAGGTGGTGTATCACCGCAATCGCGAGGACCTCGAAGCGATGGGGGTCCTGTTCTGCGACATGGACACCGCGGTGCGGGAGTACCCCGAGATCGTGCGGGAGTACTTCGGGACGATCATCCCGCCCAACGACAACAAGTTTGCGGCGCTCAACTCGGCGGTCTGGTCCGGGGGCTCGTTCATCTACGTGCCGCCGGGGGTCCACGTCGATCAGCCCCTGCAGGCCTACTTCCGGATCAACGCCGAGAACATGGGGCAGTTCGAGCGGACGCTCATCATCATCGACGAAGGGGCCTACTGCCATTACGTGGAGGGCTGCTCGGCGCCGGTCTACTCCAGCGATTCGCTCCACTCGGCGGTCGTCGAGATCGTGGTCAAGGAGGGTGGACGCTGCCGCTACACGACCATCCAGAACTGGTCGAACAACGTGTACAACCTGGTGACCAAGCGGGCGGTTGCCTACCGCAACGCCACGATGGAGTGGGTCGACGGCAACCTCGGCTCCAAGCTCACCATGAAGTACCCGGCGGTGTGGCTCATGGAGCCGGGTGCCCACGGGGAGGTGCTCTCGATCGCCTTTGCCGGTGAGGGCCAGCACCAGGACGCCGGTGCCAAGATCGTCCACGCCGCTCCCGACACCACCTCGTTGATCACCTCGAAATCGATCTCGAAGGATGGGGGCCGGGCCGGGTACCGGGGCCTGTTGCGGGTCGAGGAGAACGCCGACAACGTGAAGTCCTTCGTTCGTTGCGACGCGCTCATCCTCGATGAGGACAGCCGCTCCGACACCTATCCCTACATGGAGATCGAGGAGGCCAATGCCCGGATCGGTCACGAGGCGACCGTCTCCAAGGTGGGCGACGACCAGCTCTTCTATCTCATGTCCCGGGGCCTCACCGAGGAGGAGGCGACGGCGATGATCGTGGCCGGCTTCATCGAGCCGATCGTGAAGGAGCTCCCGATGGAGTACGCCGTCGAGCTGAACCGCCTCATCGAGTTGCAGATGGAGGGCTCGGTCGGCTGATGGTGGATGGGCCGCTCCTCGCCAAGGCGTTCGAGCGGAACCGGTGGATCATACGGGCGCAGACGGAGGGGTTGAGTCACCCCGATTCGCTCATCACCACCCCCCACAACATCAACACCCTGAACTGGGTCGTCGGGCACATCGTCGACTACCGGAGTGGGTTGGTGGAGCTGCTGGGCGGAGAGCGACCCACGCCGGATACGGGGCGCTATCGCAAGGAGTCCGAACCAGTCACCGAGGACGGCCCCGGCGTCCATTCCCTGGAGGCGCTCTTGGAGATGCTCGATCTGGCCCAGGAACGTCTGGCGGCGCTGCTCGTCGACCTGGGGGAGGAGGAGTGGGCTCGAGAGACCGAGGTGGGGGATCGGACCCAGACGCTGGGAGAACGGGTCCACTTCCTGTACTTCCACGACACCTATCACACCGGGCAGACGGAACTGCTGCGGCAGGTCGCCGGATCGGACGACAAGATCATCTGAGGCGCGGTCATCGAGGGCTCACCACCGGTGGGCCACTACCCTCGCAGGCCATGCGGCTCGTGGTGGCACGGTGCTCGGTCGATTACTCGGGGCGTCTCTCCGCACACCTTCCCATGGCGACTCGCCTCATCATGGTGAAGGCCGACGGTTGCGTTGCCGTGCACGCCGACGGCGGCGCCTACAAACCGCTCAACTGGATGAACGCTCCCAACACCCTCGAGGAGGAAGAGGGCTTCTGGCGCGTCACCAACCCGAAGGGCGAGACGTTGTTGATCACCTTCGAGGAGATCCTCAGCGACACCGCGCACGAGCTCGGGGTCGATCCCGGGTTGTCCAAGGACGGTGTGGAGGCCGATCTCCAAGCACTGCTCGCCGATCGTCCCGACGCCATCGAGGAAGGCATGACGTTGTTGGAGCGGGAGTACGCCACCGACATCGGTCCCGTCGACCTGTTGTGTCGCGACTCCGCAGGTCAGGTGGTGGCGGTCGAGATCAAACGACGAGGTGAGATCGACGGTGTCGAGCAACTCGCCCGATACGTGGAGCGCCTCGATCGGGACCCCATGCTGGCCCCGGTGCGAGGGGTGTTGGTGGCCCGCGTGATCAAGCCCCAAGCGCGCACGCTGGCGGCCGAGCGCGGGCTCGGCTGCGTCGAGGTCGACTACGACGAACTGAGGGGGCTCGAGTCGCCGATGCTGCGCCTCTTCTAGAGCAAGCTCTCCAGATTGAATGAGCACGAGGGATGGCGCAGCTTGGCCAACGCCCGGCCCTCGATCTGGCGAATGCGCTCCCGAGTGAGGTCGAAGTGCTTGCCCACGTCGGAGAGGGTC
This sequence comes from Acidimicrobiia bacterium, assembly GCA_041551965.1. Lineage (GTDB taxonomy): Bacteria > Actinomycetota > Acidimicrobiia > Spongiisociales > UBA11373 > JBFELU01. The sequence continues at coordinate 31,722 of JBFELU010000003.1, forward strand.
CGGGGGGCGTGCCCGTCGAGGCCGTACCGGAGGCGAATGACCTCCCGCTCCCGGTCGTCGAGCAGGCACATGGCCTGATCGAGGTGGCGGCGGGCCGAGTGTTCGGCCGCCACGGTGAAGGGATCGACGGCGTCGTCGTCTTCCACGAAGTCGCTGAGCTCGGCATCGCCGTCGTTGCCGACGGGCCGATCGAGGCTCACCGTGTCGCCGGGGGCATCGAGGGCGACCCGGACCCGCTCCATGTCGAGACCGCTCGCCTCGGAGATCTCCTCGAGGGTCGGGGTCCGGCGCAGCTGCTCGCCGAGGGTCAGCGCCGTCTCCTGGACCGTCCGGACGACGTCCACCATGTGCACCGGAAGGCGAATGGTGCGGCCCTGGTTGCCGAGGCCCCGGGTGATCGCCTGCCGAATCCACCAGGTCGCGTAGGTGGAGAACTTGAACCCCTTGCGCCAGTCGAATTTCTCGACGGCCCGGATCAGTCCGAGGTTGCCTTCCTGGACGAGGTCGAGCAGGTCCAGCCCCCGTCCGGTGTAACGCTTGGCGATGGAGATCACGAGCCGGAGATTGGAGCGGATGAACTCGTCCTTGGCCTCTTCACCGCGATGGAGGTGGCGGTAGAGCTCGGCCCGTTCGGTCGGGGTGAGCTTGCCGTTCGAGTCGAGGCGTCGCAGGGCGCGGCGCCCCTGTTCCATGGCTCGGGCCAGGCGGACTTCGTCTTCGGCGGTGAGCAGCTCGTGCTCGGCAACGGATTCCAGGTACATCCCAACGCCGTCGGAGAGCGCCGGGGTCTCTCGCATCCGCTTTGCCACCTGGGGGGACCCCCTTTGGCTTCGAAAGGGGCCCCACCGTATCACGACGCTGGGTGTCGGTGCAACGGTCAAGAACACTTTCTGTGGGGTTCTTGGGCACCATCTGCAGCCGCCATATTCCCATGTCAGGGTGGAGAAAGACCACAACCGTGTGGTTTGCTCCCCTCACTTCAACTACCGAGAGTGGGGATGCTCGAGTGCCGGAGGGAACCCTCCCCCCACCGGTGGGGCGCGCTAGGGTGGCCGCTCGTGGTCGGATTCGATGCCCTCAATCGGCGCCTGGTGCGCTGCCGCCGCTGTCCCCGCCTCGTGGAGTGGCGCCGCGAAGTGGCCGTCAAGAAGCGGGCCGCCTACCGCGACCAGACCTACTGGGGCAAGCCGGTTCCCGGCTTCGGGGACCCGTCGGCGCGTCTCCTCGTCGTCGGTCTGGCTCCGGCCGCCCACGGTGCCAATCGCACCGGCCGGATGTTCACCGGCGACCGATCCGGCGAGTGGCTGTATCGGGCGCTGTTCCGGGCCGGCTTCGCCAATCAGCCCGAGTCGACCGATCGCGACGACGGCCTCGAACTCGAGGACGCCTACGTCACCGCACCGGTTCGGTGTGCCCCACCGGCCAATCGGCCCACGGCCGACGAACGAGACAACTGCCGCCCCTGGCTCGAGGAAGAGATCGACATCCTTCCCAACGTCAAGGTGATCCTCTGTCTCGGCGGCACCGCTTTCACCTCGGTGATGCGCCTGCTCGAGAACCGGGGCATCGAGGTGCCCGCGCCGCGCCCGCCGTTCCGCCACGGGTTGATGGTTGGCACCGGTGGGCCGACGGTGGTGGCCAGCTATCACCCGAGCCAGCAGAACACCTTCACCGGCCGGCTCACCGAGGTGATGTTCGACGCCGCCTTCGCCGCCGCCAAGTCGCTTCTCTAGCCGACCGAGGGGTTTTGGCTACCACCGGGCGCCGCAATAGAGTCGCGATGTCGCTGTGATCCCACTCAATCGCCAGACCTCCGAGCGCGTGAGCGCCGGGCTCTCCGAGCCGGGGCGCTCCCGGGCCGTGCGCGGCATCGAGGTGTTCGAGAAGCTGCCGCCGCCCGACCCCACAGAAGAGGACTGGCGGTACGTCGATCTCGACCTGGACCTCGACGATCTCGGTCTGGCCGCCGAACCCGGCGAGCCCCTGCCTCCACGCGAAGGAGGCGACCTGATCGACGACGTGGCGGGTCGGGCCACCGTGGTCGACGGCCACACGGTCCACAGCGAGGGGCTCGTACCCCTGCGGGATGCCATCGATCTTCCCGACGCCGGGATACCCGTCGATCTCGATCGGTTTGCGGCCGCAGCCCACGCTTTCGGTCACGACGGCGTCCTGCTGGAGGTCCCGGCCGGCACCACCCTCCCCAAGCCGTTCCTCGTCGACTTCCAGGCCACCCGGGAGGGGTCGGTCTCGTTTCCCCGGCTCGTGGTGCGGCTCCACGACGGCGCCGAGGCCTCCCTGCTCGTCGATCAGCGTTCTCCCGACGGCGTCTCGCTCGCGGTCGTGCCCCACGTCGAGGTGGTGGCCGGTGCCGGCGCCCGTCTCTCCCTCACCCTCGTCCAGGACTGGGGCGACGCCACGGTGTCGATCGCCCAACAGCGCATGGTCGGCGGCCGCGACGCCGCTCTCGGCCTGGCCGAGGCCGGTCTCGGCGGCGCCTTCGCCCGCTTCCACCTCACCATCGATCTCGCCGGCCGGGGCGGGGACGCCCGCTTTCTCGGTCTGTATTTCGGCGACCGTGGCCAAACGCTGGACTATCGGGCCTTCATGAATCACCGCGCTCCCAACACGACCTCCGACATGTTCCTCAAAGGCGCGGTCGGCGATCAGGCCTCTTCGGTGTTCACCGGTCTGATCCGGATCGAGCCGGAGGGGCAGAAGACCAACGCCCACCAGACCAATCGCAACCTGGTGCTCTCCGAAGGCGCCGAGGCTCACTCGGTCCCCAACCTGGAGATCCTCGCCAACGACGTCCGATGCGGACACGCTTCGGCGGTGGGTCCTCTCGACGACGAGCAGCGGTACTACCTCATGAGCCGCGGCCTCGATGGAGCCCGCGCCGATCGGCTTCAGGTGAAAGGATTCTTCGAGGAGGTGCTCCGCCGTTTCCCGCTGCAAGCGGTCGAGCCTCCGCTTCAGGCGCAGGCGATGGCCAAGTACGCCGGGATCATCGCCCGGAGGAACGGATGAGCGAACGCATCCGCATCGGTTCTCTCGCCGAACTCCCCGACGGCCGGGGCGTCAAGGTCGAGGCGGGGGGACATCGGATAGCCGTGTTCCGTATCGGCGATGCCGTGTACGCCATCGGCGACCGCTGCAGCCACGCCGAAGCCTCCTTGGCGGAAGGCGAACTGTTCGGCGAGGCGGTCGAGTGCCCGCGCCACGGGAGCGAGTTCGATCTGATCACCGGAGAGCCCGGCTCGTTCCCCGCCACCAAGCCGGTGCCGGTCTACGACACCGAGGTCAGTGAGGGTGACGTGTTCCTGACCCTCGATCCTCGGGAGGATTCGGAGTGACCGCTCTGCAGATTCGCGAACTCGAAGCGACCTTGGGCCAGCTGACCATCCTCAAGGGGGTCGACCTCGACCTCCCGTTCGGCGAGATCCATGCCTTGATGGGACCCAACGGCTCGGGCAAGTCGACGCTGTGCCACGTGCTGATGGGCAAGGACGAGTACGCGGCAACGGGTTCGGTCGAGGTGGCCGGCGCCGAGATCCTGGGTCTCCCCACGGACGAACGGGCCCGGCTGGGGCTGTTCGAGGCCTTCCAGTACCCAGTCGAGATCCCCGGTGTGACGCTGGCCGAGTTCCTGGAGGAGATCGCCGCCGCCCACGATGGGCGGGGATTCCGGGAGCGGGTCGAGGCGGCTGCGACCGACATGGCCATGAAGCCGTTCCTGGACCGGCCCGTCAACGAGGGCCTGTCCGGGGGTGAGAAAAAGCGGTCGGAGATGCTGCAACTGGCGGCGGTGGACCCCAAGGTCGCCGTTCTCGACGAGATCGACTCGGGGCTCGACATCGACGCGGTGCGGGATGTGGCCGAGGCGGTGGAGGCGATGCGCAGTCCCGATCTGGGCGTCCTCCTCATCACTCACTACAGCCGCATCCTCCGTTACATGACGCCCGATCGGGTCCACGTGATGATCGACGGAAGGATCGTTCGCTCCGGTGGTCCCGAGCTCGCCGAGGAGCTCGAGGCCAGCGGCTACGACTCGATCGCCGCTGAGGCCGGAATCGTCGTGGAACCGGAGAGCGGCGACGACTTCCTGGCGGGCCTCTGACGGCCGTGGCCGTTCCCCTCGAAACGCATCGCTGGGGTTCGGGAGAGCCGCGCATCCTGCTGTTGCACGGGATCACCTCGAACGCCCGCGGCTGGTGGCGCCTCGGGGCCGATCTCGCCACCGACGGCTGGTCGGTGACGGCGGTCGATCTGCGGGGACACGGCGGGAGCCCCGACGGCGAAGACTTCGCCATGCACTCCTTCGCCTGGGACGTCCTCGCGGCGGGAACCGGGTGGGACGCCGTGATCGGGCACTCCCTGGGCGGCGCCGTGGCGGTGGTGGCCCACGGGATCGATCCCGGCTTCACCGGGGGCCTCGTGCTGCAGGACCCGGCGCTGGCCATGGGCACCACCAACCGCGCCGAGGTCACGGGCTGGCTGCTCGAGCCGTTCGGTCGGCCGCTCACGGCCGACGAGGTCGCCGCCGCCAACCCGGACTGGCATCCGAGGGATGTCGACATCAAGGCCGACGCCTTGGCCGAGAGCGGGCCGGAGGTCGTGCGGCGCACGATCGACGACAACTGGCCCTGGCAGTTCATCGAGGCCACCGCCGGTGTGACCGTGCCCACCGTCATCCTCGCCTCCGATCCCGAGGCCGGAGGGATCGTTCCGGTAGCCCTCGGCGAGTGGTTCGCCGCCGCGAACCCGCTCATCGATTTTCGGGTGCTGACCGGAGCGGGGCACTCGGCCCACCGTGAGGTCGGCCATTACGACGCCTACCTCGCCGAGGTGCGAGGGGCTTTGAGGACGATTCGAGAGAGGGGGCGACATGCGGAGAGAGCGTGACTCGATGGGTGAGGTGCCGGTTCCCGACGATGCCTACTACGGGGCGTCGACGCAGCGGGCCGTCGACAACTTCTCGGTGACCGCCGACCGAATCGGGCGGCGCTTCATCCGCGCCCTGGGCATGATCAAGGGTGAGGCCGCCCGGTGGAACGGGGAACACGGCCTCGTCGAACCCGAGGTAGCGGCGGCCATCGCCTCGGCCGCCGATGAGGTGGCCGCCGGGGATCTCGATGAGCAGTTCGTCGTCGGCGGTGGGCCCTTCGTCACCGAGGTCTTCCAGAGCGGGTCGGGCACTTCGATGAACATGAACGCCAACGAGGTGATCGCCAACCGGGCGACCGAGTCGCTGGGGGGTTCTCGCGGTGATCGTCTGGTTCATCCCAACGACCACGTCAATGCCGGTCAGTCGTCCAACGACGTGATCCCCACCGCCATCCACGTCGCCGCGGTCGAGGCGATCCGGGAGGATCTCCTCCCCGCTCTCGAGGGGCTGGGGGCGGCCCTCGCCGCCAGAGCCGCCGACTTCGACGGCGTCCTCAAGTCGGGGCGTACCCACTTGATGGATGCGACCCCTGTTCGGCTCGGCCAGGAGTTCGGGGGTTATGCGGCCCAGGTCCGCAAGGGTGCCGGCCGCGTCGAGGCAGTCGTGCCCGAGCTCGAGGAACTGGCGCTGGGAGGCACGGCCGTGGGAACCGGGATCAACGCTCCCGAGGGATTCGCCGCAGCGGTGATCGCGGCGCTGGCATCCCGAACCGGGTACGCCTTCCGCGAAGCCGACGATCACTTCGAGGCGCAAGGGGCCAAGGACGCCGCAGTGAGCGCCTCCGGGGCTCTCAAGACGGTGGCGGTCTCGTTGTTCAAGATCGGCAACGATCTGCGCTGGCTCGCCTCGGGCCCGGCCACAGGGATCGCCGAGATTCGCCTGCCGGCGTTGCAGCCGGGATCGTCGATCATGCCGGGGAAGGTCAATCCGGTGATCCCCGAGGCCGTCATGCAGGCGGCGGCCCAGGTGGTGGGCAACGACGCCGCCGTGACGTGGGGCGGCGCCAACGGCAACTTCGAGCTCAATGTGATGATGCCCCTCATCGCTCGCAACCTCCTCGAGTCGATCGGATTGCTGGCGGTCTCGGCCGCCCTGCTGGAGACGTGCGTCGCCGGTATCGAGGCCGACGCCGATCGGGCCGGCGACCTGCTGAGCCGCAATGTGATCATCGTGACGGCGCTGGCGCCGAGAATCGGCTACGACCGGGCCGCCGCCGTCGCCAAGAAGGCTTCCACCGAAGGCAAGACGGTTCGCGAGGTCGCCCTCGAGATGGGTGTGCTGCCGCCCGACGAACTCGACGCGGCACTCGATCTCTTCCCCATGACGGGGGAGTAGCGGGCCCTTCCGTTCAGGAGGCCTCGCCGTTGCGTTCGGCGATCGCCTCAGTCAGGGTGACCCAGGGGAGGTCGGCGCATTTGATACGCACCGGGAACCGGCGGACCCCCTGCAGCGCCTCCAGATCGCCGAGGATCTCCCCGGGACGGGAGCCGTCGAGACCGGGATCTCCCTCCTCGATGTCCATCATCACCTTGAAGCGATGGGTGAGTTCGGCGACCTCGTCGAGCTTCTTGCCGACGATCGCCTCGGCCATCATCGATGCCGAGGCCTGGCTGATGGAGCACCCCTGGCCGGTGACGGCGACGTCGGCGACCCGGTCCCCGTCGAAGGAGAGGTCGACGGAGATCTCGTCGCCGCACAGGGGATTGTGGCCGTCGGCGTGGGCGTCGGCTTGATCCAGCCTGCCCCGACGGCGCGGGTTCCGGTAGTGATCCAGGATCACCTCTCGGTAGAGCTCGTCAAGCGACACCGAACAACCTCCGAGCCTCGCCGAGGGCCGTCACCAGGCGATCGACGTCGTCGCCGGTGTTGTACACGTAGAAGGAGGCCCGCGTCGTGGCGGGGATCTCCAGGATCCGGTGCAACGGTCGGGCGCAGTGGTGGCCGGCCCGCACTGCCACGCCCTGCTCGTCGAGGATCGTGGCCACGTCGTGGGGATGGATGTCGGCGAGATTGAACGAGATCACCCCACCGCGCAGTTCGGGGTCGGTCGGACCGTAGATGGTGAGGTTCGGCACCTCGCCCAGCTGCTCGATGGCGTAGCGGCTGATCTCGATCTCGTGCTTACGGACGGCGTCCATGCCGACCCCGGAGAGATAGTCGACGGCGGCCCCGAACCCGACGGCCTCGGCAATCGGCGGCGTCCCGGCCTCGAAGCGCTGGGGAATACCGGCCCAGGTGGCATCGTGGAGCCGCACGTCGTGGATCATGGCCCCACCCCCCTCGGTCGGCTCCAGTTCCTCGAGGCGCTCCATTCGGCCCCACAGGCCGCCGATCCCGGTGGGACCCAACATCTTGTGGGCCGAGAAGGCCATGAAGTCGATCCCCATCCCCGTCACGTCCACCGGGAGGTGCGGAACCATCTGGGCTCCATCGACGACGGTGATGGCATCGATCGAGCGGGCCGCCTCCACCAGCTCGGCGACCGGACCGATCGTGCCGAGCACGTTCGACATACCGGAGAAGGCGACGATCTTGACGCGATCGTCGATGACCGCGGCAGCATCGTCGGTGTCGACGAGGTACTCGTCGGTGATGGGCAGATAGACGAGCTCGGCACCGGTCAGCCGGGTGATCATCTGCCACGGCACCACATTGGCGTGGTGCTCCATCGTGGTGAGCAGGATCCGGTCGCCCTCGGTGAGCCGGTGGAGTCCCCACCCGTAGGCCAGGAAGTTGATCGAGGTCGTCGCGCCCCGGGTGAAGACGAGCTCCTCGGGGGATGCCGCCCCGATGAAGGCGGCGACCCGCGCTCGGGCTCCCTCGTAGAGATCGGTGGCCTCCTGGGCGAGGGTGTAGGCACCGCGATGCACGCTGGCATTGGATCGCCGGTAGTAGTCGTCCATGGCCTCGATCACGGACACCGGCTTCTGGGTGGTCGCCGCCGAGTCCAGATAGACCAGGGGTCGGCCGTTCATCTCGCGTTCGAGGATGGGGAAATCGCTGCGGAGATGGGTCAGCCCGGCCATCAGACGACGGCGCGGAAGGCGTCGTAACCCTCGTGTTCGATGCGGCGGGCCAGGTCTCCGCCCCCGCTCTCCACCACGCGGCCGTCGACGAACACGTGCACCCTGTCGGGGGTGATGTACTCGAGCATGCGCTGGTAGTGGGTGATGATCAGGAAACCCCGCTCGGGGCTCGCCACCCGCGTCACGCCGTCGGCGACCATCTTGAGCGCGTCGATGTCGAGGCCCGAATCGGTCTCGTCCATGACCGCCAGCGCGGGCTCCAACACGGCCATCTGGAGTACCTCGTTGCGCTTCCGCTCGCCACCGGAGAATCCCTCGTTGAGGTAACGGTCGGCGAAGGAAGCGTCCATGCCCAGTTCGCGCATGGTGTCCATGACCTTCAGACGGAGCTCCAGCACCGTGTAATCCACGCCCGTGCGATTGGAGAGCGCGCTGCGCAGGAAGTTGACCACCGAGACGCCGGGGATCTCCTCGGGGTACTGGAAGGCGAGGAACATGCCGGCCTTGCCCCGCTGGTCGGGGGACCACTCCGTCACGTCCTCCCCGAGGAAGAGGATCTTCCCCCCGGTGATCTCATAGGCGGGGTGGCCGAACAGGACGTTGGCGAGGGTCGACTTCCCGGACCCGTTGGGCCCCATGAGGGCGTGGATCTCCCCGCGTTCGACGGTGAGGGAGACTCCCTTGAGGATCTCGGTCCCCTCGACGGAGGCGCGCAGATCGTCGATGACCAGCAGACTGTTCGGCATGGACCGCAGCATATCGACGCTGCGGAGACTACGAAAAGACGATCCTCAGTCGGTGAGCCGCATGCTCTGACGGATGTTCATGTCCGCCGTCATCCGCATGTCGCCCGAAGGGAGGTCCGGCATATTGCGGATCTCCACCGTCATGGCCATGGGGGCCGACATGTCGAGCTGCACGACGACGCCGTCGGCCGCGTCGAACCATGAGGTCATCGACACCACGGTGTCGTCGATGCCGTACCGCATCTCGACCCCCATGGCCTCGAGCATCTCCATCGCCATCTCCATCTGCTCGCGTTCCGCCGGCCCGAGATCGCCGGCGGCGGCCATCGAGAGGCGGGACAGATCGGCGAAGTCGAACTCCATGGCCTCCGTCATCACCTTGCTCTCTACCTTGAAGACTGACCGGCCGGCCACGATCTCCCGGGCGACGATCTCGTGCTCGCCGCGCTGGCGGAGCTCGAGGCCCATCAACTCTCGGACGGTCTCGGTCTCCCAGGAGCTTCCAACGGTCACGGGGTGATCGGGGAATTCCGGTCCCATGTGTTGGGGAGTCGCCAGGCCTCCGAGACCCCCCAGACCCTGGAGGTCTCCGAACAGGTCGAGCGGCACGCTCTGGCCGCCGACGGTGAGCTGGGTGGGACGCCCGCTGGCGTCGACCACGATCGTCGCTTCGATGACCCCGAGCTCGGTCAGCTCGTCGATGGGTATCGACGTCGTCTGACCCATCTGCGTCATGGTCGCCGACCCGTTGAGGAAGGTCGTGCTCACCGTGATCGCCACCGTGTCGGGTTGGGGGCCCTCGGCGAATCCGTACTCGACCCGGGAGGAGAGATCCATCTCCATCTCAGTGTCGAAGGCTCCGGCGACGGATGCGTCGCCGTCGGCGGCGACGTCCATCGACATCACGTGCCGGGCCTCGTAGACGAGGTAGTCGCCCGGCTGATAGCCGTAGCGGAGCAGCTCGCCGTCGCCGAGCGGCTCCGATGCCGGTTCGGCGCATCCGCCGGCGGCGAGGGCCACGGCGAGGAGCAGGGCGCGAGCCTTCATGGTCCCTTCATCGGCGGGCCGGTATCGGGAATTGAGCGGCTCACCCGCGCAGGTGCTCGAAGAGATCCTCGATGAGGTCGGCATCGAAGGGGCCGAAATGCTGAAGATAGAAGCGCTGGACTCCGGCCTCGGCCAGGACGGCGAGCGCTTCCCGGGCCTGCGGCCCCGGGCCCACCGGCAAACCCCTGGCACCGAGTCGCTCCTCGATGTCGTCGGCGGTCCGGCCCAGCGGGTCTTCGGCGGCGATCCGTTCCAGATTGCGGCGATAGCCGGCCTCGTCGGCGCCGGTGACGGCCCCACCCATCACGCTCACCCGGATGGCATCGGGATCGCGGCCGGCTTGCTCGGCGGCGACCCGCATCGTGGCGATCCGGGCGGCGATTCCGTCGGCGGTGTCGGCGAAGACGTTGAATTCGTCCCCATACGTACCGGCGAGACGTGGGGTCCGTTTCGCCCCCGACCCACCGATGATGATCGGCATGGTCCCATCCGGCTTGGGTCTCACGGCGGCCGGACCGAGCCGGTAGTAGCGGCCTTCGAAGGATTCGTCACCGGGCCCGAACGCAGCGCGGAGATATGCGAGCGCCTCCTCGAAGCGATCGAATCGCTCGGCCCAGTCCCAGAACGGCAACCCGAACTGGGTGTGCTCCTCCTCCATCCAACCGGTGCCCACGCCGAGGAGGAGACGTCCCCCGGACATCTCGTCGATGGTGGCGGCCGTCTTGGCGATGACCCCGGGATGGCGGAACGTGATCGGAGAAACCAACACGCAGAGCCCGATCCGCTCGGTTTCCCGTGCCAGGCCGGCCAAGGTGGCGAAGGCATCGGTGACGTGGGGTTCGGCGAAGCGCGGAAACAGGTAGTGATCCGATCGGGCGAACACCGCCAGGCCTATCTCTTCGGCTTTCCTGGCGGTTCCCAGCAATTCGTCATAGGTGAACCCCAGATGGGGTTCGGTCATCAGGCCGAAGTCCATGCTGATCCTCTCGGGAGCTCGGCATCACTCAAGCAGGGGCGGGCGCTGCCGGTGAATCGCTACGATTCCGCCGTCGAGAGTGGGAGCCCCATGGATTTCGCCTTCAGTGAAGAGCAGGAGATGCTGCGGGACACGGCACGCCGCTTCCTGGAGGACAAGTCTCCATCGGCCGTGGTGCGGCGGCTCATGGAGACCGAGGAGGGCTTCGACGAGGGCTTGTGGGGCGAGATCGCCCAGCAGGGATGGCAGGCCATGGCGATCCCCGAGGAGTACGGCGGTGCCGGGTTCACCACCCTCGAGGTGGGGATCCTCATGGAGGAGATGGGAAGGGCCCTGTTTCCCGTGCCTTACCTGTCCTCGGTGATCCTCGGTGCCGAGTTGGTGCTGCGGTCCGGCACCACCGAGCAGAAGTCTTCGCTCCTCCCCGATGTGGCCTCGGGAGAACGCCGATTGGCGCTCGCCCACGTCGAAGAGAACGGGCGCTGGGATGCGGCGGGCATCACGATGACGGCCGAACGCGACGGCTCGGATCTGGTTCTCTCGGGCACCAAGTTGTTCGTGCTCGACGGCCATACTGCCGACACCCTGATCGCCGTGGTGCGGACCGAGCCGGATTCGGAGAGGGCCGACGGCGTCGGTCTCGTGATCGTCGACGCTGAGGCGCCCGGGGTGTCGCGCCGCCGCCTGGAAACGATGGACATGACCCGCAAGCAGGCCGAGGTGGTCTTCGACGGCGTCCGGGTACCTGCAGACGCGGTCCTCGGCGACCCGAGCGGCGGGTGGGCGCCGCTTGCCGACACGATCTCACGGGCCGGAGTCGCCCTGGCCTTCGAGCAGGTCGGTGGGGCGCAGAAGTGCCTGGAGATGTCGGTCGAGTACGCCAAGGTCCGGGTCCAGTTCGGGCGGCCGATCGGATCGTTCCAAGCGATCAAGCACAAGTGCGCCGACATGCTGGTCCAGGTCGAATCCGCCAAGTCGGCCGCCTACTACGCCGGATGGGCGGCGGTCGAGGACCCCGAGGAGCTGGCCGTGGTGGCTCCGCTGGCGAAGTCGTTCTGCTCCGAGGCCTTCTTCTTCTGCGCCGCCGAGAACATCCAGGTGCATGGTGGGATCGGGTTCACCTGGGAGCACGATGCTCACCTCTATTTCAAGCGGGCCAAGACCTCGGAGTTGCTCTTCGGGTCACCGACCCACCATCGAGCGCTCCTCGCCGATCGGCTCGGGATCTAGGGGTTGGCGGCCTCGGGGCCCTGGGACAGGAGGCCGGCGATCTCGGTGAGCGCGTCGGGTGGGACCGCTCCCGACCCCCGCCCGGCCAGGGTTCCGTCGGTGTGCACCAGGATCCAGAAGGGCACGGCGTGCAGTCCGAACGCGTTGGCGACCGTGTCGGCGTCGTCGTCGGCGATCAGGGGGATGTCCCACCGTTCGGTTTCGAGCCACGGGGCCGGGGGGTAGTTGACCCGGTCGGCGTTGGTGAGCGTGGAAACCGAGTAGACGTCGACGTTTTCGGGCAACGTGGCCGTGTCCAACCAGTCGCGGATGATCGGGGTTTCCTGCCGGCAGTACGGGCACCAGTGAGAGAGGAAGACGATCATCTTGGCGTTGCCGTCATTGGTGATCTCGACGGAGTTCCCGTCGTAGTCGGCGCCGGCGACCTCGGGAACCGTCATGCCGATGGCGACGTCGGGAATTCCGTCGACGACCCGAGGAAGGGGCGTGCCTTCGACCGTCACGGTGCCGTAGGCGGCGGGATCGGGTCTGGGGGCTTCGGTGGGCATCGGACCGGCGGCCGGTGAGGCACCTTCGGCTGCGATGGCAATCGTGGTGGGCACGGCGGCTGGCTCCTCACCCGAATCGCCGTCGCGGCTCACCACCAGCCCGATCACCAGCCCAATGCCGATCCCGGCGGCGAGGGCGATGGCGATCATGGCCGGAACCCAGCGGGGCGTCTGGGGTTTCGCGGCGAGAGCACGGGCCAGATCGCCGACCGTGACGAAGGCCTCATCATCGCGGGGTTCGGCCGTTTCCGCGGTGTGGTCCGGCTCAGCAGCGGTGCCGGGCCGGTCTGGCCCCTCGCGCTCGGTGGGGGATGTCTCGTGGGTGTCGCTCATAGCGCGGCGAGGTTAACCGCCAGCGAATCCAACACGTCGGCGCCCAAGCCGCCGGTGACCCGGCCGACTACGGTCCCGTCGGCCGCCACGAACACCCAGTAGGGGTAGGCGGGGAGGCCGAAGGCGGTCGCCGCAGCGAAGTCCTCGCTGTCGAGCATCGCCGGAGCGGTCCAGCTCTCCTCATCGAGCCACTCCGAAGGCGGATAGTTGGGCCGGGTCTCATCGACGCCCGTCGACACCAGGTAGAGGTCGACCTCCGGGGGCAGGGGATTGTCGGCCAGCCACCCGACCACTTCGGGCACCTCTTCCTGGCACACCCCACACCAATGAGCCACGAACATGATCATCTTGGCCCTGCCGTCGTTGGTGATCGCAACCGCGTTCCCATCGAAGTCGACCCCGGAGATCTCGGGAGCCAGAGCTCCCAGTTCGGGATCGGTAGCCGTATCGTCGAGTCGAGACAACGATCCGCCGCTCACCTCGACGGCGGCCGCCTCGCCCACATCGGAACCGCCGTCGTCGGAACCACCTCGGGTGAGAACCACCGCCAGGACCAGGAGGATGGCGACGCCGCCGACCACGATCGGTAGGACGGGCAGCCGCTTCGGTGAACGGGATTGTGTGCTCACGGGATGCTCCTCGGTCGGCGACCGGTCAGGTGCCGGCCGACGGCTTGGTTTCCCGGGTGTGAAAGGCCCGGTCGATCCAAGTGAGCGCCACGATAGCCAAGAACGTGGCCACTCCGATCAGCGGCATCGAGACGAACCCGAACTCCCAAATCAGCTTGGTGGTGCAGGGAACCGCCAGTGAGCAGGTCTCCGGCGCCAGTGACGGAACGTTCTGGATGAGGTAGTGATAGCCGGCGAGTCCGGTGCCGATCCCCGCGAGGGGGTACACGTAGCGGCCCACGCCGTGATCCCGGCGCCAGGCGGCGATCACGGTGATCACCGCCAGGGGATACATGGCCGTTCGTTGGTACCAGCAGAACTCGCACGGCTCCCAATCGACGATCTCGGAGTAGTAGAGGCTCCCCCCTACCGCGCCCACCGCCAGGACCGCGGCCAGCACGAGCGCATGGGGGCCGAACGATTCGACGATCACGTCGCGCCATTCCGCCGCGGCTTCGGATCTGCGGGCGGCGGCGACCACCACGGTGAAGGCGGTCAGCAGGGCGAAGCCCAGAACGGCACCGGCGGCGAAGAAGACGTTGACCGTGTCGACGCTCATTGTGAGTTCACCAGCCTAGGACCGGCCCGGGGGAATCGATCTCTCAAGGGTGCCGCCCGACGGACCGATGTCGCGATCGAGGAGGTCACCGATGCTCGTCATCCACACCGGATCCCCGTCCCCCTCCACCGGGTACTTTGCCGACGATCACGGCCACTGCCTCTTCATCCGGCGGGGCGAATTGGCTCCCATCTGCATGTACTCGGGGCCCCTCGTGATGCGGTGGCGTCTCGTGCGCGAGATCGCCGACCGCTGAGCGGTACCGCCCGGCGGCGTTACGATGCCGTCATGGGTGCGGTTGCCTTCGGTGCGATCCTGTTTGCCGTCTTCCTGGCCGTGATCGCGTTGATGGTATGGCAGGAGGCCCGGCGCGCTCCCGAAGGCGGTTCGGCCGTCTACATCCTCGACAATGCCGCGGCCTTCATCGGCGAGCGGCTGCCGGCCGAGCGAGCGCTGTCTGTGGGCGACATCCGTTCGATCCTCGAATGGGGCCTTCTCCACAAGCAGACGGTCGCCTCGCGCCGCGACGACGCTCCGCCGGTGATCGGCGGGGAGGACTCGGTCATCTACATCGCCGAGCACGCCACCGATTCCGATGGGCGACGCTACGACGCCGGCGACATCGCCGCCGTGCTCGCATGCGAGGCCGAATACCTGGTGGCGATCGGTGCGGTCGGCCCACCGGTGGAAGGAGAGGCGACCCCATGATCGTGAGGTGCGGACGATGCCAAGCCCAGGTCGAGGCGCCCGGGCCCGGCCGGTTTCAGTGCCCGATGTGCGGGACCACGAACGAGATCCGGGGCGGCCCCGAGACACTCGAACGACCGCCGGCACGGGAGCCGGTTGCCGACACGCCGTCCCCGAGAGTGGAATGCGGTGCCTGCGCCTTTTCGTTCATCGTGGGGGATGTGGCTACCGCACCGTGTCCGATGTGCGGTGAGTCCGTGGTCGTCGGGGGAGGCGAGGCGTGAACCGGAGCGAGTGGGAGAAGGAATACCGGGATTCCGAGAAGCGGCGCGACCGATTCGTCACGATGTCGTTCCAGGAACTCCCCGCCCTCGGGCTACCGGCCGACGGCGAGCCGGACGAACGGATTGGATACCCCGGAGCTCATCCCTATACCCGAGGCATCCACCTCACGGGATATCGGGGCAAGCCCTGGACGATCCGTCAGTTCGCCGGGTTTGCCGGCGTCGCCGAGACCAACCAGCGGTTCCGGCATCTCCTCTCCCAGGGTCAGCACGGGCTCTCGGTCGCTTTCGACATGCCGACGCTGATGGGCCTCGACTCCGACAGCGACCGGTCTCTGGGTGAGGTCGGTCACTGCGGGGTGGCGATCGACAGCGCCGACGACATGTCGGCGTTGTTCGAGGCGATTCCTCTCGGCGAGGTGTCGGTTTCGATGACGATCAACGGTCCGGCCCAGGTTCTGTTCGCCTTCTTGCTGGTCGCCGCCGAGGAGCAGGGCGTTTCGCTGGATCGCCTCCGAGGCACCTTGCAGAACGACATCCTCAAGGAGTACATCGCCCAGAAGGAATGGATCTTCCCCCCCGAGCCTCACCTTCGGCTCATCACCGACATGATCGCCTTCTGCCGCGACGAGGTGCCGCAGTGGAACACCATTTCGATCTCGGGGTATCACATCAGGGAGGCGGGCGCGACCGCCGCCCAGGAGGTGGCCTTCACGCTGGCCGATGGCTTTGCGTACGTGGAGGCGGGGATGCGGGCCGGGATGGCGGTGGACGAGTTCGCCCCGCGACTCTCGTTCTTCTTCGACGCCCACATCGATTTCTTCGAGGAGATCTCCAAGTACCGGGCGGCACGGCGAATCTGGGCTCGGTGGATGCAAGACCGCTACGGGGCCGCGGACGAGCGGTCGACGAAGCTCCGCTTCCACACCCAGACGGCCGGGGTCTCGCTCACCGCCCAGCAGCCGGACAACAACGTGGTCCGAACCGCCGTCGAGGCCCTCGCCGCGATTCTCGGCGGCACGCAGAGCCTCCACACCAATGCGCTCGACGAGGTGTACGCCCTCCCCACCGAACGGGCCGCCGAGATCGCCCTGCGCACCCAGCAAGTGCTGGCGGAGGAGACGGGGGTCACCGACGTGATCGACCCGCTCGGTGGATCCTGGTTCGTCGAGGAGATGACCGACCGCATGGAGGCCCAGATCCTCGACATCCTCGACCAGGTGGACCGGATGGGCGACGGGTCGATGCTCGACGGCGTCCTGCTCGGCATCGAGGAGGGGTGGTTCCAGACCGCTCTCGCCGACTCCGCCTACGAGTTCGAGAAGGCCCTCGATTCGGGAGAGCGGGTGATCGTCGGTGTCAACAAGTACGCCGATGAGGAAGAAGAGGAACTGGAGATCCTCCGTATCGGCGCCGACATCGAGCGGGAGCAGTGCCGTCGGGTGGCGGCGATCCGGGATGTCCGTGACGGTGCCGCCGTCGAAGCGTCGCTCGGCGCCCTCACCGAGGCCGCCCGGGGAGAGGCCAACCTGATGCCGCTCATCCTCGAGGCGGCCCGGCTCCGCGCCACCGAGGGCGAGATCGTCGATGCCCTGGCCGAGGTGTTCGGGAGATACCGTGAGCCGCCCCGGGTCTGACGCCGTCCGCCGGGTGCTGGTTCGATCTGCGCTGGCGAGTGCCCTCCTGTTTGCGCTGCAGGAACCCCCGCCGTGGCGACTCGAACCCAGCCCGGGCCCCGCCGCCGTCCTGCCGGTGGGCGAGCCGACGCCGTCGCTGGTGGGGAGAGCCGGGCACCGGGTCACCTAGAATCAATCGTCCAGCATGCAACGCGCCGGAGTCCTTCTTGCCCTCTTCTTCCTGGTCTTCGGGGCCGCCGCTTGTGGCGGCGAAGACGACGCCGAGCCGGTGGAGGTCGGACGAGGGGAGCTGCCCGAGACGGTCCCGGGCGATTTCCCCTTGCCCCCGGGATCTTCGATCGGATCGACGGTGGTGGATCGGGTCAACAATCGCACCGAGTTCACCGTCAATACGGGCTCAGACCTGACCACGGCGGTGGCGTTCTTCACGGTCGAGCTGGTCAACGAGGGCTACGTGGTGGGCCGGTCGAACGGGACCGACGAGAGTTGGCAGGTGGAGTTCAGCAGGGGATCGCTACGCGGTGAGATCGTGCTCACGACGCCGGAGTCCGGGACCGCCGCAGTGGTGTCGCTCAATCAGTCGTAGGAGGAAGCCCATGCCGAGACTTCGTCGCTTTCCGGAGAGCCGGTTCATCGGGGTCCGCGACCGGATGGTGTTCTACGACTGCGACGACGGGATGCAGTTCGCCGCATTGGAGGCCGCCATCGAATCCGGGGACCTCCTGAGGAAGGGATTGCTCTCGTCGTTCGGTCCCGACACCGAGGCCGAGGCCCGCAATCGGGGCTTTGGGGCGCTGTGAGCCGGCCTTCCCCTCAGGGAGAGGTGTCATCGCCTTAGGCGATGACGGAGGGGGTTCTGCCTCCTCTGCGGGCGGCCGGGAGTTGCGACGACGGATGGGTCACCCGGCGAAGTGCCCCGCCACCAACTCCGCCACCCGACGGTGGCGGAACACGAAGAAGTGATCGCTCCCGGTCAGGACCTCGACATGCCCTCCGGCGGCCTCAGCATAGGCGGCCAGCTCGTCGGCGGTGACGAACTGGTCCCGATCGCCGACCACGAAGAGCCGGCGAGCCGGGGCGAGCGCCGCCGGATCCGGGGCCTCGGCCCCGGCCGGGAGCCGCACCGGGGGAGCGATTGCCGCCAAGGGGCTTGCATCGTCGGTTCGCGCCTGCCATCGGAGGGCCGTGACCGCGCCGAACGACCACCCGGCCAGCCCGATCTCGGTGTCGGGGTGCCTGGTGCGGGCGTGATCGACGGCGGCGTCGAGATCGCCGATCTCCGCGGTACCGCCGCCCCATCCACCTTCCGACCGGCCCACGCCCCGGAAGTTGAATCGGAGGACCGCTGCGCCGGCGTCCACCAGGCGATCGGTGACCACCTGCAGCAGCGGCACCGTCATGGTGCCCCCCTGGAGGGGGTGGGGGTGGGAGAGGATCACGACGCGGCTGGGGGAGTCGTCGGTTTCGTCCCAGCGGGCCTCGAGGGTGAGTCCTTCGGCGGTCTCGAGGTCGAGAAGTTTGGTGGTCATGCGGCCATGAGGAACCACACCACGGAGGCTCCGAGGATCACGAGCGCGGTGATCAAGGCGGCGATGATGAGGTAGCGGGTCTGCACCGGGGGTGAGGGTACACCCGCCGGCGGTCCCATCGGCAGGCCACGCTAACCTCGGCGACCGAGCCGACCGGGGAGTCCATCGTGCACGACGTCGCCATCATCGGCGGTGGTCCGGGGGGTTATGCCGCCGCCCTCTACGCCCACAATTTCGGGCTCAGCGTCGCCATGATCGAGCGGTCACTGGTCGGGGGGACGTGCCTCCATCGCGGCTGCATCCCGGCCAAGTCCTGGCTGCAGACGGCCGAGGTCTTCACCGAGGTCTCCGACGCTCCCGAGTTCGGGGTGGTGGTCCCGGCCCCCTCCCTGGATTGGGCTCGGGCGCTGGAACGAAAGAACGGCATCGTCGACCGTCTCCACAAGGGCCTCACGGGTCTGTTGAAGCAGCGCAAGGTGGAGGTGATCTCAGGCACCGGCCGCCTGGCGTTGCCGGGAGCCGTCGAGGTGGTTGCGGCCGACGGCTCGATGCAGCGGATCGAGGCCCGGTCGATCATCCTGGCCATGGGCTCCGTGCCGCGAACCATCCCCGGCTACCCCATCGACGGCGTGCGCATCGTGACCTCGGATCAGGCCCTCGACTGGCGGGAGCGGCCGCGGCGGGTGGCGATCATCGGGGCCGGAGCGATCGGTGTCGAATTCGCCTCGTTGCTGGCCGATCTGGGCGTCGAGGTCCACCTTTTCGAGGTCCTGGACCAGGTCGTGCCCGGCATGGAGCCTGCGGCCGCCCGTCTCCTGGCCAGGGCCCTCCAGAAGCGGGGCGTGGAGATCCGCACCGGCACCGCCGTCGAGCCGGCCGTCGTGAACGCTGGAGATGTGACGGTCCCCTTCGGTGGGGAGAGCGTCGCGGTGGACGTGGTCCTCGTGGCGGTGGGCCGGGCGCCCGCGACGGAGGAGGTGGGGCTCGAGGGAAGTCGGGTCGTGGTCGACCGCGGATTCGTCACCGTCGACCCCGCCACCCAGCAAACGGGTGAACCCGGTGTGTACGCGGTGGGTGACATCGTCGCCGGCACCCCACAGCTGGCGCACGCCGGGTTCGCCGAGGGCATCGCGGCCGTGACTCACATCGCCACGGGGCAGAGTGCCGCCGTGGACTACCGGGCGATCCCGCTCATCGTGTACAGCAACCCCGAGGTCGCCGCCGTGGGGATGACGGAGGCTCAAGCTCGGGAGGCCGGGCTCGATGTGACGACCACGGCCCATGGTTTCGGGGGCGTCGCCCGGGCGCTGATCCAGGGCAAGGCTGAGGGGACCGTGCGGGTGGTCGCCAAGCGCGACGGACCGATCGTGGGCGCCACCGTCGTCGGACCGGCGGCCGGGGAGCTCATCCACGAGTTGATGCTGGCGGTGGGCTGGGAGGCGATGCCGGCCGAGGCCGCCTCGTTCATCCACGCTCACCCGACCCTCGCCGAGGCCGTCGGGGAGACCCTGCTCAGCGCCGCCGGGAGGAGCCTGCATTAGGCCATGGTTCCCGGAGAGGTACCTGATATCGCTGCGCCAGTCCTTACACTCGTAGCTGCGTAGAGGAGGCGGTCGATGGCGGTCACGGTGACGATGCCCCAGTTGGGGGAGACGGTCACGGAAGGAACCATCCTGCGTTGGGCGAAGCAGGCGGGTGATTCGGTGGCCGAGGATGAGATCCTGCTGGAGGTCTCCACCGACAAGGTCGATACGGAGGTGCCGTCACCGGCGGCGGGTGTCCTGCAGGAGATCCTCGTCCCGGCCGGCGAGACGGTCGCCGTGGGCACACCGCTCGCCATCATCCTGGGGCCCGGCGAGGCTGCGGCCCCGGCACCGGCCGCTGCGGCAGAACCGATCGCCACCGAGCCCGCACCGCCTCCCGCCCCGGCTGCGCCGGCTCCCGTCCCAGAACCGGCTCCTGCCCCGGCTGCGCCGGCTCCCCTCCCAGAACCGGTTCCCGCTCCGGCTGCGCCGGCTCCCCTCCCAGAACCGGCTCCTGCCCCGGCTGCGCCGGTTGCGGCGGCTCCTGCGGCGCCTCCCCCCCAGATCGAGATCGTCACCGAGCCGGCCCCGGCCCCGGCCGTCGCCCCAGAAGGGGCCGAACTCGGTCTTCTCTCCCCGGTGGTGCGGAAGTTGGCCCGCGAGCACGGCATCGATCTCTCCCTGGTCCGCGGGACCGGCCGCGAAGGGCGGATCACCCGCAAGGACGTCCAGGCCTACATCGACGTCGGTGCCGTTGCTGCGGCGCCTCCTGCTCCGGCCGTCGCCGGCGTGGCGGCCGAGCCGGCCCCGATCCCGGAGCCCGTCCCGGTGGCAACGGCCCCGGCTCCCGAGCCGGTTTCGGTGGCTCCGCCGGTCCCCGAACCGGTGCCCGTGGCCGCCGCTCCAGAACCAGCTCCCTTCGTAGCCCCGGCTCCCGAGCCGGCACCGGCGGCACCCCCGGAAGCGGTGGGTCCCGGCAAGGTGCGGCTTCGTCCCGGCGACCGGGTCGAGGACCTCGCCAGGCTTCGCAGTCGCATCGCCGAGAAGATGTCGGAGGCTCGCCGCACCGCGGCCCACGTGTGGACGGTCGTCGAAGTGGACTTCGAGCGGCTCGAGCAGGTCCGGCAGCGTCACAAGGCGGCCTTCAAGGAGCGGGAGGGCTTCTCGCTCACGTACCTCCCGTTCATCGCCAGGGCCACCATCGACGCCCTCGCTGCATTCCCGGTGGTCAACAGCTCGTTCCACCCCGAGGAACAGCAGCGGATCAAGTACAGCCGGGTCGAACTCGGGATCGCGGTCGACCTCGATCAGGAAGGCCTCATCGTGATGACCATCCGGGGGGCCGATGGCCTGAGGCTGCGCGGGCTCGCTCGAGAGGTCCGGGCGGTCGCCGGCAAGGCCCGAGCCGAGGAGTACACCCTCGACGACGTCACCGGCAGTACGTTCACCATCACCAATCCCGGGCCGTACGGCTCGCTGATGTCGGCGCCGGTCATCAACGTGCCGAACGTCGCCATCCTGTCGACCGACACGGTGGTGAAGCGACCCGTGGTGGTCACCGACTCCGACGGCAACGATGCGATCGCCATCCATCATGTCGGCAATCTCGGCCTCTCCTGGGACCATCGGGCCTTCGACGGTTCGACGGCGGTGCTCTTCCTCCGCCACATCAAGGAGGCGATCGAGACCTGGGATTGGGAACACGAACTGACGTGACCCTGCTCAGGACTCGTTGGCTGGGGCGTATGCCCTACTCCGAAGCGTGGGATCTGCAACGCGCCGTGCACGAGGGCCGCTCCACCGGCCGCAGCCACGACGACTACTTGCTGCTCCTCGAGCATCCCCCCACCTACACCTTGGGCCGTTTCGGCAATGAAGCCAACGTGCTGGTCGACGCCGATTCACTCCCGGAGATCGGGGCCGAGCTGTACCACGTCGATCGCGGCGGCGACATCACGTTCCACGGCCCCGGCCAATTGGTCGGCTATCCCGTCGTGCACCTCGGGTCGCGACCGGCGATCGCCGATCACGTCCGCAACCTCGAGCGAGTCCTGGTGGCGACCCTCGGCGATCTCAGCATCTCAGCATGGACCGAGCCGGGGGCCGCCGGGGTGTGGACCGACCGGGGCAAGGTGGCCGCCATCGGGGTTCGGATGTCCCGGCGGGTCACCATGCACGGCTTCGCCCTCAACGTGTCGACCGACCTTTCGTTCTTCGATCACATCGTCCCGTGCGGGATCGAGGGCCGATCGGTGACCTCGGTGAGTGAGCTGGCGGGCCGGCCCGTCAGCATCGAGGAGGTGGTGGAGGTCCTGGTTCCCCGTTTCGTCGAGGTCTTCGGCTACGACGGCACGGAGACACAGTGGGCAGCCTTCACCCGGGGCACGGGGCGGACCGCCGTCGAGTACGACGTCGATCGCCTCGTCGCGTGCGGGGCCTTCAACGGCAGCGGGACGTCGGTGCCGATCACGATGAATGGCCGGCTCCCGGGGGAGCCCCCCAAGCCGTCGTGGATGAAGGTGCGCCTGGACCTCGGGGAACGCTATCGGGGGGTCAAGCGGCTCGTGGAGGACCTGGACCTCCACACCGTGTGCGAGGAGGCGGGCTGTCCCAACATCTACGAATGCTGGGCGTCGGGTACGGCCACCTTCATGCTGCTCGGCGACACGTGTACCCGGGCCTGCGGGTTCTGCGATGTGAAGACCGGTCGTCCCGTCGAGGTCGATTGGGACGAGCCGAAACGGGTCGCCGAGGCCGTGGCCGAGATGGCACTCAGCCATGCGGTCTTGACCTCGGTCGACCGGGACGATCTGCCCGATGGGGGGGCCGGGATCTTCGCTGCCAGCATCGCCGAGATACGAGCGCGAGTGCCGGGGTGCGAGATCGAGGTGCTGATCCCCGACTTCAAGGGCGACCGGGAAGCCCTGGAGACCGTGATGGGAGCCGGGCCGGAAGTGCTCAATCACAACACCGAGACCGTGTTGCGGCTGCAGCGCGACATCCGCACGGCCGCCAACTACGGACGGTCGCTGGCACTGCTGGCTAGGGCGAAGCAACACGGTGGCGCCGTCAAGTCGGGCCTCATCGTCGGCATGGGTGAGACTCGCGAGGAGGTGCTCGGCGCGTTGGCCGATCTGCGGGCGATCGGCGTCGACATCGTCACGATCGGCCAGTACCTCCGACCCACCGCCCGCCATCGCAAGGTGTCCCGCTACGTCCACCCCGATGAGTTCGCCGAGTACAAGGCCTACGGCGAGGCTCTCGGCCTTCCGCACGTGGAGTCGGGGCCACTGGTGCGATCCTCGTATCACGCCAAGGAGGCCCGATCGGCGGCCTGCTGAGGCCCCGCTAGCCTCGCCGTGATGTTCCCCCCGGCCGACCACGGACAACGGCTCGAGCGCTTGCGCAACGTCATGGCGGAGTCCGGGGTGGGGGCCCTGCTGTTGTCGGTGGGTGCCGACCTGCCCTATTTCACCGGATACGAGGCGCCCCAACTGGAGCGCCTCACGATGCTCACGGTGGTGCACGAGCGGGAGGCCACCCTGGTGGTGCCCCGACTCGAGGCACCCCGGGTCCCCGATCCCGGGGGAGCCTACGTGGTCGTGCCGTGGGACGAGACCGAGGACCCGGTGGCGATCGTCGCCGGACTGGTGAGATCCGTTCCCCGGATCGCCGTCGGGGATCACACCTGGTCGCGGTTTCTGCTGGCACTCCAGCGGGCGGTCCCGGGCGCCGCCTTCGATCCGGCCTCGCCGCTCACGACCCGGCTGCGGGTGCGCAAGGACGCCTCCGAGATCGAGTGGCTCCGCAGTGCCGCCCGGGCCACAGACCGAGTCATTGCCGCCCTCGACACAGAGACCTTCACGGGCCGCAGCGAAAGGGATCTCGCTCGGCGGATCGCCGAACTGGCGGTCGACGAGGGTCACGACACGGCCGGTTTCGCCATCGTCGGGTCGGGGCCCAACGGGGCCTCACCCCACCACGAGGCCGGCGATCGGCTCATTGCCGAGGGCGACGCCGTCGTCATCGATTTCGGGGGCCGGATGCACGGCTACTGCTCGGATACCACCCGCACCTTCCACGTTGGAGATCCGCCGCCCCGGTTCGCCGAGATCTACGGGGTGTTGCAGGAGGCCCAGGCTGCGGCGGTCGACGCAGTGGCTCCGGGGGTGGCCGCCGAAGCCGTAGATCGGGCCGCTCGGGACATCATCGAGGCTGCCGGCTACGGGGACTTCTTCGTGCACCGCACCGGTCACGGGATCGGTCTCGAGGTCCACGAGGAGCCCTACATCGTCTCGGGCAACACCCAGTCCCTCGAGCCGGGCATGGCCTTCTCGGTGGAGCCCGGCATCTATCTGCCGGGCGAGTTCGGGATGCGGATCGAGGACATCGTGGTCGTCACCGACGTCGGTGTCGAGCGGCTGAACCGTTCCCCGCGTCGTCTGCACCTGGTCGCCTGAGAGGCCGCCGGCCCCGCCTACGCTGAGGTCTCAAATCGAAGAGGGATGTGTCATGGACACGGAGCAGTTGGCCGTCGACACGATCAAGACGCTGGCGATGGACGGGGTGCAGCGAGCCAACTCGGGGCATCCGGGTATGCCGATGGGGATGGCCGACATCGCCGTGACCCTGTGGACCAAGCACCTGGTGGTGGATCCGACCGATCCGACCTGGCCCGATCGCGACCGGTTCGTGCTCTCCAACGGGCACGGCTCGATGCTGCTGTATGCGCTGCTGCACCTGGCCGGCTTCGACCTGTCGATCGATGATCTGCGCAACTTCCGCCAGTGGGGCGCACCGACTGCGGGGCATCCCGAGCGGGAGCCTCACCTGGGCATCGAGATGACCACCGGCCCCCTCGGTCAGGGTTTCGGCACCGCCGTCGGCATGGCGGTCGCCGAGGAGCACCTGCGGGCCGTGTTCGGTCCCGGTCTGGTGGACCACCGAACCTATGCGTTCGTGAGTGACGGCGATCTGATGGAAGGGATCTCCTCGGAGGCGTCCTCGCTGGCCGGCCACCTCGGATTGGGCCGGATCGTCTGCCTCTACGACGACAACGAGATCTCCATCGACGGGTCCACCGACATCACGTTCACCGAGGACGTCGCCGCCCGGCTGGCGGCGATGGGTTGGCACACCCTCGACGTCGACGGCCACGACCGTGCGGCGATCGACGAGGCCATCACGGCCGCCAAGGACATGGAGGACCGCCCCTCGCTGGTGGTCTGTCACACCCACATCGCCCACGGGGCACCCACGAAGCAGGACACCGCCGCCTCGCACGGCAGCCCTCTGGGTGAGGATGAGATCGCCGCCACCAAGGCCGCCATGGGGTGGGAGTACGAGCCGTTCTTCGTGCCCGACGAGGTTCGGGCGCTGTTCGCCGACGCCATGGCGGCCGGCTCCGAGGCCCGCCGGGCGTGGGAGAAGCGCCGGGATGCCGCCTTTGCAGCCGACGGCGACCTGGCCGCCCGGTGGTCGCAGTACTGGGACCAGCAGCCGGTGACGGTCGGATCGCTCGGTGTGAGCGTCGGGGAGGCGGTCGCCACCCGCACGGCTTCGGGGATGGTGATCAACAAGGTCGCCCCTTCGATGCCCAACCTGCTGGGCGGTTCGGCCGATCTCGCTCCCTCCAACAACACCATCATCGAGGGCGTCCCCGAGTTCCAGCGCGATTCCCGGGAAGGCCGCAACTTCCGGTTCGGGGTACGTGAGCACGCCATGGGCGCGTTGCTCAACGGGATGGCGGTCCACGGCGGATTGCGGCCCTACGGGGCGACCTTCCTGGTCTTCAACGACTACATGCGCCCGGCCACCAGGCTGGCGGCGCTCATGGGGGCTCCGACGATCTTCATCTACACCCACGACTCGATCTTCCTGGGCGAGGACGGGCCCACCCACCAGCCGATCGAGCACCTTGCCTCGCTGCGGGCCATGCCCAACATGTGGGTGGTGCGACCGGCCTCGGCCTCCGAGACCGCCGAAGCGTGGGAGTTGGCCCTGAACCGCACCAACGGACCCACCACCCTGGTGCTGACGCGCCAGGGTCTTCCCGAATTCGAGCGAGAACCGGGAGGGGTCCACCGGGGCGGGTATGTGGTCCGAGACGGCACCGACGCCGTGTTGGTCGCCACCGGTTCCGAGGTGTGGGTCGCCCTCGAGGCGGCCGATCTCCTCGCCGAGCGGGGGGTCTCGATGCGGGTGGTGTCGCTGCCCTCGTGGGAGGCCTTCGAGGCGCAAGACGCGGCCTACCGGGCTTCGGTGCTCGGCGAGGGCATCCCGGTGGCGTCGTTGGAGGCGGCCGCGACCTTCGGTTGGCAGCGCTTCACGGGGGGCGACGGTCTCGCCATCGGGATCGATCGCTTTGGCGCCTCGGCCCCCTGGAAGCGGCTCGCCGAGGAGTGGGGGCTCACGCCGTCGGCGGTGGCCGATCGGATCCAAGGCTGGCTCGACCGGTCCTGAGGAGCCCGGGCCGAGTTCGGGATCGCCCGTTCCGGCTACCGTGATGCGGCCATGAATCTCGTCGAGGCTCGGGGCCTCACCAAGATGTTCGGCGACTTCTGCGCCGTGGATGCCATCGACTTCATCGTGCGGCCGGGGGAGACCTTTGGGTTCCTGGGCCCCAATGGGGCGGGGAAGTCGTCGACCATGAGGATGATCGGTGCGGTGTCGCCGGTGAGCGACGGCCATCTCCGTGTGCTCGGCATGGACCCCGCCGCCGACGGTCCCCACATCCGGGCCCGTCTCGGGGTGGTGCCCCAGGAAGACAACCTCGACCTCGAGCTTTCGGTGTACGAGAACCTGCTGATCTACGGGCGCTACTTCGGGATGCCGAAGAAGGTGATCGATGAGCGGGTGGCCGAGCTCCTGGAGTTCGCCCAGCTGGAGGAGCGGAGGAGCAGCCGGGTCGAGGCTCTGTCTGGTGGCATGAAGCGCCGTCTCACGATCGCCCGGGGCCTCATCAATCAGCCCGAGCTGCTGCTCCTCGATGAGCCGACCACCGGGCTCGACCCTCAGGCGCGGCATCTGCTGTGGGATCGGCTCTATCGCCTCAAGCAGCAGGGGGTGACCCAGATCATCACGACCCACTACATGGACGAGGCCGAGCAGTTGTGCGATCGCCTGGTGATCATGGACAAGGCCAAGATCGTGGCCGAGGGCTCGCCCCGTGAGCTCATCGATCGCTACTCGACCCGGGAGGTCGTCGAGCTGCGCTTCCCGGTCGACGAGCGGGATCGGGCCGCCGAACGTCTCGAAGGCCTCGCCAAGCGGACCGAAGTGCTCCCCGACCGGGTGCTGCTGTACACCGACGACGCCGATCGGGCCATGGTCGAGGTCGCCGAGCGCGGTATCGTCCCCGAGTCGACGATGACCCGCCGCTCCACGCTCGAGGACGTCTTTCTGCGGCTCACCGGGCGGAGCCTGATCGACTGATGGCGCTCCCCGCCTCGCTACGCGTCGTCGAGTCGGGGGCCAGGGTGTATCGCCGTACCTGGCGGGGGAGCGTGATCTCGACCTTCCTCAACCCGGTCCTGTTCCTGCTGGCGATGGGGGTTGGTCTCGGGGAGCTGGTCGATGCGGGGGAGGGGATCTCGACCGTGGATCTCCCGTATCTGACCTTCCTGGCCCCGGGCCTGTTGGCGGCGACCGCGATGCAGACGGCCGCCGGGGATGCCTCCTACCCGGTGATGGCGGGTATCAAGTGGCGCAAGACCTACCACGCCGCCCTGGCGACCCCGATCGACGTGCGTGACCTCGTGGTCGGCCAACTCGGCTGGGTGGCGATCCGGCTCACCTTCGTGACGACCGTCTACTCGGTGATCATGACGCTGTTCGGCGCCACCACCTTGCTCGAAGGCATGCTGGCGGTACCGCCGGCTGTGCTCACCGGATCGGCCTTTGCTGCGGCGGTCACCGCGTACACGGCCCGCCTCGACAACGAGATCGGCATCGCGACGATGTTCCGGTTCGGGATCCTGCCGCTGTTCCTGTTCTCGGGGACCTTCTTCCCGATCTCGCAGCTGCCCGATGCCGTGGAGTGGTTCGCCTTCGTCACCCCGCTGTGGCACGGGGTGGCCCTGTGCCGCGGCATCGCTCTCGACATCGGGTTCCGGATCAGCCCCTGGATCAGCTTCGCCTACCTGGGTCTGTGGATTCTCGTCGGCACGGCGGTCGCGGTGCGGTTGATGCGCAGGAGGCTCGTGCTGTGAACTCGCCGACGCTGGCCGGGCGGGTGGTCCCGGCTCCGCTGCTGGCCGGACGCGGGGCCGGCCGCATTCTGGAGCGGAACTTCCTGGTGTACCGCAGGGCGTGGATGCTGGTGTTCTCCGGGTTCTTCGAGCCGCTGTTCTACCTGGTCTCGATCGGCGTGGGGATTGGTGAGCTGGTCGGCGATGTGACCGGGCCGGGCGGGACCGCGGTCGACTACGCCGTATTCGTGGCCCCGGCGCTGCTCGGCTCGGCGGCCATGAACGGTGCCATCTATGAGTCGACGGGCAACATCTTCTTCAAGCTCAAGTACGGCAAGGTGTACGACGCGGTGCTGGCGACACCGATGCAGTCGGCCGACATCGCCGTCGGCGAGATCACCTGGTCGTTGGGGCGGGGTGCCGTCTATGCGGCCGGGTTCCTGGTGGTGATGGCGGCCATGGGCCTCATGCCGTCGTTCTGGGGCATCCTGGCGCTGCCGGCCGCCCTGTTGATCGGTTTCGCCTTCGCCGCCTGCGGGATGGCCACCGCGACCTTCATGCGCTCGTGGCAGGACTTCGACCTGGTCAACATGGTGACCCTGCCGCTGTTCCTGTTCTCGGCCACCTTCTACCCCCTCGATGTGTACCCCGAGGGGTTCCAGGTGTTCACCCGGTTGTCACCGCTGTATCACGGTGTCGAGCTGATCCGTTCGCTCACCTTCGGGGTGTTCGACTGGAGCCTCGCCGGGCACATCGGCTTCCTGGTCGGCATGGGCGCAATCGGGGTGGCGATCACGTCCCGTCGACTCAAGCGCATGCTGCAACCCTGAGGCGGGGGCTCAGTCCCTCCTCGGCTCGATGAACCCCTCGTGCTCGAGGTGGAGGATTATCTGCTGGGCGGCATTGGCGGGACTGATGTCGGTGGTGTCGATCACCAGATCGGCGTCGGTCGGCTCCTCGTAAGGATCCGAGATGCCGGTGAACTCCTTGATGATTCCGGCCCGGGCCTTGGCATAGAGGCCCTTGCGGTCCCGCTGCTCGCACACCTCCAGCGGCGTGGCGATGTGGACGAGGATGAAGCCGCCGCTCGGGGCGATCGTCTCCCGAACCTGCCTCCGCACGGTGTCGTAGGGGGCGATGGGAGCGCAGATGGCGATGCCCCCGTTCTTGGTGATCTCCGAGGCCACGAACCCGATCCGGAGGATGTTGAGGTCGCGGTGCTCCTTGGAGAAGCCCAGTTCGGAGGAGAGGTTCTTTCGCACGATGTCGCCGTCGAGCAGCGTCACCGGCCGGCCTCCCATTTCGAGCAGCTTGACCCGCAGCACGTTGGCGACGGTGGATTTGCCCGAGCCGGACAGCCCCGTGAAGAACACGGTGAAACCCTGCCGGGCCCGCGGCGGATGGGTGCGGCGGAGCTCGTCGGCCACCCTGGGGAAGGTGAACCATTCGGGGATCTCACGGCCGTCGGCGAGGCGGGCCCGCAGCTCGGTGCCCGAGATCGTCAGGGTCTTGGCGCCCTCGGGGACCTCGTCGATCGGCATGTAGGCGTCCTCGTCGGGGAGATAGGCCATCATCTTGAAGGGCACCATCTCGACCCCGATCTCCTCGGTGTGCTGAGCCAGCAGCTCCTGGGCGTCGTACGGGCCGTAGAAGGGGTCGCCGTTCGAATCAGAGCCCGGTCCGGCGTGGTCCCGTCCGACGATGAAGTGGGTACAGCCGTGGTTCTTGCGGATGATGGCGTGCCACACGGCTTCCCGGGGACCGGCCATCCGCATGGCCAGCGGGAGGAGCGCCAGCTCGGCGGTGTTGCGCGGATAGCGATCGAGGACCGCCTGGTAGGCACGAACCCTCGTGTAGTGGTCGACGTCGCCGCGGCGCACCATGCCCACCACCGGGTGGATCAGGAGGTTGGCTCGCGCCCCCTTGGCGGCGCGCACCGTCAGCTCCAGGTGGGCCCGGTGCATGGGGTTGCGCGTCTGGAACGCCACGACCCGGCGCCACTCCCGGCGATGGAATCTCTCCCGGACCTCGCGGGGGCTCATGCGGAGCGTGCGGAAGTCGTAGTGGGTGGGGAGCTGCAGCCCCTCGAGACGGCCGCCCACGTAGTAGGGGTGGGTGCGAGTGAGCAGGAAGTTCACCCCGGGGTGCTCCAGGCTGGTCGTGCCGAACACCTGTCGGGCCTCCGCCTCGCGATCGGGTTCCCATACCTCCTCGATGTGGAGAGCGGCGATCATGACCCCCTCGTCGTCGCGCAGCGCGACGCTGGTACCGGGAGAGAGGCTCTCGGCCGTTTCCCGGTCGACGTCGAGGCAGATCGGGATCGGCCACAGGGTTCCGTCGGCGAGACGCATGTCGGTGCACACCGAGTCGTAGTCGGCCTTGGTCATGAAGCCGGTCAGCGGAGAGAAACCTCCGTTGAGCAGCAGTTCGAGATCGGCGACGTGGCGCTCGTTGAGGTCGATCGACGGCCAGTCGCGGGAGGCCTTCTTGAGTTCCTCGCCGCGGTCGGCCTCGACCAAGAGGTCGATGAGCGTCCCGCCGTGCGGGGCAATGAGGTGATTGGCGGTGTCGGGCACGGGTGATCCTTTGTGTGATGGCCGCGTGACGCCACGGAGGTGGCAGCGGAACGGGCCGGATTGTACCGGCATCCCGCAACAGCCCAATCCCTATCATCACGCCGGCCGTGGAACTCACTCCCTCCTTCGTCCTCAGCGTCTGGGCGGCCGGGCTCGCGCTCTGCACCGCCGTAGTGGCCTGGTGGCGGATCACCGGACCCGGCTTCGTGTGGCTGGGCGGTGCCGTCGCGCTGGGAGCGGGGATCCCGGCGGCGTTGAGCGGCGGAGGGACTGCGGCCGTCGTCGGCGCGGTGTTGGTGGCCTGCGGCACGCTGGCGGCGCGCCGGCCTCCAATCGCCGCGGTGATGCTGGTGGCCGGCGGCGGAACCCTCGTCGTTGCCGGTGCTCTCGAAGGAGGCGCGGCCTCGGCGGCGGCCGGGACCCTGTTCCTGGGTGGGGTCACCGGCGAGATGATGTTCGGCCATTGGTATCTGGTCGATCCGACGTTGCCTCGCTGGGCTCTCCGTCGTTTGGCGGCCGCCGGCCTGGCCGGCGCCGTCGTCGATGCGGTGGTGGTCGGCGCCCTCGGCGCTCTGCCGTGGGCGAGCGGCGATGCAGTGCTCGGACTGG
Organism: Acidimicrobiia bacterium; assembly: GCA_041551965.1. Classification (GTDB taxonomy): domain Bacteria; phylum Actinomycetota; class Acidimicrobiia; order Spongiisociales; family UBA11373; genus JBFELU01. The sequence continues at coordinate 62,837 of JBFELU010000003.1, forward strand.
GATACGTGGCACTGGCGATCGCCAGCGCCCTGCTGATGGTCGGCGTGTGGTTTGCGCTCGGTGAACCGGGGTATTCGGGAGTGATGGCCGCCACCGGGCTCTCCTACCTGGCGGTCCTCACCGCGCTCGGAGCGGCCGTCGTCGGCCGCCTGCTCGTCGACGGACCCGTTCTCGGCTGAGGCCGTACAATCGGCGCCCGTGAAGATCTATACCCACAAGGGCGACGACGGCACCACCGGCCTCCTCTACGGAGGGCGGGTCGCCAAGGATCACAGTGGGCCCGAGGCCTACGGAGCAGTCGACGAGGCCGTGTCGGCCCTGGGGGTTGCCCGGGCTGTCGCCGACGAGGCGATCGGTGCGCGGATACTCGAGGTGCAACGCGACCTCTTCGTCGTTGGAGCCGAGCTCGCAAGTTCGCGAAGGGAGGCCCTCCAAGGAGGGGTGAGCCTGGCCACGGCCGAGATGGTGGATGGGCTCGAGCAGGCGATCGACGAACTCGTCGACGAGGCGGGCCTCCCCGACGAGTTCGTGGTGCCGGGTGGATCCGAAGTGGCCGCAGCCCTGGATCTGGCGCGCACGATCGTGCGCCGGGCCGAACGGCGAGCCGTCACCCACCTCCGGGTCCAGGAGATCCGAGGAAGTGAGGTGGTCCGGTACCTCAACCGGCTGGCCGATTACCTGTTCGTGCTGGCCAGGGCTTCCGAGGCCACCTGGACGCCGAGCCGTCGAAAGGAGTAGGACGATGGTCGAGATCGGGCGGGGCACCGTCACAGAGGAGGCCGGGGCTCTCGTGGTCGGCGTGGGAGCCGAGCGTTCCCTCGATGCTGTGGGGAGGACGGTGGCCGGCTCATTCGGCGAGTGGTTCGAGACCTACCTCGACCGGATCGATTTCACCGGCAAGCCGGGCCAATTGGCTGTGCTCCCGGGTGGTGATCTCCCCTTCGAGGTGGTGGTCTTGGTCGGGCTCGGCGAGGATCCGGACGCCGAGGCGGTCCGCCAGGCGGCCGGAGTGGGCGGCGGGGCGGTGACCCGCCACGAGACGGTGGCGACGACCCTGCACGCCGCCGCTCCAGACGGTGCCGCGTCGGCCGCCGTGGAGGGATTCGTGTTGGGCCAGTACTCCTTCGACCGCCACCGCAGCGAACCGAAGCCGTCCCTGACCACCTCCCTGGCGTTGATCGATGCCTCGGACGACGAGCTGGCGGAGGCCGAGCGGGGGCGTGTGATCGCCGAAGCCGTGGTGCTGGCTCGAGACCTCGTCAACGAGTCCCCGGCCCACAAACCTCCGGCCACCCTGGCGGCGCTGGCGGTGGAGGCGGGGGACCGGGCCGGCTTCTCGGTCCGCGTCTACGACGAGGAGGAGGCCGCCGCCGAGGGCTTCGGGGGCCTGCTGGGGGTGGCGGCCGGCGCCGCCAACCCACCTCGGATGGTCGAGATGCGATACGAACCGGAAGGAGCCGAGGCCTTCCTGGCGCTGGTCGGCAAGGGCATCGTCTTCGACTCGGGGGGCCTGTCGTTGAAACCGGCCGACGGGATGGAGACGATGAAGACCGACATGGCCGGTGCCGCCGCCGTGATCGGCGCGATGCAGGCCGTTGCCACGCTGGGGCTTCCCATCCGCATGCTCGGGATCACGCCGCTCACCGAGAACATGCCGGGCGGGGCCGCCCAGCGCCCCGGCGACGTGCTGAAGGCTCGCAACGGCAAGACCATCGAGGTGCTCAATACCGATGCCGAGGGTCGCTTGGTGCTCGCCGACGGGCTGTCGCTTGCTGCCGAGGCAGAGCCGGACCTCATCGTCGACCTGGCCACCTTGACCGGGGCTTGCATGGTGGCGCTCGGAGACAAGATCGCTGGGGTGTTCGGAGCCGAGGCCGACCGCGCCAAGGTCGAGCGAGCAGCCGCCCGGGCGGGAGAGCGGGTGTGGCCGCTGCCGCTTCCCGCCGACTACCGCAAGAAGATCGATTCCGACGTGGCCGACATGAAGAACACCGGGCCGCGATGGGGTGGCGCGATCAACGCCGCACTCCTGCTGAAGGAGTTCGTGGGCGATACCCCGTGGGTACATCTCGACATCGCTGGTCCGGCCCGGGCCGCCGAGGCCGAGCACTACCTCACCAAGGGGGGCACCGGGTTCGGGGTGCGAACCGTGGTCGCCCTCGCCGAAGATCTCGTCGGAGGAGCCGGCGAGTGATCGAGCGAGGAATAGGAATCGGCGGGGGAGGTTAGCCTCAGGAGCAGCCATGGCCAGGCGCATACTCTCGATCTCGATCATCCTCGATCTGGTTGCGCTCGTCGTCGCCCTCGAGGTGGCATCGCTGCTGGCGTTCCGCACCCCGGTCCCGTGGCACTTCCGCAGCGATGTCTGGACGATGCTCGGATCCGTCGTAGCCGGGGCGATCATCGGCTTGTTCGTGTCGACCCGTTCGGGGGGATCGGGGGTACCCAGACCTTCCTACGGGCGGGCTTTCACGCTCTCCGGCGTCTCATTGGCGGTGGCGACGTTCAGCCTGGTGCTGACCCGGGCGTATTGGTCCCGGTCCTATCTCTTCACCACTGCGCTGGTGTGGCTGGGGCTGACGCTGGCCCACCGGGCGGTGCGGAGGCGGCGGCCGTGGACCGAGCAGATGGTCCTCGTGACCTCGGAGAAGATGCTCATCGACCATCTCATGGACGCTCCGCACGCCAAGGTGATCGAGGTCCTCGATCCGGCCGGCAAGGTGCCCGACCACCCGCTCCCGAAGGGCACCACCCTCGCCGTCGACCTGCGAGCCGTGTTGTCCGACGAGATGGCCCGCTTCGTCTCGTCCTGCAATCTGGCCGGATACCCCATGCGGTCCCTCGTGTCGGCCTACGAAGAGCACACCGGCCGGCTGGCCATCGTTCACCTCCACGAAGGTTGGGAGCTCACGGTGCCGCTGGAAGGCCGAGGCCCTTATGTGCGAACGAAGCGGATGCTCGACACCCTGATGGTTCTGGTCGCCTCGCCCATTGCGCTCGCGTTCGGCCTCATCATCGCTCTGGCCATTCGGATCGATTCACCCGGCCCCATCATCTTCAAGCAGCGGCGCATCGGGCTCGAAGGCCGGGCGTTCACGCTGGTCAAGTTTCGCACCATGCGCTGGGACGGTGCCGCCGAGCCCCAGTTCGCCACCAGGGGCGACTCTCGGCTCACCCGGGTCGGGAAGGTCTTGCGGCGGATACGGGTCGACGAGCTGCCTCAGCTCTGGAATGTGCTCAGGGGGGACCTGAGCCTGGTTGGGCCCCGACCCGAGCAGGGAGCGTTCGTGGATCGCTTCACCGAGAGCATCCCCTTCTACACCCACCGCCACCTGGTGCGGCCCGGTATCACCGGCTGGGCCCAGGTGAACTTCGGTTACGCCGACTCGGAGGCGGACACGATCGAAAAGCTCTCCTACGACCTCTACTACATCAAGCACGTCTCGCCCTGGCTCGACCTGGAGGTCTTGGGGCGCAGCGTCTGGACGGTCATGTCGGGCTTCGGAGCTCGCTGAGGCGGCTCGTCAGCGCTGCGCGGCTGCGACGACGAGCGCCCCAAACGCAGCGGCTTCCCCGGCGAGGAACGCCCGGCCCACCCGGATCGAATCCCCGCTGCTGTCGATCCACACCACGACCGCCGCCACCGCCAATCCCAGGAGCCAGGCGGCAGCGAGCCGGGCCGTGGCCCTTCGGGCGATGAGCAGCTGTTGGGTGAAGAGGGCGAGGGTTGCGATGGCGACGCCGGCGGCGGCGAGCGCCGCCAGCTCCACGCTGGGTCGGAACTTGGAGCCCAGCATCAACTCGACGGCGTCGGCGCCCACCCAGCGGCCCACCCCGTAGGCCGCCGCCGCCGCCGCCACACCCACGGCCCCGAGCCGCAATGCCCAGCGTCGCATCGTGGCGAAGTCATCGCGCTCGGCGAAGGCGGTGAAGGGGGGCAGGATCCGGGCCACCAGGCTGTAGGAGACCGTGAGGGGCGCCCGGAAGAGGAGGAACGTCTCGAAGAAGACGCTGACTTCCGCGGCGGGGGCTCCCAGGGCCCCGACGACCAGCGGTCCGGCGGCGACGATGGTCTGGGAGGCGCCGTTGGCGATGATGAAGGGGAACAGGACGGCGGCCGTTTCCCCGGGCCGGTTTGGTTGATCGTCCTCACCCGTCTCACCGAAGGGTCTCCACAGCAGGACGACAAAGGCCCCGATCACGAGGGTCCATCCGAGCCCGAGGGCGCCGATCCCCACTGCGAGGAGGGCGATGGCCACGGCCAGCCGCAGCACCGACTCGGCCAAGGTCGACAGGCCGTACTCCCGGTAGCGGAGCCGACCGGCCAGGAAGCCGCGCCCCAGCGCAAACAAACCGTAGGCGCCGACCAGCACCGCGATCACCACCAAGTAGGCGGCTTCTCCGTCGAAGAGACGGTCGAGGGTGAGGACCCCGAAGACGACCGAGGCGGCCGCCGCACCGACGATGAGTCCCCCGTAGAGGCCCCATGGGGTGGTGACCGGCTCGGCTGCGGAGAGACGGCGGATGGTGAGCTGCTCGATGGGCATGAACACGGTGGTGAAGGCCAGGAACTGGATTGTCCACAACACCGTGACCGGTGCGAACTCGGTGGGGCCCAGCGACCGGCCGGCGATCAGTTGGAACAGGTAAGCGGCGACGGCCGCCACCAGGGTGCCGACCACCATGTAGGACGTGCCCGAGCGCTGTGCGGAAGATAGGTCCATGGGCCGCCCGATGGTAGCCGGGCCCGGGAGGGCCCTTCCGGAGGCGTCTAGGGAACCGCGAGGGATCCGAGGTCGCGACCCGAGGCGGCGTCACGGAGGGTGATAGTCCCCTCACCGGCCGGTGAGATCCCCAGGGACGCCAGCGCCACGCCCGAGGCGCCCAGTCCCCTGATCACGGCCAGGTCGCGGGGCTCCAGGTCGGCGGGAAGCTCGGGACCGGCGATGATATGGCCGTTGCCCGGGTCGATGACGATGGCGGTCACGGTTCCGTCGTCCGCCAGGCCGAGCACCGCCAGGTCGGGGGTCGCCGATCCTCCGACGTCGGGCAGAGCGACGGCGTCGATGGGGCTCCCGAGTGGGAGATCGGCGGTGCGGACCACGAGCTTGGTGCGCACGTCGGCGGTGGCGATTCGGATCTCTCCTGCGGCGGTCACACCGACGGCAATAAGCCGGTCGCCGGGACCGCCGGACCCGTCGAGTTGGATGGCGAGATCGGTCGGCTGCATGGCGTCGGCGAACTTGATGGTCGACACCCGCTTGCCGGATCGGGGGTCGGCCACGACGGCGATCACGGTGCCCGAGGCCTTGCGGCCCAGGACGGCGAGATCGGGTGCGGTGGTGCGGCCCACGTTCCCGAGGGCGGCGAGGTCGACGGCCTCGAAGCCGACTCCGATCGTCCTGATGGTCCCGCCGGTGTCGGCTCGGCGTACCGCCACTCTCATCTTGCCGCCGGCCTTGTTGCGTTCGAGCACCGCCAGGCCGGTGGCGCCGTTGGTGACCCCGGGGAGGATGGCGAGGCCGAACACCTCGTGGCGGGCCCCTCCCTTGATGGTGGCGGTCTTCTGTCCGGTGCGGAGGTCGACGAGCACGATCCGCACCTTGTGGTTCGTCGGGTTGTGCAGCAGGACGGCGGCCTCGCTCCCGTTGGGCATGACCTCGAGATCGACCACCTCGTAGCCGGTCTGGGCTATCGGGGTGGGCGCCAGGATCTGACTGCCGTTGCCGTCACGGACCGCGAGGTGGGGTCGGCCCGCAGCGTCGCGGTAGGCGGTGACCACGTCCGGCGTGCCGTTGCGGTTGAGGTCCATGGTTCCTGCTGCCGCCACCGCGTCGATCCGGGCGCACGAGACCTGCACGGTGACGTCGAGGCTCCACGGCCCGCCCTCGGCAGCCTCGACGACGACAGTGAGTCGAGCGCGGTGGCCGTCGGGGGTGTTCGGGGCAATGGCGACGTCCCAGTCGTCTTCGTTGCCGGCTTCGGACCCGGAGATGAGGTCGGGGAGTGCCGAGGCTTCGTTCCAGAGCACGGTGGCGTAGGGGTCTTCCGAGCGGGCCGTGGCACCCACTCCGGTCAGGTCGGCGCCCACGTTGCGAACGACGGTGGTGAGCTCCACGGTCTCCCCGCATTGGGCGGTTCCGTCGGCGTTTCCGGCGCTATCGCCGTTGTTGTCGTCGTCGACGACGAGTCCGACCAGGATCGCCGGCCCCGGATCGGTGTTGCCGCTCTGCGGGTCGGGTTGATCGGGGACGGTGGTGGTCGACTCGGTTTCTTCCGGCTGGGGGGAACCGTCGGCCGCGCCGCAGGGAGGTCGGTTCGGGAGCGGCGAACCGGCGTTGGTGATCTGCATCGAGAGGAGCCCGAGCTGGCCGCGGAGGTCGCGGGTCTTGAATGCCCGGGGGCCGCCGTTGCCGTAGAAGGTGATCTCGAGTGCCGCTCCCGTCGCCGAGCACTCGGTGATGGCGAGGTCGGTGACGCTCGACATCCCGGGGAGCCGGGCGGCCAGCTGGGACCCGGTGAAACTGGTGGTCCACCGGCCGTAGGGGTTGCCGGTCTCCGGCATCAGGCTCCACGGATCGGGCACGCTGCGGAGGTAGGGGACGAAGGTGATGAACCCGTCTTCGGAGTTCTCGGTGGCACCGAAGGTGCTCGAGGAGTAGAAGGTCTCGATCGGGATCAGCTTTCCGTTGCGGGTCTCGCTGGGGTGGGTGGCCACCATCCCGGCGGTCGAGGTGACGGCCTCGGTCCACTCGGGCCGGAGGTGACCCCAGCCCACGTAGAACTGGTCGATCGTCGTGTCGTACACGTGGCACCAACACCAGGGTCGGCCCGCCGGGTCGCCCCGCTCGATGGTGCGGTGGAGGGCATAGGAGCGGGCGGCGACCGCTTGGGCCCGCAACGCCTCCATGCCTCCGGCGCTGCCCCACGAGTACGGGCTCTCGTTGAGCCCGAGCAGGTAATCCTCGATGTCGATCTCCACCGACACGTTGAAGGTCTGGGTGTTGTTGTCGGGCCGTATGCGGAGCCCGCCGTAGGCGTAGCGGCAGGGCTTGGTGCCGCCGTTGTTCCAGTCGGGATGCGAGCAGTCACCGAGCCTGATCGCAGTGGTGGGGTTGTGTACCCAGCCGTCCCACTCCAGGTCGATGGAGCAGTTGCCCTGGAAGCTGTCGCCGCCGGTGCTCACCTGACACCGGCCGTCGCCGAGGTGGCTGACGGTGATCGTCTCGCCCTCACCGGCGGTGAGGCTCTTGTCGCCACGGGTGACGGTGACCGGGGCCGCCGGGCCGTTGCCGGTGGCGATGGGGGTGAGGTCGATCCGACCCCGCTCTTGGACGAGGTTGACCCAGATGGGATCGCGGGTGAACGAGCGATCGGCCTCGGCGACCGAGGCGCCGGTGAAGTAGTGGGTGATGATCTGCTGCCAGCTGTAGCCCTCGAGCGCCATCCCGTAGGCGCCGTACTGGCTCATGCCCACCGAGTGACCGAAGCCTCCGCCCTCGAAGGTGAAGGTGGTTTCCGCGGCGACGGGGCGGCCGGGGACGACGACCAAGAGGGCCCCGAGGAGGGTGGTCGCCGCACCGAGAGCGAGGATCCGGTGGACCCACGAGTACGATCTGTGGTTGTGCCTCACACTCCACGCATCGACGCGGTTTGTGGGCTACTTGACTACTTTACGTACTATCTAGTCACCCAAGATGAGTTCGACCAAGACCGGCAGGGCGTCACCGGCCGGGGCGTCGATGCGCGCCGCCGCCCGGTGATCCAGTTCGGTGGGCCCCATGTTGAGGATCACGAGCGGCTTGCCCCGGTCGGCAACGGTGAGGGGAACGAACGCCGCCGGGTAGACGCCGAGGGTCGAGCCCACGCTGAGAGCGGCATCGCAGCGGCCGGCCATCCGCATGGCACGATCCGTCTCGACGATCGGCATCGCTTCCTCGAACATCACGACGGCCGTCTTGAGGATGCCGCCGCACCGCCGACAGGGAGGATCTTCCTCGCCGGCCTCGACCCGCTCCAGTGTCTCGGTGGTCGGGGTGCGGTCGCGACAGGAGACGCACTCGGTCTCGTGCGCGTTCCCGTGCAGTTCCACGACGGCTCCGAGTGGGAGGCCCGCCGCCTGGTGGAGGCCATCGATGTTCTGGGTGACACACCCGAGCATCCGACCCGATTCCCACAGCGGCACCAGGGCCCGATGGGCCTCGTTCGGCTCGGCATCGAGCATTCCCGAGGCGAACCGCATCTGCCACGAGCGACGCCGGGTCTCCGGGTTCGCCAGGTACCGGGAGTAGTTGAACTCGGCGGGATCGACCTTGGTCCACACTCCGTTTGGGCCCCGGAAGTCGGGGATGCCCGACTCGGTGGAGATCCCGGCGCCGGTGAACACCAGGATCCGCTCGGCGTCTCGGAGCAGCTCGGCTGCGGCGGCAATGGCGTCCACGGGGCGATGGTAGGGATCGGGTCGGGAGCCGTCACCGGGACATGGCGCCTGGTGCCGCCGAATCCTCGGGCGGGCGCTTGCGTCTGCTACGCGGTGTGGTCGCATCTGCTACTTTGAGACTCAGTCCGTCGGGTGGAGATTGACTTCTGTGGCCGTCGAGTCACAAGGAGGCTGGGATGGACGCTGCTGCGTCGAAGTTCGTCCGGTATAGCGTCGTCGTCACCGTGTTCGCGGTCTTCGCCTCTCTCTGTGCCTGGACGGTGGCGCGCGCCGAGCCGAACGCAGAGTCGATCGAGGTGCGTGTCTCGGCTTCGGCAGATGATGTTGAAGAAACGAGGCGAGGCCGCTTGAGGACGCGATCGGGGGATCTC
>JBFELU010000004.1:0-71079 GCA_041551965.1 Acidimicrobiia bacterium
CCTCGAGGACGAAACGGGGATGCTCAACGTGGTGGTCCTCCCCGACGTGTGGTTCGGCCAGCGGGAGGTGGCCCGTCGCAGCGTGGGGCTGATCGTCGAGGGGGTTCTCGAATACCGGGACGGTGTCACCAATCTGGTGGCGCGTCGCTTCTCCGGCTGGCCGGTCTCCGGGATCCGCAGCCGGGACTGGGCCAGAGGTGGCCGGGGCTGAGAGTCATCGCATCACCTGAACGCAATGGGCGTTCGTCTCACCATTCCGGCACCGGTCTTCTCCATCCCCGCCGTCGAGCCCGTCGATGCCCGCCCCACCCCGGAGACCGTCGTCGCCGGGGCCTCCCTCCAGCCGGTCGTCGTGGTGATCGCCCCACAGGTCGTCGTCACCGACGCCGCCGGCCAGGACGTCGGCCCCGGGCCCGCCGTGGAGTCGATCTTCACCGGCCCCACCCACGAGAAGGTCGTCGTGGAAGTTCCCGTAGAGGTCGTCGCCACCGGGACCGCCCTCGAGGAGGTCGTCTCCCGGCCCGCCGAGGAGGAGGTCGCCCAGCCGCCCCCCGTCGAGGTGGTCGTCGCCGCCCTCGCCCTGCAATGTGTCGCGACCCCGGCCGCCCTGCACGAGATCGGCGCCCTCCCCGCCGCGGATGGTGTCGTTCCCGCGGCCGCCACAGATCAAATCGTTGCCCCCGTCCCCGGCGATGGTGTCGTCGCCGGCTCTGCCCACGATGACATCCGCCCCGTCGGTCCCGGTGAGGATGTCGGGGCCGGAGGTTCCGACCAGGGTGGCCCACCGGCCTCGGCAGGCGACTTCGGGCCAGGGGGAGGGGCTCAGGGCGACTTCGGTGAGGAGTGTCACCCGATCGATGGTGCGCTCCAGGGATCCTCTGAGATCATGGGACGGCCCCGCTCCGGTGGCGGCGGCGTGAAGGACGGGCACGACCTGCTTGGTGATCGGGTGGACCCAGGTGGGGGTGTAGGTGAGTTCGGTGACCCGAAAGCCGGCGTCGGTCTCGGTGACCTCCAGGTGGACGATGATCCCGTCTTCGGCACCGGATCGCTGGCCTCCCGATCCGCGGATGTTGGACAGCTGGTTGCCCATGCCGTAGATCACGATCTCGTCGCCGATGCGATCGATCGGTTGGACGACGTGGACATGGTGCCCCAGGATCAGGTCGATGTCCTCGGAGGCGAGCAGCGTCTTGGCCAGATCGACCTGGGCGCTCGTGGGGCGCACGGAGTACTCGGCGCCCCAGTGGAGCGACAGGATCACGAAATCAGCCCCGTGATCCCGGGCCCAGGCGGCGTCGGCGAGTATCCGATCGACGTCGATTCGATTCACCGACCACGGGTCGGGCGACGGGATGCCGTTCGTTCCGTAGGTGTAGGAGAGGTGACCGATCGTGACGCCCTCGATGGTGATGAGATTGGGTCGGCGCTCCGCGGCGGTTCGGGCCGTGCCGGTGTGACCCACCCCGGCCCGATCGAGGATGTCGAGGGTGGCCTCGACCCCGGTCCGACCCATGTCGAGGGCGTGGTTCGAGGCCGTCGAGCAGGTGTCGTAGCCGGTGGCGGCAATGGCGTCTGCGAGTTCCCACGGAGCGTTGAAGCCGGGGTAGTAGGAGAGGCCGACGTTGGTGGAGGAGAGCGGGACCTCGAGGTGACAGATGGCGAGATCCGCCGGCGAGATCCAAGGCTCGATCGGGGCCAGCAGCGGCGCGAAGTCGTGGGTCCCGTATCCCGGGACGTTGGCGTCGGCCTGGGCGGCGATGCTGCGATGGATCAGGAGGTCGCCGCCGGCCGCGATCGTGAACGTGCGAGGGGGATCTGGCGAGCCGGGTACTCCGAGGAGGAGAGCACTCAGCGCCAGCAGCAATCGGGCACGCACCAGGACCTCCGGGCTGGTGCCCTCACGCTACGCGCGGTCTACGCCGGTGTGGGCTGCTCGACCGGCTCGGGAGTCTCCTCGGGCGCCGAGACCGGCTCTTCGAGCGGCTCCGACTCCCAGATGCGTTCGATCTCACCGATGTCCACGGTCAGTGCTCCTTGATCGTCACGCCGTATCGCACGGCGAAGGACTCGGCCACTCGGTCCAGAAAGTCCATGAGCGGCAGGTTCGTGAAGGACCCAGGTGGTTCGAGGTGATCGTCGCACCGGGGAAGGTAGAGGGTGGGCCCGATCCTGATCCAGTCGGCCCGGCGGGGGCACAGCGGCTTGAGACACGCGGGTCGGCACCCCATGCCGGCGATGATCTCGAGAGGACCGACGATCCGGGCTCGTTCGGCCCGGTAGCCGCGGCTTCCCTCGAAGATGATCCCGGACAGCTCGACGGATCCTTGGGCCCACATCCACGGGCGAGGAGGCCGCATCGGATCCTTCATGGCGTAGATGCCGCACCGGCAGCCGAGCACCGGGGCCGGCTGCTCCGGGTGGGGCCGAAGGGTGCTGCGGCCGATGCGGAGGGGGAGGCGGGTGCGACACCCGGCTACGTGCCGCGGTCCCTCCCAGATGGTGCTGGTGGTGGCGCTGGTCAGAATCGGATCGCCGGGTTCGTTCCCGTAGCGGCCGGCCGGAGCCACTCGCCACAGGCGGTGGCCCACGAACGGGTCGATGGTGAAAGACGGCGCTTGGGTCCCTTCGGGATCGATCGCCCAGGCCCCTCCTACCCCCTGTTCGCGCGGAAAGCGGTCATCAGAACCACGCAACGAAGGTGCTGGTGGCCATCCCATCGCGGCGCACCATAGCCGGGACGGCCGCCTCGGGGATCAGGAGGCCTGCTTGTCGCGAAGCCGGGCGGCCTGTTCCTCGAGGTTGTTGCGTTCGGCCTCGAGCGATTCGCGGTCTTCCCCGACCTCGTCGGGGAGTCGGGTGAGCCGTTCGGTGAGTCGTGCTAGCTCTCGGAGGACCCGCTCGAGATCGTTCATGCGCCCATCATGTGCGCTTCGAACGGCTTCGCCAAGGGGCTTTTGACCCGAGATTCGTCAGTCGTCCCAGATGTGGATGCGCATGCCGATGAACAGATGGTCTTCGAGCCAGTCGGCCTCCCAGTTGTGGACCCGCACGCAGCCGTGTGAGGCGGGGTAGGCCGGCACCGAGGTGTACCCGTGCAGGGCATAGCCGGTGGTGAACGACCACGGCTCGTAGATGCACCATCCGTAGAGCGGATCGCAATTCCAACCGTTGGAGTGGTTGAAGAACCGGAACGAGCCGCGCGGGGTCCGCGCCGAGACCCAGGCCTCGGCTCGCTTGCTGTAGTAGAGGTAGCCGCCCCCGGTGCTCGTCGGCATGATTGCCGCCACCTCGTCGTCTTCGATCAGATACACGACCTGGTGGCCGATGTCCACCTCGAGCCGATCGGGGTCGCCGGTGCGGTGCTTGGGGACCCGGGGTCGGAACTCGGCGAGACGGTCCCAGTCGGACGCCTGCCAGGTGTCGGTCCGCGGCCGCTCGACGACCTTGTGGAATGTGATCACCGCGGCCGCCGTCTTGTCGTTGTAGCGTCCGTTGATCGGACCCCGGTACAGGAGCGCTTCGGTGAGGGACCGTTGCAGGTGGCGAACGGCGGCGCCCCGGTCCCCGGGCTCGAGGCCGACCCGATCGCAGTTGGAGCGACGCTCGGCGTCGCACACGTCGAAGCCGGCCCCCCCTCTGGCCTCGTCGTTGCCGGAACCGCCCACGATCTCGTCGGGTCCGTCCCCGCCGCGCAGCGTGTCGTTGCCCGACCAACCGAACAGGGAGTCGGGTCCCGCCCCACCGTCGATCTCATCGGGCCCGCCGCCACCCCGCAGGTCGTCGGCACCACCACCGCCGAAGATCCGGTCCGCACCGTCGCCGCCGCAGATGATGTCGTCGCCGCCGAGGCCCCTGATCTCGTCGTTCCCGGCCCGACCCACGATCACGTCGGCGCCGGTGGTGCCGGTGAGCAGGTCGTCTCCTTCGGTGCCGACGATCGTGGCGGTCGCACCTCCGCAGGTGTACCCGGCGGCCGCGGTCGCCACGGAGGGGAGCGCGGCGGCGGCTGCGATCATCGCCGGCACCATCGTGAGCCGTAGGAGTCGTTGCATCCTCGTGTCCCCCTCGGTCGGTGTCCCTGTGGATAATGGACCGGGTCGAGCGGTTCCTAGAGTCCTTCGGCCCTAGGTGGTGGGCGGCTTTAGGCTGGCACCGGTCGAGAGGGGTCTCTCATGGGTGAAGCAGTGATCGTGTCGACGGCTCGAACGCCGATCGGCAAGGCGTACCGGGGAGCGTTCAACAACCTGGAGGGGCCGTCTCTGGGGGCGGTCGCAGTGCGAGAGGCGGTATCGCGAGCCGGCGTCGAAGGCGATGAGATCGACGATCTGATCATGGGGAACGCCCTCACCCAGGGAACGACGGGCTACAACGTGGCGCGACAATGCGCCCTTGCGGCGGGGCTTCCGACAACCACCTCGGGGATGACGATCGATCGGCAGTGCTCCTCGGGGATGATGGCCATCGCCACCGCCGCCAAGCAGATCATGGTCGACGGCATGAAGGTGGTGGTCGCCGGAGGTCTGGAGTCGATCAGCCTCGTCCAGAACGAGCACATGAATCAATACCGGTCGTTCGATCCGGCCCTCTTGGAGTTGCAGCCCCACATGTACATGCCGATGCTCCAAACGGCCGAGGTCGTTGCCGAACGGTACGGCATCGGGCGCGAGGCACAGGATGAGTACGGGCTGCAGAGCCAGCAACGAGTCGCTGCGGCTCAGGAGGCCGGGCACTTCGACGATGAGATCGTCGCCGTCACCGCCACCAAGATCGTCCGGGATCGCGGCACCGGTGAGGAATCGAAGGAGCGGGTGACGCTGGAGCGCGACGAGGGGAACCGTCCCGGCACGACGGCCGAGGGGCTGGCTGGCCTGAAGACGGTGTTCGACGGCGGGACGATCACGGCGGGCAACGCCAGCCAGCTCTCCGACGGCGCCGCGGCCTGTGTGGTCATGGACGCCGATCTCGCCTCGCAGCGGGGTCTGGAACCCCTGGGCTACTACAGGGGATTGGCGGTGGCCGGGTGCGATCCCGACGAGATGGGCATCGGGCCGGTTTTCGCAGTGCCCCAGCTGCTGCAACGGACCGGGCTGCGCATGGACGACATCGGTCTCTGGGAGCTCAACGAGGCCTTTGCGGTTCAGACGATCTACTGCCGCGACCGGCTCGGCATCGACAACGAGATCTTCAATGTGAACGGGGGTGCGATCTCGATCGGGCACCCCTACGGCATGTCGGGAGCTCGCATGGTCGGGCATGCTCTCATCGAGGGAAAGCGGCGGGGCGCCCGCTACGTGGTCGCGACGATGTGCATCGGCGGGGGAATGGGCGCCGCCGGGTTGTTCGAGGTGGCCTGACCCTCAGCCTTGCTCGGAGAGGTAGGCGTCGAGTTCGGCGAGCAGCGCCGCCTTGCGGTCGGCGTCGAGGAACGTCGCCTCGATCCCGTTGCGCGCCAGCCGGGCCACATCGTCCTCGTCGAGCCCCAAGGCTTGCTGGGCGGCGAGGTAGTTCTCCGTGAGATAACCGCCGAAGTAGGCCGGATCATCGGAGTTGACCATCACGGGGACTCCGGCATCGAGAAGGCGCTTCAGGTTGTGGTCCGCCAGCGTGTCGAACACCCGGAGCTTGACGTTCGACAGCGGGCACATGGTGAGCGGGATCCGCTCCGTGACGATCCGCTGCATCAGTTCGGCGTCTTGCTCGACGGCGACGCCGTGGTCGATCCTCTCCGCTCCGAGGATGTCGAGAGCACCCCAGACGTAGGCGGGTGGCCCTTCCTCGCCGGCATGGGCCACGGCCCGGAGGCCGAGCCGGCGGGCTTCGGCGAACGCTCTTTGGAACTTCTCCGGGGGGTTCCCCACTTCACCCGAATCGAGCCCGACCGCCTCGATCGCTTCCAGGAACGGTGCCGCCTGCTCGAGCGTGTCGAGGGCCGCTTCTTCCGGCAGATGCCGGAGGAAGCACATGATCAGCATGGTCGAGACGCCGAGCCGCTCGGCGGCGTCGGCCCGGGCGCGCGCAAACCCGCCCATGAAGGCCTCGAAGGGGATGCCCCGCTCGGTATGTGTCTGAGGATCGAAGAACATCTCGGCATGCCTGAGGTTCTCGGCCGCCACCCGCTCCAAGTAGACCCACATGAGCTCGTAGAAGTCCTGTTCGGTCTGGAGGACGGCCGCGCCCTGGTAGTAGATGTCGAGGAACGACTGGAGATCGGTGAACTCGTAGGCGGCCCGCACTTCGTCGACGTTCCCAAACGGCAAACCGACCCCGTTGCGCTCGGCGAGGCGAAACATCATCTCGGGCTCGAGGGTCCCTTCGATGTGGACGTGCAGCTCGACTTTGGGCAGGCCCCTGATGAACGACTCCATGTGCTCTCCCTTCCGGTGGCGAGCCTACCGGGGGGACTTTCGGCCCGGGTCGGCGCAGAGGTGGCGGCCTAGCATGTCTCCAGTGGTCCAGGAGGAGAGGATTCACATGAAGAAGAGAGGGTGGATGACGTTCGTCGCCCTGGTCGCGGTCCTGGCACTCGTGGCGGGGGCTTGTGGCGACGACGACGTCTCAGGAGAGGGCTTCACCTTCGGCATGATCCTGGTCGGGCCCCAGAACGATCGGGGTTGGAGCCAGGCTCACTTCGAGGCCGGACAGTACGTCGAAGAACAGCTTCCGGGCGCAGAGATGATCGTGCTGGATGTGGTGAACACCGCCGACCGGCCCGACATCACGGTCGACCAGGTGGTGGCCGACATGATCTCTCAGGGGGCGCAACTGGTTTTCGCCACCTCCGACGACATGAAGGACGGGATCGAGCTGGCGGCCGAACAGAACCCGGATGTTCCGATGATCTGGTCGTCGGGCGACAGCGCCTGGGAGGACGGCAAGGACTACCGGGGTGACCTCGAGAACCTGGGCAACGTGATGGGCCGGATGGAGTACGGCAAGATGATGGCTGGCTGCGCCGCCGGTCTCACGACGCAGACGGGAAGCATCGGCTACCTCGGTCCGCTGATCAACGACGAGACGCGGCGACTTGCCAACTCGGTGTATCTGGGCGCCAAGTACTGCTGGGAGGAGTACCGCGGCAACAGCGGTGACGATCTCACCTTTGCGGTGAACTGGATCGGCTTCTGGTTCAACATTCCCGGGGTGACGCTGGATCCGACGCTGGTTGCCAACGACTTCTTCGACGGTGGCGCCGACGTGGTGGTGTCGGGTATCGACACGACCGAGGCCCTGGTCGTGGCCGGCCAGCGGGCCGCCGCCGACGAGCAGGTCTGGGCGGTGCCCTACGACTACGAAGGAGCCTGCGAAGAGGCGCCCTTCATCTGTCTCGGGGTTCCCTACTTCAACTGGGGGCCGTCGTATCTGGAGATCGTCGAATCCGTGATCCAAGGCGACTTCGAAGCGGATTGGGAGTGGTTCGGACCCGACTGGGACGACATCGCCAACCCGGACACGAGCGGCATCGGGTTCTTCAAGGGCGAAGGGCTCTCCGAGGAGAACTCGGCGACTCTCGACGAGTTCATCGATGATCTGGCGAGCGGCGACCTGGAGCTGTTCACCGGCCCGCTCAACTACCAGGACGGCAGCGTCTATCTCGAGGACGGCGAAGTCGCCACCGACTTCCAGGTCTGGTACACGGAGCAGCTGCTGGAAGGAATGCTCGGAGCGAGCGCCCCGAGCTAGGAACGTTCTCGTTCGTGGGGGAAGGGCCGCCGCCCTTCCCCCACGCGCGCTCCACGTCTCCGGGTTAGCCTCGGGCGGACGATGGGGTTGGAACTTCGCGGGATCCGCAAGCACTTCGGGGCGGTTCGAGCGAATGACGGCATCGATCTGACGGTCCGGGCCGGTGAGCTCCACGGACTCCTGGGGGAGAACGGCGCCGGCAAATCGACCCTGATGAAGGTGTTGAGTGGGTTCCTGGAGGCCGACTCGGGTGAGGTGGTCCTCGACGACCGGGTGATCTCCATGGAGTCCCCCAAGGACGCCATCGCCGCCGGGATCGGGATGCTCCATCAGGATCCTCTGGTGTTCCTGCCCTTCTCGGTCCTCGACAACTTCATGCTGGGAAGCCCCGGAGGGCTCGGCCTCGAGCGCGAGGACGCGGCCGAGGGTCTGCGAGAACTCAGCGAACGCTTCGGGTTCGCCTTCGACCCGGACGCTCCGGTGCGCACGCTGACGGTCGGGGAGCGGCAGCAGCTGGAGATCGTCCGTCTCCTGTGGCTGGGGGCCCGGGTGCTGATCCTCGATGAGCCCACGACCGGCATCTCGGCGACTCAGCGGGAGCAGCTGTTCGCCACGCTGCGGACGCTGGCAGCCGAGGGGATGATCGTGATCTTCGTCTCCCACAAGCTGGAGGAAGTCGAGGAGCTCTGTCACAAGGTCACCGTGATGCGGCTCGGCAAGGTCGTCGGGGAGACCGACCTCCCGTGCCCCCCGCAGCAACTCGTGGAGATGATGTTCGGAAGGGTGGTGACCCCCGCGGACCGGGAGGAGGTTCCGCTCGGCGAGGGGGCGATCACCCTTCGCGACGCGACGATCAGCGAGCGGCTCCTCACGATCACCGATCTGTCGCTCAGCGTGCAGGCCGGCGAGGTCGTCGGTCTCGCCGGACTGGAAGGCAGCGGCCAGCGGATGCTGTTGCGAGTCTGCGCCGGGCTCTTGCCGTTGGAGCAGGGCAGCCTGTCCCTGGACGGACGGGACATGGCGCGGGCCGGGTACCGGGATTTCATCGAGGCCGGCGTCCACTATCTGCCGGCGGGACGTCTCGAAGAGGGATTGGTGGCAGGTCTCTCCATCACCGAGCACCTCCTGCTTGCCGCCCGCACCACCGAGTTCTTCATCGATTGGGCGGAGGCGGAACGCCGCGCCGCCGAGTTGATCGAGCGGTACTCGATCAAGGGGACGCCGGAGTCGCCGGCCGAGTCGCTCTCCGGCGGAAACCAGCAGCGCTTGTTGCTGGCGATGATGCCCCCCCGGATCAGGCTGCTCCTCATGGAACACCCGACCCGGGGTCTGGACATCGAGTCGGCCGATTGGGTGTGGACCCAACTGCTGCAGCGCCGTGACGATGGGACGGCGGTCATCTTTGCGTCGGCCGACCTGGATGAGCTGCTGCGCTACAGCGATCGCATCCTCGTGTTCTTTGCCGGCCGGGTCTTGAGAACCCTGGACGCGGCGACCACCGACGGAGAGCAACTCGGGTTCCTCATCGGCGGCAAGGAGGTGGCATGAGCGACCGGCTGCGTCGCGCCGGCGTGATGGCCGCCCCGGTCGGTCTCGCCATCGCGGTGGCACTGCTGCTGCTCGTGCTGGTGGGAGCCCAGCCGTTCGAGGCGTTCCGCCTCATCTGGAATGGGTCCCTCGGGACCTCCGACAAGCTCCCCGACACGCTGCTGACCTGGGTTCCGCTGACGCTGGCGGCGGCGGGGTTGATCGTGACGTTTGCCGCCGGGTTGTGGAACATCGGTGTCGAAGGCCAGGTGGTGGTGGGTGCCATCGCCGCAGCGTGGGTGGTCAGGGAGATCCCCGGACCGGGCGGGCTGGTGATCGTGCTCGCCTTCCTGGCGGGAGCCCTGGGCGGCCTGATTTGGGGGCTCTTCGCGGGGGTGCTCAAGGTCTACGGGCGGGTCAATGAGATCTTCGGTGGGTTGGGGCTCGATTTCGTGGCGACCGGTCTCGCCGTGTATCTGATCATCGGACCGTGGAAGCGGGCCGGCGTTGCATCGACCAGCGGAACGGACCTCTTTCGGCGGGAAGTCTGGCTGCCGGAGGCGGCCGGGTACTCGTGGGTTGCCCTGGCGATCGCGGTGATCGCTGTGGTGGGTGTGTACCTGCTGATGCGGGGCACCGGCTTCGGCCTCCGGCTCAAGGCGGTCGGCAGCAACTCCCAGAGCGCATTCCTGCTCGGCATACCCACCGGGCGCTACATGCTGGCGGCCTTTGCGATCTGCGGGGCGCTGGCGGGCACCGCCGGGACGGTGCAGGCATTGGGGTTTCACCACAAGCTGGTGCCGGCGGTCTCGGGAGGGTATGGGTTCCTCGGCATCCTCGTCGTCCTGTTGGCGGTCTTTCGCGCCGCCTGGATCGCACCGATCGCTCTGTTCTTCATGATGCTGTCGGTGGGCAGCACCCAGCTCAGCCTGAGGCTCGGGCTCGACTCGGCGATCGGCGGCGTGTTGCAGGGAATCCTGGTGCTGTTCACGCTCCTGGCGGGGGGCTTCCAAGTCCGGCGGATGCATCTCGCTCGAAGATCGGCCGTCACCGCTTTCGTGGAGGAGTAGGGATGGAAGCAACGATTGCCTCGATCGTGGCCGCCGCCGCACCGCTCGTCTACGCCGTGGTGGGGGAGACGATCGCGGAGAAGGCGGGGGTGATCAACCTGTCACTCGACGGGAGCATCATGCTGTCGGCGATGGCGGGCTTTGCGATCGCGCACATCACCGGCAGCGCCGTCGTCGGCTTCCTGATGGCGATCGCCGTGTCGGCGGCGGTGGCGGCCCTCATTGCGTTCGCCAGCATCGAGCTCCGGCTGAACCAGATCGCCGTCGGGTTCGTCCTGACCCTGCTCGCCGCCGACCTGTCGGCGTTCCTCGGCAACTCTTACGTCGGGCTCCAGGGCGAACAGGTCCCGGCCTGGGCGATCCCCGGCCTCTCGAAGATCCCGTTCCTCGGTGAGGTCCTGTTCAACCACAACCTGTCGGTGTACGGCTCTTTCCTGGTGGTGATCGTCGCCTACCTCTTCCTGTATCGCACCCGGCGGGGGCTCGAGCTGCAGGGAATCGGGGAGCGCCCGGAAGCGGCGTTCGCCCGGGGGATCCCCGTCAACCGCCTCCGCTATCTCTACACGATCATCGGGGGTGCCCTCGTCGGCATCGCCGGGGCCGCGTTCTCGCTCGATGTCAAGCTCGGCTGGCGGGAGGGGCTCACCCAGAACTTCGGCTGGATCGCCCTGGCGATCGTGATCTTCGGTGGCTGGCATCCGGTCCGGGCCGCCGTCGGCTGCTACCTCTTCGGGACGCTCCAGATCGCGGCACTGAAACTCCAGCCGGTATGGCCGGATCTGTCGCAGATCTTGCCGATCATGCCGTTTGCGTTGATGATCTTCACTCTGCTTCTGGTCTACCTGGATTGGTTCCGCCGCCTCGGGGACCGGCATCCCGGTTGGCGACGGCTCCTCGCCAGCGATCCTCCCTCGGCGATCGGCACTCCCTTCCGCCGCGAATAGCAGATCAGCCGACCGGTTCGCCGATCGTCAGCTCGGCGACCTCGATGCCGCTGCCTTCCAGGGCGGTGGTGAGCTCGGTGGGCGTGCCGGCGAGGATCGGGAAGGTCCCGTAGTGCATTGGCACCACGGTGGTGACCCCGAGCAGACGGGCGGCGTGGGCGGCCTGAGCCGGATCCATCACGTAATGCCCGCCGATCGGGAGCAGGGCGACGTCGGGTCGGAAGAGCTCTCCGATGAGCGCCATGTCTCCGAAGACCATCGTGTCCCCGGCGTGGTAGATCCTGGCTCCGCCCGGGAACTCGAGGACCCATCCCGCCGGGTCGCCGCCGTCGATGATGCCTTCCTCGCCCGAGATGCCGCTCGAGTGAACGGCGTCGACCATGGTGCCTTTCACGTCGCCCGGTCCGATCACGGTGCCGCCCTTGTTCAAGCCCACGATGCCCGAGAGGCCGAGCCTCTCGAGGTGCACCGCGATCTCGTGGATGCAGAACACCTGAGCGCCCTTGTCGGCCAGCGAGGGTGTGTCCCCGAAATGATCGAAGTGGCCGTGAGTGAGGAACACGGCATCCACCCGATCCGGGTCCTGCTCCTCGGCGGGGCAGGAAGGATTGCCGTCGAGCCACGGATCCACGAAGACGGTGGTGCCGTCGCCGGTCTTGAACCGAAACGCGGCGTGACCGAGCCAGGTCATCTCGATGCCCTTGAGGTCCATCATTCCTCCTCGCGCGTTGGTGGGGAGTCTATGGCTCGAGTTTCAGTCCTCGGCGAAGGGCTCCTCGCCTTCGGTGGTCTCGCGGAGAAAGCGCTCGATCTCGGCGGCGATCTGTTCGCCGGAAGCCACCTCACCCTGGGCATCGGCGAGAGCCTCGAGCCGTTCCACGAGGGCGACGGCCTCGGGCCGCTCGGCGATGGCCGCATCGAGCCGACGCCGCTGGTCGGCGGCGTCATCCACCAGTGACCCCAGGGGAATCGCAACGCCGGCGTGTCGGGCCACCCGTTCCACGATGCTCACCACCCCGGGGTAGTAGACGCCGCCGACGTAGTGAGGCACCCGTGCCCAGAAGCCGACGGCCGGAATCCCCTGGTCGACGAGCGATCGCTCCACGACGTTCACGGCTGCGGCGGGAACCCGGAGCAGGCCCTCCGGGTAGTTCTCGTCCTCGGAGAGCAAGTCGCGCTGCGACGCCGTCGTCAGGATCGCCGTCGGCCGCGTATGCGGCGCAGCCCAGGGGATCCCTCCCAGAGAGACGAGTTCGACGACACCGAGCGAGGCGGCGAGGTCGGCGACGGCGGATCCGAGTTCCTTCCATCGCCAATTCGGTTCGACCCCGGTCAGCACCAGGATGTCTCGGTCTTCGATGCGTCGGCGGCGAACGCTCAACTCCGGCCACTCGATCTGTTGCATCGTTCCCTCGACGAAATCGACCGTTGGTCGGGTGACCCGGTAGTCGTAGAGCGCATCGGAGTCGAACACGACCGCCGCCGGCTGGTCGTCGGCAATGTGCTTGGCCGCCGCGGTGCCGACGGATCCCGCACTGACCCACCCTTCGAATGCCGCGATCAGGAGCGGAGCAGTCAGGGGCCCGAGATCCCGGATCTCATACATCGAGATCAGGGTAGAGGGTGATGATCGTTCAGTCGGCGAGGACGTTTCGAGCCTGAGCAACCCAGGCCTCGATGCGGGATCGAGGGAGTCGGAGGTGGTCGGCGAGTCGATCGAGGTCGGCATCGAGGAGCTCGGTGAGGCTGTGGACTCCCATCTCGGCCAGCCGAACTTCATGGGCGGGTCCGATGCCTCGAACGAGCGTGAGTTCTTCGGGCGGGCGGGGGGACTCGCCGCTCATCGGAAGGCTGAGTCGGAATCGAGTGGTTCCGTTGGTTCGGTGGTAGTCGATTGAACCGCCCATGCCCTCGGCGAGGAGACGGGTGATCGAGAGGCCGAGGCCGACGCTGCCGGTGATCAGCGGTCGGTCACCGTGGTGGACGAAGGGAGAGAAGAGGCGGTCGCGGATCTCGTCGGGGACTCCCGGGCCGTCGTCGCTCACCGTGAGGGTGTAGACGCCGTTCTGCCGGCGTCCGGTGATGTCGAGGTGCTTGCCGCCGTGGCGTCGTGCGTTGGAGATCAGGTTGCGCAGTATCTGGCGCACCCGGAGGGCGTCGGCCACCACCGTCTCCGGTGCCACCTCGACGTGGATCTCATCCCCGGTTCGCTGGAACTCGCCGACGGTCGTGTTCACCTGGGCGGCGATCGAAGTCGGTTCGGTGTGGAACGACAGCCGGCCGACCTCGGCCTGGGCGGAGACGAGAAGGTCTTCGACCATGCGCTTCAACTCCGTCGACTGGTCGATCACCACGCCGTTGAGCTCCTCGGTGAGCCCGGGTTCGAAGTCCGAGTCCTCGATGGCCAGGGCGGCCCCGTAGATGCCGGTCAGGGGCGTGCGCAGTTCGTGGGAGATGTTGGCGATCAGCCGATCCTTGGACCGGTTGACCTCCCGCTCGTGAGCCAGTTCCGCATCGAGTATCAGCTGGCGGCGGCGGCGCCGCGCATAGGCGAATAAGCCCAGGAGTGCGATCCCCGGCACGCCGAAGGCCACCATGAATCGGGCGGCGGTGGCGACCCGGCTCGCCTCGCTCGAAGCCTCGGCGATCGCCCGGGCTCGCCCGTCACGAATCACCACCAGTTCATCGATGAGGACCTCGTACCGGTCGGCGAGCGCGGCGGCCGAATCCGATGCTTCCTCAGTCCGGTCCCCCTCGAGTTCGGCGATGAGGGCCTCGGAGGCTTCGGTGACTGCGACGACCGCGGCCGTGAGCGCGGGGTCGTCGGCGTCGAGGAGGGCGGTGAGTTCGGAGGCCCGGGCCTGGATCACCGCCAGGATCTCGCGGGCGTCCTCGACCAGCAGCGCCAGTGACGCCTCGGCTCCGCCGGTCTCGGCGACGAGCAAGGCGCTGCCCAGCGTGGTGCGGGCGGCGGCGGTGGTGCCCAGCAGTGATTCGGCCCGCTGCTGGACCCGGGCATCGTCGGCCGTCTCGGTGACGCCGTCGGCATTGGTGAAGACGAGCGCCAGCGACGCCAGGATCCCGGCGACGGCGACGAGCGCCCCGCCCATCAAATGTCCGGTTCGGTGCACTGACTAGTGCCTTCGGCTTCGGGCGAATGAATCTTGAGAACCGGGGCAGGCCGGGCCGATTCATGCTCGATGAGGTGGAGAAGACTGCTCCGCGCGGCGGCGGTGATTGTTGCCGCTGCTGCGCTCCTGGGGACACAGACGCTCGTCGGCCCGGCCGCGGCATTGGGCTCACCGGCCGCGGATTCGATCGCCGATGACGAGGGGGGACTGCGAGTCAGCACCGGCGATCCGCGGAACGGCGGGGGCAACAACGGCAACGGCGACGGCAACAACGGCAACGGTGGCGGGACCGAGGGTGGTAACCCCGGAAACGGTGGGGGCAACAACGGCAACGGCGACGGCACCAACGGCAACGGCAACGGGGCGGTGGAAGACGGCGACGTGGGTGGCGACGGCGGGGATGGGAGCGGCGGTGTGGATGATCCGGTGAATGGAGATCCGGTGAGTGATGATCCGGGTGGGGGAGGGGGTGTCGACGGCGAACCGGTGGTGGATGATCCGGTCGTCGCGGACCCGGTGAGCGGCGATCCGGTTGAGGACGATGCGGGTGATCAAGGTGAGCGGCCGGCGGTGGACATGATGCTGCTCGATGGCTCCATCGAGGATGATCTCCTGAGCGGCGATCCCACGGCGGAGGGCGACGGTGGTGACGTCGACGACGCCGGGGACGTGGCGGCCGGGACTCAGGATGACCGCGATCCGAGCGTGGAGGCCATCGAGGCGGAGACCGTCGGCGAAGATCCGGTGATGCTGCTCGTGACCGCCACCCCGACGGTGGTCGCTCGAGCCGAGCCGACGATCATCGTCGCCGCCGAAGAAACCGGCGGCGGTCTGTCCGGTTCCCTCCATCGAGTGCTCGAGCCGGTCCTGCCCCCGGCCCTCGTGGCCGTAGTGGTGTCCCCGTTCGTGATTCTTCAAGCGCTCGGTGGAGCGCTCACCTCATCGGGTCTGGGGCTGGCACTGCCGATGGCGGTCCTCGTGCTCGGCCTCAGCGGTCGGCGCACCCGGCGCCGGCTGCTGGTGCTCGACCTCGATCTGCCCTCCTCCGAGGAATCGACCTAGGCGTCAGCGTCTCTTGACCGGAAAAAGGTAGGAGCCCGTCACGGAGCTGGTGTGGCCGTCGTCCCACAGGACCTCGACCGATTGTCCGTGCACGTCGACCACCTTGCCGCGACGCGGAACCTGGCCGACCCTCTTCGTTAGCTCTTGGACTTGCATGCCTTTTCGCAAGCGCACGGCAGCCTCCTCTGCAGCCGATTGTACGCGGCGCTTCGTCAGATCCGGGTTGCGGTCCGGACGCCGATCCGTTGATCCCACAAACCGCGGAGCCCGGGGATGTTGAAGGGAGCCACGATCCAGAAGGTGAGGGGCAGACGCGTGAGCACCACTCGCAGGGCTGCACCGTCCCGGCGAACCTCACCCCGATCGTGGAGCACCAGCCGGTCTCCCGGTACCACCTCGAACCGGCCGAGCCAGTCGAGCGAGGAAACGACACGGCGCCACCCATACCCGGGCACCTCCAGCCTGCGGTCTCGATCGCTCGGGGTGGCCCATATGACCAGCGCCGCCAGCGCGGCCCACGAGAACACCTGGACCTCGGCGGTGAGCTCGATGGCCAGATGGAAGGGGATGGCGACCCAGACGGCGGCGAGCCGGGTGCGCCGGAAGGCCAGGCCCACGGCGATGAACAATTCGGTGGCAACGGCCGCCTTGGCAAACCACCAGTGGAAACCTTCGCTGCTCACCAGATCGAGCAACCACTCGGGGGTCCCTCTCTCGGCGGCCACGTCCCACCAATATTCGACCCGGAGGCGGGTCACCAGCCCTCCCCACCAATCCCCGTCGATGAGCTTCGAGAACCCTGATGCTCCATAGACCACGATCACCTCGAAGCGCATCAGCCACAGCGGCCACAGCGCCGCCGGATCGGCTCGTCGCCTGCGGAGCAGTGCGTCGACCGAGAGATTGCGCCCCACCGGGAGCAGCGCCAGCCCCACCAGGAGGATCACGAGGAAGGCCCGATTGTGGTGGAAGTGGGTGACCGACAGGAACAGGTTGTAGCCCACGAAGCCGGCCACATAGCCGGTGGCGGCCCGGGTGAAGAGCCCGATGCTCACCAGAACGGCGGCGACGACACAGCCGCGGAGCAACAGGAGATAGGTGTGGCGGCCGAGCTCTGGATACCAGGTGAGGAACGGTTCCCAGAAGCGGTCGCGATAGATGAGACCGCGGGCGGCCGAGTCCAGGAAGGGCCACAGGTGGAGGATCACCAGTGGCCCGGATGCAATCCGGAGGATCTCGACGGCTCGAACGCTGCCGACGGCGTCGACGGCACGCGACCAGGCCGTAGCCGGCCTCATCGTTCCAGATCCCGCTCGGCGCTCGTCAGCACCACCGATCGCGGCCCGCGACCGTTCTCCCAGTAGGTGACCCGGGCCTCGAGGTATCGAGTCTCCGGGTCGCCCGGGGTATGGGCGGCGACCCAGTCGAGCGCGGCGTCGAGGAACCCGAGAGTGGGGCGGATTCCGGCATCGGCATGGTGCACTTCGAATGGCCGGCCCAGGCCCCGGCCGGCGACCAGGTCGCTCCAGCGATAGCCACCCGGCCAAGGGTCGCGGACGTCGACGATGCGTCCGTCGATGGTGACCCGCACGATCTCGGCTTGCCAGGTGCTCGACTCGGGGAACATCTGAAAGCCGAACACGGCATGGTCGGCACCGTAGGCGCGCACCACCATGAAGAGCTGGAGGCCGACGGCGATTCCCACCGCCGCCCGGCGCAGCGCGCGGCGCGGCGTCACCGCAGCGATCGGCTGAGTGCCGACCGAGCCGCGTGGTAACCGCACATGCCGTGCACTCCCGGACCGGGCGGGGTCGCCGCCGAGCACAAATAGAGGTTCGATCGGGGCACCCGGTACGGGTTCGGGCGCGTGGTCGGCCGGAACAAGGCGCGGAACGGTGTGAAGAGACCACCTCCGATGTCCCCGCCGATGTAGTTGGCGTTGTGTGCCTCGAGGTCCCGGGGGCCCATGGTGTGCCGGGCGCTGACGACGTCACGGAACCCCGGCGCGAACCGCTCGATCTGGGCCTCGATCCGGTCGGTCATGTCGACGGTCGACCCGTTGGGAACGTGGCAGTAGCCCCACGCGGTGTGGCTGCCGTGCGGAGCCCGGGTCGGGTCGAACAGGGATTGTTGGGCCAGGAGCACGAAGGGCCGCTCGGGGTGATCCCCGGATCTCACAGTCACCGAGGCGGAGGCGACGTCTTGTATCAATCCCCCGACGTGCACGGTGCCGGCCCTGGTGCACGCCGGGTCGGCCCAGGGGATGGGCTCGGAGAGGGCCCAGTCGATCTTGAAGACGCCGGGTCCCGGCCGCCTTCGTTCGAGCCCCGCTCGGTACCGGGATGGCATCTGCTCCCCGGCGATGGCGGCGAGCGCCTGCGGCGAGACATCGAACAGGACCGCCCGAGCAGGGGGTACGTCGCCGAGCGATCGCACGGTCGCCTCGGTGACGATCGTGCCTCCGAGTGAGGCGAGGAGTCCGGCCAGGGCGTCGGCGATCGCCTGGGATCCTCCTTGGGCCATCGGCCAGCCGTAGCGGTGGCCTGCTGCCATCAAGGCGAGCGCGACCCCGCCGGTGACCGCCGTGTCGAGCGGGGCCATTGCATGCGCACCCATGCCGGCGATGAGGCCCCGGGCGCGGCGTCCCTCGAAGCGACGGGCCAGACGAGTGGTCGATCGAAGGGCCTTCAACCCGAAGCGGCTCATCGCGATCGGCCGCCGCCATGACCGATTGATGGGTCCCATGAAGGTGGGCGCCGTTGCGGCCCACGACCCGACGATCGGTTCGATGAGCCGTCGGTACGCGGTTCCGTCGGGACCCAGGCCGAAGGCGGTGGCTTCGATGGATCGGTCCAGGACCGCCGCCCGAAGTCCTCGGAATGGGTGGGCGGCCGGGATCTCGGGGTGGACCCAGGTGAGGCCATGATCGGCGAGCGGGAGCGAACTCAGGTACGGGGAGCCGACGGCCAGGGGGTGGATCGCCGAACAGACGTCGTGACGGTGCCCCGGCAAGGTGGTCTCGGCGGTCCGGGTGCCGCCGCCGATCGTGGGCGCCGCCTCCATGACCAGCACGCTGCGGCCCGCCCGGGCGATCTCCACTGCGGCCGCCAGGCCGTTTGGCCCGGAACCCACCACCACGGCGTCGTACTCGTAGCCCACGATGACATTCTGGTCGGTCGTCGTAGCATCGAACCATGGGAGACGCAGCCCCTCTGAAGATCGGTGTCCAACTGCCCGAAGTCGAGCGGGAGGTGCGTTGGCCGGAGTACCGGGCCATGCTCCGCCTGGCCGAGGAGGTCGGGTTCGACTCGGTGTGGTTCGGCGACCACCTTCTCTACCGCAGTGAATCGGGTGAGACGAGAGGGCCGTGGGAGGCCTGGTCGATGCTGGCCGGGGCCGCCGCGGTCACCGACCGGGTCGAACTGGGTCCGCTGGTCGCGGCGACCTCGTTCCACGCTCCGGCGATGCTGGCCAAGAAGGCGGCGGCCGTGGACGAGATCAGCGGCGGCCGGCTCATCCTCGGGCTGGGAGCGGGTTGGAACGAGGTGGAGTACCGCGCGTTCGGGTTCCCGTTCGACCGGCGGGTCGCTCGCTTCGAGGAGGCGTTCACCATCATCCGAACGCTGCTTGCAGAGGGCCGGGTCGACTTCGAGGGGATGTTCTACCGAGCACGGGGCTGCGAGCTGCTCCCGGCGCCGATCCGACCCGGCGGCCCGCCGTTGATGGTCGGATCGGTCGGGCCTCGGATGCTTCGGATCACGATGCCCCACGTGGCCGCATGGAACGCGTGGTACGAGTGGTTCGGCAACACGCCGGAAGGACTGGTGGAGATGCTCCGGGAGGTGGATCGCGCCTGCGTCGAGGTCGGGCGCGATCCCGGCGATGTGGAACGAACCGCCGCCGTGCTGGTGGCGCCGCTGCGGCCGGGGGGGAGGCTGGACTGGGATGAAACCCGGAGCCGGAAAGCGGCTCCGATCCACGGCGACATCGAGACGATCGCCTCTCGGCTCCGGGCCTTCGGGGAACTCGGCATGAGCCACCTGCAACTGGTGCTCGACCCCATCACCCCGGAGTCGATCGAACGGTGTGGGGAGGTGCTCACGCTTCTGCGGTGAGGGGGCGGAATCCTTGGGTGACGCGCGACCGCTGAGTATGGTCCCGAAAAGACCAGGGAGGCGCCGTGGCCGTGCCCGGAATCGTCGACTGGGGGGAGCCTCGTCCGGCAGAATGGGCGGGCGAGAGTGAGACTCTGAGCGCCCGCGTGCCGATCGACGTCGGGCGGGCGGTCCGGGCCCGGGCCAGGGCGGAGGGCGTCAGCGTCAGCGTGATGGTCCATCGGCTGCTGGCCACTGCGATACACGGTGGTCACGCGGCGAGCAGGCCGGTGCACGCCGATCTGGTTTCGACCTTGTTCGATTGAGGCTCGGCCGATCGTGGCGAGGTCGAGCAAGGCTCGAGCCGCGTTCGGGTCCTCCGGCGACCCCGGTGGGTCGAAGGCCCCTGGATCGAAGCACACCCTCCATCCAGGGTGTGGGGAACTCGGGGAGGGACGCCGCGGTGGCGGCGGGTTCCTCCCTTTCCTGAGGGAGGATATGTGAAGAGATTCGTCGCGCCCGGGCTGGTGGTCTTGGCCGGGCTCGTGTTCGTCGTGGTCACCCTGGTGCAGAACCTGTTCACCGTCGGCGACGACTTCGAAGAGATGATCGACGACTTCCGGCCGATTCTGACGGATGAGTCGATCGCCGGGCTTCGGGCCGATCTCGGTGGCCTCGAGGCCGTGGCCGTCGAGTTCCAGACTCAGGTCGCTCCTGCCATGGCCCAGCAGCTGGGGATGACCCCAGAGGCCTTCGGGCGGTTCGTGCAGACCGAGTTCCCGGCGGTGGCCTCCGGTTTGGCGCTGCTACCCGAAGCGGGTCCGACCTTCGCGGGTTTGATCGACCTGCTCGATCAGCAGCAGGACAACTTCCGCGGGGCGGACGAGATACCGACCAAGGATCTGCCGGCGCAGACGGTGCCGTGGGGCTTCACCGTGATCGGCGTGCTGGCCATCGTTCTCGGGGTGTACTTGTTCCTGCGGCCTTCGCGGGTTGGGGCGATCCTGGCGGTCTTGCTCGGCCTTTTGATCGTGGTTGGTTCGTTCGTGTTCTCGCTCCCCGGGAAGTCGGCCGCCGCCGACGACCTGAACGAGGCGCTCGAG
The DNA here is from genome assembly GCA_041551965.1 of Acidimicrobiia bacterium. Lineage (GTDB taxonomy): Bacteria > Actinomycetota > Acidimicrobiia > Spongiisociales > UBA11373 > JBFELU01. The sequence goes on from JBFELU010000004.1 coordinate 20,615, forward strand.
CCCGTGTACTCGGTGGAGACCGTCGAGGGAGCCAAGGCTGCGCTGGATGTGATGGGCGCCATGAGCCGGGAGATGGCCGGCGCGATGTTGCCGGCGCTGGCCTTGCAGCTCGGCATGGGCCCTGAGGAACTCGGCGGCTTCCTGGCGGAGGGCTTCCCGGCGACCGCGCAGGGGTTGCAGACCCTGCCCGCCGCGCTGGGTCGTTTCCATGGTCTCGTCGACACGTTCGACGCCAACCTCGACAATTACGACACGTTGCAGCCGGTGAAGTTCACGCCGATCATCTGGATCTTCATCATCGGCGGCATCGTCGTTGTCCTCGCCGGTGCCCTCGGCCTGTTCTGGAGGGACGAGGAGGAGGCGCCGACCGCCTCGATGCACCCCGACGCCTAGAGACGGATCATGGGGGCCGGGGACGGCCCCCATGACTCCATACCCCGGACCATCGGGTGTTCGCACTGCGACATCTGCGAGACACCGGCCCGGCACCATGGCGCCGAGCGATATCGGGAGTGAGGATGACGGGGCGAGACGAAATCCGGGATCTCATCGTCGCCGCAGCCGAAGGGGCGGCGGGAAGCCTGGCGGCACTGCAGTCGGCCGGTGCGCACCTGGAGGACTTCGAGGTAGAGATGGGGCTCGGCGAGGGGGCGAGCGAAGTGGCGGCGGCGGTGCGCTTCACGTTGGCGGTCCGGCCGCCGGGTGCCGCACCCGATCCGGATCGCTGACCACGTCCGGGGCGGGTGACCGGTGTGGGATGATGGCCCGCATGGAGTACCGCCGGCTCGGTGATTCGGGTCTCGTGGTCTCGTCGTTCGCGCTGGGCACGATGGTCTTCGGCGAGGACTCACCGCGACGGGCCGATCCCGAGGAAGCCGAGCGGATGGTGCGTCGCTTCCTGGACGCCGGCGGCAACCACGTCGACACGGCCAACGTGTATGCGGGCGGTCGCTCCGAGGAGATCGTCGGGAAGGCGATCCGGGGCCGCCGAGATCAGGTCGTGCTGGCCACCAAGGTCCGTTTCCCGATGGGAGATGGTCCCAACGACCAGGGCCTGGGCCGGGTCCACTTGTTTCGGGAGGTCGAGGCCTCGTTGCGGCGTCTCGACGTCGATCACGTCGACCTCCTCTACATGCACTGCTGGGACCCGCTGACGCCGATCGAGGAGTCGCTCGAGGTCTTCGATGAACTCGTCCGGTCCGGGAAGGTGCGGTACATCGGGGTGTCGAACTTCAAGGCCTGGCAGCTCATGAAGGCACTGGGAGTGAGCACGGGATGGGGATGGGCCCGGTTCGTGGCCGCCCAGTACCAGTACAGCCTGGTGGCCAGGGACATCGAACGCGAGTTCCTCGACCTGTGCGAGGCCGAGGGTCTCGGCGTGGTGCCGTGGAGCCCGCTCGGCGGTGGCTTCCTGAGTGGGAAGTACCGGCCCGACCGGAGGCCGACCGATAGCGCCGAGGGACGGCTGGCGACGCAGCCGGACGGAGACGAGGAGGCCTGGCACCGTCGGGCCACCGAGCGAAACTGGCGGATCATCGATGCCGTGTCGGGAGTGGCCGATGAGGCCGGAGCGACGATGTCCCAGGTGGCCCTGGCGTGGCTCCTGACCAGGCACCCCGTTGCGTCGGTGATCATCGGCGTGCGAAACCTCGATCAACTGGAGGACAACCTGGGCGCAGCCGCAGTGGCGCTCTCCCCGGACGCACTGGCGCGACTCGATGCGGTGTCCGCACTCGAACCGTCCTATCCGTATCGGTTCATTGAGGCGTACGGGTCGCGATCGCCGTGAAGTTCCTGCTCTGGCTCGTGCTCCTGTTGATCTCCTGGCCTCTGGCGCTGCTGGCGCTGCTGCTGTACCCGGTTGTGTGGCTCCTCGCGATTCCCTTCCGTCTCATCGGGATCTCGGTCAAGGGTGCGCTCGAGCTGGTGGAGGCGGTCATTCGCCTCCCGGCCCGCATCCTGCGGGGTCGCCCGGACGGCTGAGGTTGCCGTCCACCGCCGACCCGGCTTTCATGCCCGGCTCATGATCACCGGCGCACAGAGTCTCGTCCGGACGCTGAAGGCCGAGGGTGTCGACACCATCTTCACGCTGACGGGCGGTCACATCCTGCCGATCCTCGATGCCTGCGTTATCGAGGGCATCCGGGTGATCGACGTTCGCCACGAGCAGGCGGCCGCCCACGCCGCCGATGCCTATGCCCGGGTGACCGGTCGGCTCGGGGTGGCGGCCGTCACGGCCGGCCCGGGAGCCACCGGAACCGTGACCGCAGTAGCGGCCGCCTTCAACGCCGCATCCCCGGTGTTGCTCCTCGTGGGTGGTCATCCCTCGCACGAGGATCTTCGCGGCGGGCTGCAGGAGATGGACCACCCTCCCCTCTTCGACGGCATTGCGAGGTGGACCCACACCGCTCGGGATCCGGCCCGGCTCTCGGAGGTCGCTTCGATCGCGGTGCGTCGCGCTTTCGCCAACCGGGGCGGCCCGGTCGTGATCGACATTCCTTGGGACGTGCAGGCGTTAGAGGCTCCCGCGCCGGTCTCGACCGAGGGTGCCCGCCGACCCAACCGCCCGAGCGCGGTCGATCCGGACACGATCGTGGAGATCGCCGGCATGTTGGCCGGGGCGGCCCGCCCGGTGGTGTTCGCCGGAACCGGTCTGCGTTGGGCGGAAGAGGCGCCCCTCGGCGATCTGGTGACGGCCGGTCGGCTCCCGCTCTTCCTCAACAGCCTGGCCCGCGGCGCCGTTCGCTGGGATCACCCCAGTCTGGGCAACCGCGCCCGCTCGTGGGCGCTCGGCAGGGCCGATCTGGTGATCGCACTCGGGGTCGACTGGGACTTCCGAACGAGGTTCGGGTCGGTGGTGGGCGCCGGAGCGAGCCTGGTCCACGTCGATGCCGAGCCGACCAAGGTCGGGTGGAACCGCCCGGTCGACATCGGGGTCGCCGCCGACCCCGGTGTCTTCGTGTCGCAGCTGCTCGAGGAAGCCGGCAGGTTCGGGCGCACCGCTGATTCCGACTGGATGCTCGAGGTCCGGGCCGAGGAGTCGCGGCGGCAGGCGGATGCCGCCGAGGCGGCGGCGTCCGACGAGAGTCCGGTGCACCCCGAGCGCTTCGCTCGAGAGGTCGCCGAGTTCTTCGGCGACGATGCGATCGTGGCGGCCGACGGCGGCGACATCGTGTCGACCACCGCCAAGTGGCTGCGCACGTCGAAGCCGGGGCACCTCCTCGACCCGGGCCCGTTTGGTTCCCTCGGAGTCGGGGCTCCGTTCGCCCTCGCGGCCAAGGTGGTCCGGCCGGAGGCGCGGGTGGGGATCGTGTTCGGCGACGGGGCGTTCGGCTTCAACGGGATGGAGTACGACTCGCTCGTGCGACACGAGTTGCCGGTGGTGGGGGTGGTGGGCAACGACGGCGCTTGGAACAACATCAAGGTCTTGCACCGTGCCTTGTTCCCGGACCGGGTCGTCGCTGCCGACTTGGGGGTGCGGCCGTACCACGCCATGGTCGAATCCCTCGGGGGGTACGGGGAGTTCGTCGAGCGACCCGGTGACCTCCTCCCGGCCCTCGAGCGGGCCGAGGAGAGCGGTGTCCCGGCCCTGGTCAACGTCCATCTCGCCGAGCAGCTGCGACCGTCGTCGGTGTACGGATTCTGAGTCGGGGAGGGCCTTTCGGCCCTGGCGTCTCGGAGAGCCCGGAGTAAATCTTCAGGCATGCCTGAAGAAAATACCGCCGATTCTGTAGGTGAACCCAAAACCAGCGAGAGCGAAGAGATGTACCTGCTCACCGTGGTCCGGGCCGAAGAGGACGGCCACCAGGGGAGCCTCCCGGTCGCCGAGCTCGCCCTCACCCTCGGTGTCTCGGCCGCATCGGCCAACGAGATGGTGCGCAAGCTCGAGCGACGGGGCCTGGTGACGTACGAGCGCTATCGCGGGGTCGACCTGACCGTCGGCGGCCGCCGCATCGCGGCGCGGGTCCTCCGAGTACGGCGATTGTGGGCTCGGTTTCTCGCCGATCGGCTCGGCATGGCCCCCGATGAGGCCGATGCCCTCGCCTGCCGGCTCGAGCACGTGACTCCGGACGCAGCGATCGATCGGCTCGATCGGTTCCTGGATCACCCCTCGGTGGGGCCGATGGGCCGTCCCATTCCCCCCGGTGATGGGGAGCCGGTCGTGCCCATCGAAACGTTGGCGGGGGCCGCCGTCGGATCCCCCGTCGAGGTGGTATCGATCGAGGGTGACCGGGAGACGGCGGCGTTCCTCGCCGACGCCGGCATCCGGGTCGGGGCGGTGGTCTCGATCCGGGCCCGGGCCGGGACCACGACGCTGGTCGCGGGCGACATGGCGGTCGCGGTCGGCTCCGAGCTCGCCCGCAGCATCGCCGTGAGGGGGCACGCTCGTGGGGCGTGACTCCCTCGACGATGGCGCGCCGGCCTCGGCCGAACGTTCTCGGGTCGGTTGGGTCGAGCGGCTCACCACGCATCGCGTCCTTGGCCTCCCCCTGTTCCTGGCGGCGATGTGGCTCGCCTTCAAACTGACCACCGACGTGTCGGCGCCCTTCGTCGATTGGATCGACGCGGTGGTCGCCGGGCCCCTGTACCGCAACCTCGTGGCCGTCCTCGAGGCGATCGGTCTCGGGGGGAGCTGGCTCGAGAGCCTGCTGGCAGACGGTCTCTTGCTGGGAGTGGGGGCGGTACTCGCCTTCGTGCCGGTGTTGCTGAGCCTGTACCTGGCGCTGGCCGTCCTCGAGCACAGCGGTTATCTGGCCCGAGGTGCGCACATCATGGACGGAGTCATGCGGCTCGCCGGGCTCCCGGGTCGGGCCTTCCTGCCGATGATGCTGGGTTTCGGGTGCTCGGTCCCGGCGCTGCTGGCGCTGCGGTCCTTGGATCGGAAGCGGGATCGGGTCCTCGCCGGGCTGCTCGTGCCGTTCATGAGCTGTGGGGCCCGTCTCCCGGTCTACGTGCTCATGGCGACGGCGTTCTTCGTCGGCCATCGGACTCTCGCGGTCTTCTCGATGTACTTGCTCGGATTGGGGGTGGCCGTGTTGCTGGGAACGATCGTGGGCCGGACCCTCCTGCGGGGCAACGGCGACGGCGACACCACACCCGTCTCACCGATGCCGCTCTCGATGCCTTCGTGGGGAGACGTGATGAGCACCGTGCGGACGAGAACGGTCGATTTCCTGCGGGACGCCGGCACGGTGATCCTCGGCGCCAGCCTCGTCGTGTGGCTCCTGATGGCCATCCCGATCGGGTCCGGTTCGTTCGCCGACGCCGATGTGGAAGACAGCGCCTTCGCCACGGTGAGCCGGATCGCGGCACCGCCACTCGAGCCGCTCGGCCTCGGCGACTGGCGTCAGTCCGGGGCGCTGCTGACCGGTTTGGTGGCCAAGGAGGTGGTGGTGGCCACGCTGGCGCAGGGCTACGGGCTCGCCGAAGCGGCGCCGGATGACGAACCCGGTCTCGCCGAGGATGCCGGCGAGATCGTGACCGGGTTCGCCGTGGCGGTTCGCGACTCCGCCCTCGCTCTTCCCGGCATCGTGGGGATCGACCTCGATGGAGGGGACGGCGGGCAGTCTCCGGCGCTCATCGGAGCGGTGCGGCGAGGCTTCGAGGAGTCGAGCGGCGGCCGCGGCGCCGCAGCCGCACTGGCCTTCATGGTGTTCGTGCTCCTCTACACCCCTTGTGCCGCTTCGCTGGCGACCACCCGGCGGGAGCTGGGGACCCGGTGGATGTGGGCGAGCGGCGTCGGGCAGTTGCTGCTCGCTTGGGCCTTTGCGTTCTTCACGTATCGCATCGGTGTGCTGGTGGGGTTGGGGTAGGGGTCACCCGCCACCCGTCGACCGGTGGGTGGCCTCCGGAGCCAGCCGCACCCGAATCACCTGGATGATCGTGGCGACGGCGAGAGCCGTCGCCGCGCCGAACAGGGCTCCGGCGATGACGTCGGTGAGCCAATGGACGCGCAGGTAGGTCCGGCTCAGGGCCATGGCGAAGGCGAAGAGGCCGGCTCGCACCTCCCAGGCCCTCCGGTGCTGTCCGGGCACGATCAGCACGATCACCAGCGCGATGGCCGTGGCGGCGCCGGCCGTAGCGTGACCGGAGGGGAACGACGAACCGGTGTTGGCGACGAGGCCCCCCTGGGGGCGAGGCCGGTCGTACCAGGCTTTGAACAGCCCGATCGGGAGCTCGGAGATCATCACCGCCCCCAGCCAGGTCGCCAACAGCCACCAGCGGCGCTTGATGGTCAGATAGAGGCTCATCGCGACCCGCAACGGGGCCGTCACGAACACACCCCCCATGATGTCGAGCCCTTTGGCGATCACCACGACGATGTCGTTTTCCCAACTCGCCATGAGGTCGTTCCACGCATCGTCGAGTGGCTGCCAGAAGGCCCGGCCGTCGTCGAAGGCCATCGTGATGAGGAGCACGAGCGCCGCCAGGTACATGGTCACCGCACCGGCTACCGCCCAGCGGTGGTTCTGGAAGAGCCAGATGTGTTGGTGGCCGGGTCGGCCCGGCTGGGTGATCATGTATCGGCCTTGGGCTGGGTCGGCGTCAGCCTAGGATCGTCGGCAGGCGGGACCACCACGGGAGTCTCGATGCCCGGCGGAGACCAGGACCGTCGCCGTTTCGGTTGGCGAAGCGTCCTCAGGGCGACGATCTCGATTGGGATCGTCGCCGGGATCTTCATCGGTGTGTTTCCACGGATCGCCAACTACTCCGACGTGTGGGCCACGATCCGCGACTTCACCTGGCTCGAGGTCGTCACGCTGCTGGCGGTCGGCGTCTGGAACGTCATCACCTATTGGTTCGTGATGGTGGCCGTGCTTCCGGGGCTCACCTACCCGCAGGCGGCCGTGGTGAACCAGGCCTCCACTGCGGTGAGCAACACCCTCCCGGGGGGCGGGGCGATCGGTGTCGCCGTCTCCTATGCCATGTACACGTCCTGGGGTTTCGGCAAGACCGACTTCGCCGAGGCCACTTTGATCTCGGGGCTCTGGAACAACTTCGTGAAGCTGGGCCTGCCGGTCGTGGCGCTGGCGCTTCTGGCCCTGACCGGCGAGGTCAACCCGGCGCTGGCCACGGCCGGGGTGATCGGGGTGGCCGTTCTGGTCGGAGCGATCGTGTTGTTTGCCCTGATGCTGCGCAGCGGAAACGTTGCCAAGAGGATGGGAGACCTCGCCGCTCGGGTGTGGAGCTCGGTGCAGGTCCGCTTCGGCAGGAGCGCGGTCTCGGGATGGGGCGATGCCACCCGGAGCTTCTTCACCAAGACCGCCGGTCTGGTGCACGATCGGTGGCTCCGCATCACGGTGGCGGCGGTGGTGAGCCACCTCTCCCTCTATGTGGTGCTGCTCCTCAGCCTCCGCCACGTCGGCATCGCCGAGGAGGAAGTGAGTTGGGCCCGGGTCCTGGCTGCCTTTGCGTTCGTCCGACTCATCTCGGCCCTCCCCGTCACACCCGGAGGGGTGGGGGTGGTCGAGCTCGGGTACACGGCCGCACTCGGGATCGGGCTCGGTGATGCAGCCCAGGCCCAGATCGTGGCAGCGGTGCTGGTGTTCCGCTTCGTCACCTTCGTGTTGCCGATCCCGGCCGGGGTGGTCTCGTACGTCTTCTGGCGGCGCAACCGCTCCTGGCGCAAGCCCGTCGCCGACCCTGAGAACTAGTCGGGATCGTGGGGGAGCGAGCCGCGGGCCGCTCGCAGGAACGCAAAGGGAGTGGCATGCAAGAAGTTCGAGACGCGGGACGTGTACACATCGGCGTACCGCTCGACCTGGCGGGCGAAGAGGCTCTTGTCGTTGCCGGACCGCATGAGCGGCCCCCAGGCCTCGTTGCGGATCTCTCCGGCCGCCCGGGCCAGGGGAGCGATCTCCTCGTCCAGGGCCGCCAGTTGTGACTTCAGGCCTTCGATCTCGGCCTCGGGATCTCCATCCGGGCCGGGCGGGCCGTAGCCGAGGCGGGTTCGCTGTGATGTCAGCCGGAGGGCGGCGAGCCTCTGCTCCATGGCCTCCTTGTCGGCCATCATCGCCTGCAGCCGGGCCTCCGAGGGCCGGAACGCCTCCAGCGCCTCGACCTCCGTCTCCAGCTCTCGGATCACCAGGGCGGTGCGCCACCGCAACATCGCCTTGGAGACGTGGACGTCGGCGAAGAGGTGATCGCCGACATAGAGGATCTGATCGCCGCTGAGCCCGAGGTGCTCCTCGAGGTCGGCGGCACATCCCCCGAAGTAGACGGCTCCCTTCTCGGGACGGCCGAGATGGGGTTCGAGCAGGGACCGATCCTCGTCGACGATCCGGAACAGGGGATTGGCCCCCGAGAAGAATCCCGGCTTGGAGGCGGACACGATGACCATCTCGAAGAGGTCCCTCCACTCCGTTCCCTGTGGGAGGTAGGGATCGAAGGCGTACTCCATGATCTGGCGGGCGTAGGCCCACTCGGCGTTCGTGATGAGCAGCAACCGCTTCCCCGCGTGGAGTTGATCGAGAAGCGTGAGCGGCACATCCGGGTCGCGAACGACGAAGCGGTCGGGGTCGGCGGTGATCTGTGCTTTGAGGTCGCCCTCCATGTGGGCCGCATCGAGGGTGGCTCGGACCCGGTGGTACAGGTCGGCGTAGCCGCGGACTCCGGGAAGGGAACCCCCGTCGTACAGGTCGACCAACTGGGCGTAGAGGGATGTCTCCGACAGCGAGAACAGGGTGTTGAGGAACACGAATCGGTCTTCGGCGAGGTCGACGAAGGTGCCGTGGTAGGTGCGGCGCAACGTGTCGAAGTCGAGGAAGGCCGTGCCGTGGGCGGCCCTGATCACGTAGCCGAATCGGGTCGGCTTCACCAGGTTGCCCTCCTCGAGGTCGATCGTGAGTCCGCGGATCACCCGGTCGGGGTTGAACGCCAACCGGTCCACCGGCCAGCCCAAATCGGCGAGGCGGCCCTTCGTCTGTTCGAAGGCGTGTCGTTCCCACTCCTCGACCCGATAGTGGACGAGGGTGTAGTCCATGTCGTAGCCGATGGCGCGTATCGACCTGAGGTTGAGAGTCCGGTTTCCGTAGATCCGCTGCTCGGGTGGTGGCTGCTCGATCGGGGGCCTCCGTTCGGCCATGGTAGGTGGCGAAGAGCCGTCGCCGAAGGGACAACACGCCCGGGACCCGATCGCGTCACCCGAGCCTCGATACGGTGCCGAGCACCGGGTGCCGTCCGTGCGGCCCCGGCGGTGCGACTCTCCTCCCGGGTCGTTCCGTGCCGAGTGGGCGACGCCGCAGGCCGAACCTGCGGCGTTCCCGCGTCAGGCCTCGCCCTCGCGGGGTCCGCCCGACTCGAACTCCTCGTCCTCGTCGCCGGTCCGGGGAGATCCTGAGGCATCCGCGACCTGGTGCATCCACACGGTGCGTTGGGGGAACGGGATCTGGATTCCCTCGACATCGAAGGCGGCTTTGAGGCGCTTGCGGATCTCGCGAGCCGTGGCGAATTGCTCACCCGGTTCGACCTTGAGGACGAGGCGGATGGCGATCGCGGAGGCTCCGAAGGCCTCGACGCCCCATATCTCCGGCTCCTCGAGCACGGTGGCGTTGTCGAGTTGGTCTTCCCAGACCGAGTCGGCGACTTCCTTGATCACCCGGACGGCGTGATTGATGTTCGTGTCGTAGGCCACCTCCACGTCGAGCACGGCTCGGGCCCATTGCTGGGACTTGTTGCCCACCCGGCGGATCTCTCCGTTGGGGAAGAACCACACGGTGCCGTTGACGTCCCGCAGCCTGGTGGTGCGGAGCCCGACCTCTTCGACGACGCCGGCGGCGTCGCCCACGTCGATGATGTCGCCGACGCCGTACTGGTCCTCGATGAGCATGAAGATCCCGCTCAGGAAGTCGCGTACCAGCGATTGAGCACCGAACCCGAGGGCGACGCCCACGATCCCGGCGCCGGCGACGAGGGGTCCGAGGCTGATGCCGAACTCCGCCAGCGTGATCATCAGCGCAATCGTGTAGATGACCAGCGAGGCGACGCTGCGCAGCACCGTGCCCAGCGCCTGCGCTCGCTGCATACCGCGCTCGGCCTGATCGGTCAGGAAGCGCGCCTTGACGGCGGCCCGCTCTCGGAGCACCGCCAGCCTGCTGTCGGCTTCCTCCTGGCGGCGTTCCTTTGCCTTCTCCTCGCGTTCCCGCACGAGCCGATCGACGAAGCGATTGACGGCCCTGCGGACGAGGCGATTCACGACGAACGCCAGCAAGAGGATCAGGATGACCTTGACCGGTTTGGCGATGAACCACTCGGTGACCTCGGCGATGTCTTCGTTGCCGGTGAGGTCGTAGACCCATTCACAAACGAGGCCGGGGGAGTCACCGCAGGCCTCGACGAGGCCCGGGTCCACCTGAAACAGTGTCATCGCAGCAACCTCCGTGGTGGTGAACCTACCGGCTGGACCGGGTCCGGCCCAAAAGAGAGGCGGCGACTTGCGCCGGCAGGCTTGCCGGCCGGGAGGTGGCGATGGACGAATGCCGGCGGGCCAACCGTGCCAACCGGGACGATCGGGTCTGTCCTCGGGGCCGGGCTGCACCTCACTGCACTCGAAGAGCATCGGACGCTGGAGTGGCAGGGCCTGCCTCACATGGAGGAGGGAGACGGCCTGTGGCGTCCCCCGGACGACCAGGCCGACTCGGCGCCGCTCATGTACACGCTCACGGCGGTCAAGCCGGAGGTCTCGGGGTAGGGTGGCCGCCACATGCTCCGGGAGAGATCGATGCCCCGCCGTGCCCTGACCGCACTCGCCGCAGTGGCAGTGGCCGTGCCGCTCCTGGCGGCCCCGACGCATGCCGTCGGGCCTTTCCCCGAAGGGGAGGGGCCACAGGTGCGCATCATCAACGGCGGCGAGGTGGAACCCCCCGGGAAGTACCCCTTCATGGTCGCCATCGTGGCTCGGGGCGCCGACTCCTACAACGGCCAGTACTGCGGGGGGTCCTTGATCGCCGACCGCTGGGTGCTGTCGGCCGCCCACTGCCTCGTCGGCGAATCGGCATCCACCGTCGACGTCGTGATCGGTCGCCACGACCTGACCAGCAACGCCGGGACCCGGATCCGGGCCGAGTCGATCGTGATGCACCCCGACTACAACGATCGGACCTCCAACAACGACATCGCCCTGATCGAGCTTCGCGATCCTGTCTCCGAGCAGCCGCTGAGCCTCCCTCCGGACGAGTCCCTGGACGCTCCGGGCCGCACCGCCACGGTGATCGGGTGGGGCAACGTCGACGCCAACCGCTCCAAGGCGCCCCGGGAGACCTGGCCCACCAACCTGATGGAGGTCGATCTGCCCCTGGTGGGCAACGACGATTGCCGATCCCACTACGGAACCGACTTCCGGGCGAACACCATGCTCTGTGCCGGCGGCAACGGACTCGACAGCTGTCAGGGTGACAGCGGCGGACCCCTGTTCCTCTCCACATCGGGCGGCTGGACCCAGGTGGGAATCGTGTCCTGGGGAGACGGGTGCGGCCAGTCCTGGCCCGGCGTCTACACCCGGGTCTCCACCTATGTGTCGTGGATCACCCAGGTGTCGGGGGTCCAACCCGGCGAGGGCGGTTCGGAAAACGGTGGTGACACGGAGGGCGTGTTCTGCGCCGGGCGGCAGGCCACCATTGCCGGCACGGCCGGGGACGACTTTCTCGTCGGGACCTCGGGACGGGACGTCATCGCCGGGCTGGGCGGCAACGACATCATCCAGGGCCTCGGTGGCAACGACGTGATCTGTGGTGGCGCCGGGGACGACGACCTCCGGGGCGACGGAGGGGCCGACCGCATCTTCGGCGGCGTCGGGAACGATCTTCTCGAGGGCGGCGCCGGCAACGACAAGCTGAAGGGTCAGAAAGGGAACGACGACCTCCTCGGCGGCGACGGTGGCGACCGGCTCGTCGGAAACGCTGGGTCGGACTACCTTCTCGGCGGCGCCGGTGACGACATCCTCAAAGGCGGGAGCGGAGCCGACTTCCTGATCGGCACCCCCGGTTTCGACCAGGACAACGGAGGCGGCGGCTCCGACGAGTGCGACGACGACGACGACGAATTCACGATGTGCGAGACCGTCGTCGACCTCGAGGGCGGCGTGGTCGTCTCCGACGAACTCGACCCTTCACTCCAAGCCACCTTCCGGTCGCCGAAGCTCACCTCCGGCTTCTTGCCGGATCCCTGGAGGAGGCAGGCCGCCTCCGGCGGCGGCATCGACGTCTTCTACCTGGGCGGCGGGTGCCTGGGATTTGCGGCGCAGGCACCCGACTTCGAGCTGACCTGGAGCGGCGGGGGCTCGCTGCTGCGGATGTACTTCGTGGCCGACTTCGGCGACACCACGCTTGTGGTCAGGGACCCCTCCGGGGACTGGCATTGCAACGACGACTGGGAGCCCGGCTCCACGCTGGACCCGGGGATCGATTTCGTCGGCCCCGAGAACGGGGTATACGACATCTGGATCGGCAGCTACTTCGAGGGCGATTCCCTCGGCGGCCGGTTCTCAATCACCGAGAGGGGCTTCTGCGACCCGCTGAATCCCTGTGCGCCCTTCTGAGCCGGGGCCCGGACCCGCCGGGCCCCGGCCGTACAATGCGCCCATGAGCCAGACGGTGCCGGCCCGTTGACCGTGCTCCGAGTCGTGCTCGTGCTGGTGGGCGCCTACCTGCTCGGCGCCTTGCCGTTCTCGCAGATCGTGGCCCGCCTCGCCGCTCGGGTCGACCTGCGGCGCACCGGGACGGGGACCGTGTCCGGGACCGCAGTCTTCGAGGTCGCCGGCTTCGTCCCGGTGGCGATCGCCGGGGTGCTCGACATCCTCAAGGGCGTTGTCGCGGTGCTCCCGATGGCCGGCAGTCGGCCGTGGGCGGCGGCACTGGCCGGAGGACTCGCCGTGGTGGGCCACAACTGGTCGGTGTTTCTCAAGGGAGCCGGGGGCCGGGGTATCGCCCCCGCACTCGGGGCCACGGTGGTGCTGGCACCCGAGGGAACGCTGGTGCTCGCGTTCGGCCTCGCCCTGGGCCGGCTCGCCCGCCGAACGGGCCTGGGTTCGTTCCTCGCCCAGGCCCTTCTGACGCCGGTGCTGGTCGTGGTCGACGGCGCCCATGGCGCCCTGCTGGGCTCGGTCCTGGTGGCGCCGATGTGGCTGAAACGGATGATGGGGAATCGCCCCCCACCGCCTCCGAAGGCCGCCGCGGCACTGCACCGTCTCGTCTTCGATCACGACCGGGGCTCGGGGCCATGACGGTGCGGGTGATCACCGACAGCGCCGCCGCCCTCGACGCCGCCACCGCTGCCGAGCACGGCATCACGGTGGTCCCGATCCTGGTCACCATCGGCGACACCACCTATCGAGACGGCGAGCTCCCCCTTCCCGAGTTGCTCGAACGTCTCGGCGAAGGAGTCACGACGTCGGGGCCTTCGCCGGGTGCCTTCGCGCAGGCCTTGAGCGACGCCGCCGACGGGGCGGTCGTGGTCACCGTCGCCGGGTCCCTCTCCAGCACCTTCCGATCGGCCACCGTGGCCGGCCGTGAGTACCGCCACCCGCTCGAGATCATCGACAGCGGATCGGCGGCCGGCGCCCAGGCCCTGGTGGCCCTGCACGCGGCGCGGATCGCCCGGGATGGGGGCGGCGTCGCCGAGATCGCCGCGGCCGCCCGGTCGGCGGCGGCACGGGTCCGTCTCGTCGGCGTGCTCGACACGCTCGAATTCCTGGTGAGGGGCGGGCGGGTGCCCGGGCTGGTGGGGAGCATCGCCGGAACCCTTCGGATCAAGCCCTTGTTCGAATTGAGTGCCGGACGGGTTCACCGGTTGCGGCCGGCCTTCAGCCGGACCTCGGCCGTGCAGCGGATCGTCACCGCCTTCGAGCGATCCCGCCCTTCCGGGGGGGTCGCCCACTGTGCCGCGGTGCACGCCGACGCCGAAACCGAGGCTCGGGCACTTCTGGAACGGGTGAAGGCCGGAGCGGCCACGGCGTTGATCTCCGGTTTCGGCCCCGGCATGGTCGCCCACGCCGGGCCGGGGGTCGTCGGACTGGCGTGGTGGTGGGAGGACCGGGGGGAGGCCTGACGGCATGGAGCCGACCCGGCGTTTCGAGGTCCTCTCCCATACCGCCGACACCGGCATCATCGCCTACGGCTCGACCCTGCCGGGGCTCTTCGAGCACGCCGCCTACGGCATGTTCTCCCTCATGTTCGATCTGGGTGAGGGTGCATCTCCCGTGAGTCGTTCCCTCGTGGCCGCGGGTGACACGGTCGAGGAGCTCCTCGTCGCCTGGCTCGGCGAGACGCTGGCGGTCGCCGAGATCGAGGATCTGGCCTTCTCGTCGTTCACCGTCGATCGCCTCGAGGAGGGCGGGGTCCAGGGAGCGGCGGCCGGCTCACCGGCCGAAGAGGCGGTGTTGATCGGGCCTCCGATCAAGGCGGTGACCTTCCACGATCTCGCCGTGGTGGAGATCCCCGATGGGTGGTGGGCGAGGATCATCTTCGACGTCTGATCCGTACAGTTGTCCCATGGGTTTCCGCCGTGTCGCCGATGTGGTCTGGGAGCTCGCACCCGAGGGCGAGATGCGGGTTCCCGGCCGGGTCTTCGCCTCCGAGGGGCTCTTCGAAAGGGCCGAGGCCGACCGGGCGGTGGGTCAGGTGGCCAACGTGGCCCACCTCCCCGGGATCGTGGAGGCATCGTTCGCCATGCCGGATATCCATTGGGGTTACGGGTTCCCGATCGGGGGCGTGGCGGCCACCGACGTCGCGGCCGGCGGCGTCGTCTCCCCGGGCGGCGTGGGGTTCGACATCTGCTGCGGGGTCAGGCTCCTGCGTTCTGATTTGGAGGCCGGGGACTTCAAGGCCCGGGAACCGGCGATCATGGCCGAGTTGGATGCCCGCATTCCGCGTGGGTTGGGCAAGGGGGCCGTGGCCGGCCGCAGGCTCCTCGACGGCGTCCTGGAAAGGGGAGCGGCGGCCGCCGTCGATGCCGGTTACGGGGCCGATACCGACTTGGATCGCTGCGAAGAGCGGGGCACTTCGGCGGGGGCCCGACCGGACCTGATCACGGCCCGGGCCCGCGAGCGGGGCGGACGACAGCTGGGCTCGCTGGGGGCCGGAAACCATTTCCTCGAGGTGCAGGTGGTCGATCGGGTCGCCGATCGTGGCGTCGCGGCGATCCTCGGCTTGGAGGAGGGATCGGTCTGCGTGATGATCCACTGCGGGAGCCGCGGCCTGGGTCATCAGACCTGTTCCGATCACCTGGCGGTGATGGGCAAGGCGATGGCGGCCCACGGCATCTCGGTTCCCGATCGGCAACTGGCCAGCGTTCCGGTGGCCAGCCACGAGGGGGAGCGCTACCTCGGAGCGATGGCGGCGGCCGCCAACTTCGCCTGGGCCAATCGCCACATCCTGGCTCACGCCGCCCGGCAGGCGTTCGCCGCAGGTCTCGGCGGCGCCGACCCCGGGCTGAGTCTCGTCTACGACGTGGCTCACAACCTCGCCAAGATCGAGGATCACGAAGTCCGGGGTGCAACCCGTCGCCTCTGCGTCCACCGCAAGGGCGCCACGAGGGCCTTCGGCCCGGGGCACCCCGATCTGCCGGGTGCGCTGGCGGAAATCGGTCAGCCGGTCCTCGTTCCCGGCAGCATGGGAACCGCCTCGTGGGTACTCCGCGGCGTCGCCGGCAACCCGGCCTTTGCCTCCGCCGCCCACGGGGCGGGGCGGGTGATGAGCCGCAAGGCCGCCAAGCGGGAGCGGAGCGGCGGCGACGTCAAGGCAGACCTCGAAGCCGAGGGAATCGCCGTCCGACCGGGGTCGGTGTCGTTGCTGTCGGAGGAGGCACCCTACGCCTACAAGGACGTCGACGAGGTCGTGGAGGTGTGCCGGCGGGCAGGTCTCGCCTCCCCGGTGGCCCGTCTCCGCCCCCTCGGGGTCGTGAAGGGGTGAGTTCGGCGCTCGCATGACGATGGCCGCAGAGGTGGACCGCGAAATCGAAGGGCCGATGCGGCGAACCCACGGATCTCGATCCACCCGTCAACCCGGTCTCTGCACTGGAAGTGACCGGCACGCAGGAGAGGGCGATCGAGTGAACCGATGGGCCGGGGAGGGCCGGTTGCATGCGGGTCCCGGCATGTCGCCACGGTGGGGTGTAGATTCCCGCTTGAGCGGGACTCCCGGTGGTTCGTGAGTCCCAAGGAACCTCGCGGTGATACCGCGATCGTCCTCAGGAGGGGTTTGGATGAGTTTTGAGGAGTTCCTCGCGTTTATTCACGTAGTGGCCTCCATCGTGTGGGTGGGTGGCGCCATCGGCTTCGAGTACACCGCCCACGGTGCCGTGAAGCGTGGCGATGACGAGAGCATGAAGCTCCTGGCCAGGGACGCCGACCGGATCGGTGTCATCTTCGGCATCAGCTCTGCACTCGTCCTCGGTTTCGGCATTTGGGCGGTCGTCGATCGCTCCTACATCTCGTTTGCGGACACCTGGATCTGGTTGTCGCTTGTGATCACCGGTGTCTTGTTCATGATGGGCCCGCTGTTCTTCATGCCCAACGCAAAGAGGCTGATCGCCGACTCGGAGACGAAGGGTGGAACCCATCCGGACGTGGTGACGCGAGCCAAGCGCGTCCTCACCGTCGCCCATCTCGATTCGGCTGCAGCGCTCTTTGTCGTCTACCTCATGGTGGTGAAACCGGGCGCTTGATGTTGAGGGCGTCGCGGTGAGAGAGGACCGTCGAACCCGTCGGTGACACCGGGCACGGCGCACAGCGGCGGTCGCCCCAACAGAACGTTCGCGGTTCGCAGGCGGTCTGCTCGGCCACGTCGCCCACCCGGGGGGAGCGTGGACGCAGTCGGGTTCAGTCGCGACGAACGAAGGCGAGCAGCAGCGCGGCGGAGAGCGCGGCGGCGCAGGCCGAGACGACGGCATTGACCGCAAAGCCGCCTCGAGCGAACAGGAACGGACCCAGCGCCGCACCGACCGTCCTGCCTGCAGCCATCATCACCTGGATCAACGCCAGGTACCGGCTTCGGTCGGCCGGGGCCATCTCCGAGGCCAGCGGGAAGGACGACACGATCGTGAACTCGACCCCCAAGATCGTGACGGCGAGCGACGCGAGGCCGGCGCCGAGCACCGTCGACGTCGTTGCGAGCGCCACGAATCCGACTGCCGCCACCCCGAGTCCGACGGCGACCGCACGGCGCTTCCCGAGACGGTCGGTGAAGCCGAGGGCGGCGCTCTCCGCCGTCAGTTCCGAGAACCCGATCAGCGCCGCCGCACCTCCCAGGGCCGCGATCGAGAAGGCGAAACGATCTTCGAGCCACGCTCCGAAAGCAACCAACGAAGTGTCGGCGGCGGTGCTGAAGAGGAAGGTGACCGCCAACAAGACGGCGGAGTCCCGCGAGAGGCGAAGCCGATCGCTCGTGGATGCTCGTCGGGTCGGGGGGCGATCGAGGGCCAACGGGACCAAGAGCGCGGCGGTCAACGCGATCGCGGCGAGCACCCAGAAGGGTGACTGCCAGCCGCGCCGGGCGATCAGCCAGGCAGCCGCCGGGGCACCGGCGAGGAGGGCCCCCGACCAGGTCAACTCCAAGATCGAGAGAGCCCGGGCCCTCCGTCGGTAGTCGGTTCGCGCGGCGACGTAGGACTGGGCGGCGACGTCGAAGACGGGCTTGGCCAACCCGACCATGGCGAAGCCGATCATGACGGCGGGGTACGAGCCACTCGCGGCGACCAGCACGGCACCGGCCCCGAGGAGGCCGAGCCCGACCACCGAGAGGCGCACCCGGCGGCGAGCTCGGTCCACGATCCCGACGACGGCGGGCGTGGCCATGCCGGCGGCGGCGCGAACCGACAGGAGGAGCCCCGCTCTCTCCAGCGACACGCCCAGCCCGCGAGCGATGACCGGCAAGAAGGGATACACGAAGCGGAAGGCGGTGTTCACCACGAGGCGAGTCGCGGTCAGGTGGGTGAGGGAGAGCCGGAGGGAGCGGGTCCCGCTCACACGTCCAGGAGGCCGTCGGTGAACAGCCGGGGCGGCAGCAGCCACAACAAGCGGCAGGCACCGGGCTCGATCTGCGGCCACGGCACGAAGGACTCGAGGCCGGCGGCGGCACCGGTCGGGATGCGGTGGGCACCCCCGCCGACCAGCATCGAGGTGGTCTCCGACCACGTCGGCTCGTGGCCGACCAGCAGGACCCTTCCGACGTCGGGGGGCACCCCGCGAAGCGCGTACACGACGGCCTCGGGGCCCCCGCCGTAGAGGGCATCGACGACCTCGATCGGCGCCTCCCAATCCCCGGCTTCGGCCGCCAGCTGGGCGGTGCTCAGTGCTCGCAAGGCGGGAGAAGCGAGAACCAGGTCGGGGTGCTTCATCGCCCCCGAGAGCACCCGTCCCATGGTCTGGGCGGCCCGAACCCCGCGCGGGCTCAACGGCCGCTCGGAGTCGAAGCCGAAATCGGAATCCCAGTCGGACTTGCCGTGGCGGAGGAGGACGATCTCGGGCACGACCAGACGCTACCGCTTCACACCATGCCGGTCGACAGTGCGAAGAGGATCTGGGCCCCGTAGTAGAGCGGCAGACCCCAGGCCCGATTGACGAATCCGGGAGCCACGAAGCGCTGCCGGGCCACGGCCAGGTCCGAGAGGTAGAAGGCGGCGGCTGCGGGGAGGACCGGCCACGGCGCACCTGCGGTGGCGGCCCCGATCGCAGCGGCGAGCATGACGCTGATGATGGTGATGTAGGCGACGACCGGGACCCTCATCGGGGTGGGGAGATGGGGCCACAGCCAGCGACCCACGAACCCGGCCGCCGCTCCGATCCCGAGTGCCGCCACCGGGATCCACATCGCATCGATACCCGAGACGGCGAACGCCCCGACGTAGGCGATATGGGACAGCAGAAACGCCGCCAAACCCGTCAGGAACCATCGCCGGCCCGGGGGGACCAGGGAGACATCGCCGATCCAACCCAGGCACAGCGCCACGAGCACCCACCACCCGTACCCCGAATCGGTGGCGCCGGCGGCGAGCGCCGTTGCCACGAAGCCGGTGGACGACAGCGCCTTGACCGGGAGCCGCCACCCCGCCTCGCCTCGTTCGGCGAGCAACAGGGCCGCCACCCCACAGATGGTGAGGACCACCGGCACGATCGTCATGGGCCGACCTCCCTCCACAGGCTCCCGAAATTGCGGATGAGGCCGTCCTCGCGAAGCTCCAGCGTCGCTTCGGATTCTCCCGTGCGGTAGCGATAGGTCCGGTCGCCGATGCGCTCGTAGCGCTGCACGATCCGACCGATGTCTCGACCGGGAAAGCGGACCCAGGCCGCATCGGTGGTCACCTCCTCGCCGAGCGGCGGCTCGAGTCGATTGATGGCGATGATGGTGGTGGCAGGGGTGAACTCCAGGTCGACGTCGAGGCATCCCTCGATGGCCTCGAGCTCCCTCTCACCTGCCGTCCAACGACCCTCCCCGTCGCTCTGCAGAGCCACGGCATCCCGGCGTCGGTCTCCGTCCACCCTGATTCCCACCACCCTGGTTCGCCATGCCTCGTCGACGACGATGCTGTAGCGGATCTCGGTGGGGTCTCGCCGGACGGTGAGGAGCACCGTGCCCGAAAGCCGGCGACCGCCGTCGCCGGTGGGTTCGAGCGTGCTCCTCTCGAGCGAACCCCCCGGGCCGGCCCACAGCGCCGATGGCATGCCGGCAGGCTACCCGGCGTCGAGAGAGGCCACGATGTAGTCGATTGCCGCCAGGAGCCGCTCGACGTCGCCGGGCTCAACGTTCGGGAAGGCGGCGACGCGGAGCTGATTGTGGCCGAGCTTGCGATAACCCTCCACGTCGACGATGCCGTTGGCGCTGAGGGCTGCGGCGACCGATGAGACCGGTATGTCCGGCACGAGATCGACCGTGGCCACCGTGGGGCTCCGATGGGCGGGTTCGCGGACGAACGGCGTCGCGTAGTCCGAGGCCTCGGCCCATCGGTAGACGGTGTCGGCGCTGCCCCGGCAGCGGGCGGCCGCCTCGGGGATTCCACCTTGGGCCAGGAGCCAGTCGACCTGATCGGCGAGCAGGAACAGCGTGGTCAGCGACGGCGTGTTGAGAGTCTGGTCGCGCACCGACTCGGAGACCGCGACCGCGAGATCGAGGAAGGGGGGAACCCAGCGCTCGCCGAGCGCCGAGATCCGCTCGAGGGCGGCCGGCGAGAAGAGAGCCACCCAGAGCCCCCCTTCCGCGCCGAACGCCTTCTGCGGAGAGAAGTAATAGACATCGAAGTCGTGGGGATCGACTTCGATCGCTCCGGCGGCCGACGTTCCGTCGACCGCGACGAGACCTTCGGCGGAGGGCCGATCCACGGGCATCATGACCCCGGTCGATGTTTCGTTGTGGGTCAGAGCAAAGAGGTCCACGTCGGGATGAGCGTGCGGCTCGGGTCGCGACCCGACCGGGGCTTCGACCAAGACCGGTTCCTCGAGGTCGGGCGCCGCCGCCACCGTCGCCGCAAAACGCTCCGAGAAGATCCCGAACACGTAGTGCTGACTGCGTCGCTCGATCAACCGGAACACCGCGGCATCCCAGAAGGCTGTGGCACCGCCGTTCCCCAGAACGACCTCGAACCCGTCGGGGAGGGTGAACAACTCGGAGAGGCCGCTGCGGATGCGGCGGATCACGGAGCGGACCGGCTCGCGACGATGACTCGTCCCGAGGTAGAGGGGAGCAGCCACGAGCGCGGCGAGGGCATCGGACCGGATCTTCGAGGGGCCCGCGCCGAATCGTCCGTCGCCGGGACGGAGGCCGTCGGGGAGTCGGATGGAGGACGGTTCCACGGGCGTAACCTATCTGGTACCGACCCGAAGGAGGGAATCGAGATGCCGACCGGTGTGTCCCAGCGACTTGCCGCCATCGAGGAGTCGGCGACCCTGGCCATCACGGCGCGGGCCAAGGAACTGCGCGCCGCTGGTGAGCCGGTGATCGGATTCGGTGCGGGGGAGCCCGACTTCCCCACACCCGATCACATCGTCGCCGCCGCCGTCGAGGCGTGTCGGAATCCGGCCAATCACAAGTACACCCCGGCGGCCGGCTTGCCCGAGCTGCGCGAGGCGGTCGCAGCAGAGGCCAAGAAGACCGCCGGCCTCGACGTCGCTCCCTCCCAGGTGGTGATCACCAACGGAGGCAAGGGGGCGGTGTTCGCCGGGCTGGCCGCCCTGCTCGACCCCGGGGACGAGGTCCTCATGCCCGCTCCGTACTGGGTCACCTATCCGGAGGCGATCGCTCTCGCCGGGGGGGTCATGAAGGTGATCCCCACCGATGTCGAGGCCGGCTTCCGGGCCAGCGTCGAGCAACTCGAAGCGGCACGGACGCCGAAGACGAAGGCCCTCATCTTCGTGTCCCCGTCCAACCCGAGCGGCGCCGTGTACACGCCCGCCGAGGTTTCCGAGATCGGCCGCTGGGCGGTGGAGAACGACGTCTGGGTGCTCTCCGACGACATCTACGACCACCTCGTCTACGGAGACGCCCGTTTCAGCTCCGTGGCCGCGGTCCCGGGGGCAGAGGAGCGGACCGTCATCGCCAACGGAGTGTCGAAGACGTTCGCCATGACCGGCTGGCGGGTCGGGTGGCTGATCGGCCCCGAGCCGGTCGCCAAGGCGGTGACCAGGTTCCAATCACACGCTTCCTCGAACGTGGCCAACGTCCCGCAGCGGGCGGCCCTGGCGGCGCTCACCGGGCCGACGGAGCCCATCGAGGAGATGCGCCGGGCCTTCGACCGTCGGCGGGCCGCGATGACGGAGATGTTGCAGGCAACGCCCGGCGTCACCGCCATCGACCCCGAGGGCGCCTTCTACGCCTTCCCCGCCGTCGATGGACTGCTCGATCGACCGCTGCGCGGCAAGCAGGCGGCCACTTCGATGGAACTGGCAGCCTTGCTGCTCGACGAGATCAAGATCGCCGTCGTGCCCGGCGAGGCATTCGGGGCATCGGGCTACCTCCGCTTCTCCTTCGCGCTGTCGGACGAGGATCTCGCCGACGGTCTGCAGCGTCTCGGGGAGCTGGCCGCCGACTAGCCGATCAGCGTTCGGTCAGGGCGATGAGTGCCTGCCGGTAGCCGTCGACGCCCTCGCCGGCGATGGTCACGGCACAGACGTCCGCGATCACCGATCGGGCGCGCCATTCCTCGCGCGCCGCGATGTCACTGATATGGACCTCGGCCGTAGGAAGCCCGATTGCCTCGATGGCATCGCGGAGGGCATACGAGTAGTGGGTGAGCGCACCCGGGTTGATCACGACTCCGTCGTAACGACCGATCGCACCGTGGAGCAGATCGATGAGGGTTCCCTCGTGGTTCGACTGGGCGGTCTCGATCTCGCATCCGAGTTCGCGACCCCACGCCCGGCAGCGGTCCTCGAGTTCGGCGAGGGTGGTCTCGCCGTAGACCGTGGGGTCGCGAATGCCGAGGAGATTGAGATTGGGTCCGTTGAGGACGAGAACCCGCATGGCGGTCAGGTTATCGATTCGTCGGCACGCAGGGCTTCGGCGGCCCGGAGCGTCGCCGGTTCGAAGTCGGACTCCTCGAGGTCGAAGCGGGAGCCGAAGGCTTCGATCAGGGCCCGGTGAGCCTGCGGTACCGTGGTGGGTGCCTCGGCGGCGATGGCGCCGGTTGCCTCCGGGTCCCACGGATACCCGAGGGCCGCATAGACCGGCGACAGGGCCTGATTGGTGAGGTCGATCCGGTCCACGACCACGACGCCGCCCACGTGAGCGGCGCCGGCCACCAGGCGCTGGCCGACGCCCATGATCTTGGTGTGGCCCCGGGCGTTGACGCTGTACGCCCCGGGGCAGTATTCGCCCGGCACCTCTCCGACCCGAGCATCCACGCCGAGTGACGTCAGGGCCTCGACGACGATTGCCGTGATCAACTCGAATCGGGCATGGATGGTTTCACGGGGTCGGGATTCGGGCACGGCCCAGGCGAAGGCGAGCGTGGCCTCGTGGAAGACGGCGGCCGTGCCTCCGGCGAGCCGTTCGACCGCGGCGAAACCCGAAGCGACGGCGGCCCGCCGTGCTGCGGGATAGCCGGGATCGACGGTGTCGCGCCGGCCGAACGCCACCATGCGCTCGGGCACGAAGATGCGAAGCGTCTCGGCGATTTCCCCGGCGGCCACTCGATCGAGGATCGCCCGCGACACCGCACCGTCGAGGGGCGCGGCGACGCGTTCGGTCAGGAGGCGAATGGGCCGGGTCACGAGTGCGAGGGTAGGCCCGGAAAGGGATGAACCTCGAACTCGAGCTTGCCGACCATAATCGGAGGGCCGATCCGTTCGGCGATGTCATGCCACGCTTGATCACCATTGCGCTCATCACCGCATTGCTGGCTTCGGCCTGCGGCAACGCTCTCGACGGCGTCGGGGAGCTGTCGCGACGGATCGTGCACGGAGACGATGAGGAGATCGCGGTGACGACCGTCGCCGAATCCACCGGTATCGGCCTGAGGGGCATCACAGACCTCGTCTGGTGGAACGACGGCCTCGATGGCGGAAACGAGGGCAGGTTGGCACTCATCCGGGAGGTCTGGCAGCGGGGCGACGGGGTGAGTGCCTACGTGCAGGCGAGCCGGTCCGAGATCGCGGTCGCCCTTCCCGGCGTCGAGTTCCCCAGACTGGCGCCGGAGGCCGTCACCCACGTGACCAGCCAGCTCGTGTACGACCCGCAGACGGGGCTGCTCGATGCGGCCACGTCGGCCGCGTTCGGGCTGTGGGCGGGCGAGCCCTACGTCGCCCCCCGGTCTGAGGCGCAGCTCGTCGTGCTGCGTGTGGGCCTGGCCACATCCGGTGAGCAGGAGACCACCGACATCTCGTCCTTCAGCGTGGGGGGCGGGCGCGAGCTGGCGTGGGCGGACGGTGACTACGTGTACCAGCTCTTCTGCCGCACGGGCATCGGTGAGGCGGCCTGCTTCGCCGTCGCCGAGTCGACGACCCCTCTGGCCGTCCTGACCGTGATCCAGGCCCCCACCGATACCTGATTCGTCGGGACCGCCGATAACCTGGCGCTCCGGCCCTCGCGGAGGTGAGTGATCTTCCACAGCGGCGGATGGTGGTCGTACCTCAAGTACGACGAAGAGCAGGACCGGCCCTCGATCGACCGGGGGCTCCTGGTTCGGGTGGTGCGCTACGCCCGCCCCTACCGGCACCTGTTGCTGATAGTGCTGGGCACGGTCGTCCTCATCACCGGGGTGTCGTTGCTTCCACCCCTGCTCATGCGCGATCTCATAGACCGGGCGATCCCGGACGAGGACCTGGGTCGCGTCACCTGGCTCGGGTTGGGAATGGTGGCGGTCCCCATCGTGAACGGCATCATCGGGGTCGCCCAACGCTGGGCTTCGGCACGTGCGGGTGAGGGCATCATCTTCGACCTGCGGACGGCCCTCTACGGCCACCTGCAACGGATGTCGCTCGCCTTCTTCACCTCGACGAAGCCGGGGGAGTTGATGTCCCGGCTCAACAACGACGTGGTCGGCGCCCAACAAGCCATCACCGGGACCCTGGTGTCGACGCTGTCCAACGTCTTCGGCGTGGTGGGCACTCTGGTGGTGATGCTCAACCTGGAGTGGCGGCTGACCCTGGCCGCGGTGGCGATCCTTCCCCTGTTCATCTATCCCTCCCGCCGTGTCGGCCGCGTGCTGCGCCGTGTGACCCGGGACCAGATGGATGCCAACGCCCGCATGAACTCGACGCTCAACGAAACTCTGAACGTCAGCGGTGCGCTGCTGGTGAAGTTGTTCGGGCGGTCCCGGGACGAGGATCGGCGCTTTGCGACCCAGGCTTCCGAGGTTCGGGATCTCGGGGTGCGGCGGGCGCTCATCGGAAGATGGTTCTTCATGGCGCTCGGTGTCGTGAGCGCACTCGGCAGCGCCCTCGTCTTCTGGTTGGGGGCGGTCCTCGTGATTCGCGGATCGCTGTCTGTCGGCACGATCGTGGCCCTCTCCGCCTATCTGGCGAATCTCTACGGGCCGCTGACCGCGCTTTCGAACGCCCGGGTCGAGCTGGCGACGTCGCTGGTCTCGTTCGAGAGGGTCTTCGAGGTCTTGGACCTGTCGCACGACATCCGCGAGCGACCCGATGCGGAGTCTCCCGACTCGCTGCAAGGCGGTGTCGAGTTCGACGACGTCTCCTTCGACTACCGGGCCGCGAATCCCGCCGGCCTCGATCACGTCAAGCGCTTCTCGTGGTTCACGCCGCTCGATCGTCCGCCGGACGGTGAGGCGCCGGCTCCTCCGACCGGCCGGACCATGGCACTGCAGGGCCTCGGGTTCTCGGTACGCCCGGGCGAGCTGGTGGCCCTCGTTGGTCCCAGCGGCGCCGGGAAGACCACGGTCACCTATTTGATCCCGCGTCTCTACGACGTGACCTCGGGCCACATCAGGATCGACGGTCGCGACGTTCGGGACCTCGCGCTCGACACCCTGGCTGCCGGCATCGGTGTCGTCACCCAGGAGACCTACCTGTTCCACGACACGATCGCGGCCAACCTCAGGTACGCCCGACCCGACGCCCATCCCGAAGCGTTGGAGGAGGCCTGCCGGACCGCCAACATCCACGACTTCGTGGTATCGCTCCCCGCCGGATACGACACCGTTGTGGGCGAGCGCGGCTATCGGCTTTCGGGAGGCGAGAAACAGCGAATCGCCATCGCCCGGGTGATCCTGAAGGATCCCCGCATTCTCATCCTGGACGAGGCCACCGCCCACCTCGACGCTCACTCCGAGGCCCTCATCCAGGAGGCACTGGAACGGGTGATGGAGGGACGGACCTCTTTCGTGATCGCCCACCGGCTGTCGACGATCCTGGCGGCCGATCGCATCCTCGTGCTCGACGAGGGCCGCCTCGTTCAGCAGGGCACCCATCGCGAACTGGCCCAACGACCCGGGCTGTATGCCCGGCTCTACGAGACGCAGTTCGCGGGCGTGTGAGGGGCCTTGATTAGAGTCGCGGCCGTGATGCGCCTCAAGCTCGCCAGGGCCTTGGGGAGACTCGCCGGTCGGGCGAGTCGGATGCTGGGAAGGGGGGGATCGGCCTTCCCCGGCCTCGTGGCCTTGCGGATCGACCCGGGTTTGATTCGGCGGATCGTCGCCGACCTCCCCGAGGGTGTCGTGGTGGTCACCGGCACCAACGGGAAGACGACGACCACGAAGATGCTCGTTCAGATCCTGAGTCGCGCCGGCAAGAAGGTGGTCACCAATCCGACGGGATCCAATCTCGCCCGAGGCATCGCCGCACGCCTCATCGAAGTCGCCGATGCCCGGGGATCGATTTCGGAAGATGTGGCGGTGTTCGAAGTCGATGAGGCGGCGATACGGGCGCTCGGGCCCGAGTTGGCGCCGCGAATGATGGTGGTCACCAACCTGGCCCGCGACCAACTCGATCGGTACGGGGAGCTCAACACGACCGCGTCCCACATCCACGCGGCGCTGGAACACACCCGCACCGCCGTGCTCAATGCCGACGATCCGCTGGTGGCGGGGCTCGCGGGCTCTGCGGCGGAGACCCGGCGTTTCGGTGCCGTTGCGTCGATCCGGGAGCGCATGCCCGACGATCGAAGCCTCTACGGAGCGGCCGGTGATGCCGCACCCTCGGGCGATCTCGATCTCACCATCGAAGCGGCCGATCCGGCGGGGGACGGGCTCCGGTTGGTGATGGGGATCGGTGGTCGGTCGCGCATGTCGGTCGAGCTGCAACTGCCGGGCGTCTTCAATGCCTACAACGCCGCGGCCGCGGCCTTGGCGGCGGTCACCCTCGGCGTCGATCCCGGCGCAGCGGGCCCGGCTCTCGCGGAGGTCGGGCCGGCGTGGGGCCGGGGCCAGGTGATCCCTTTCCGCGGGCGGAGCGTCCGGCTGCTGCTGGTGAAGAACCCGGCCGGCTTCAACCAGGCCATCCATCTCCTTCGGGGGGTGCCCGGAGGTGCTCCCATCCTGATCGCCATCAACGACTTGATCGCCGACGGTCGAGACGTGTCGTGGCTCTGGGATGCCCGGATCGAGGACCTGGCCGGTGCGGGGCACCGGATCGCCACGACCGGGATACGAGCCCTCGACATGGCCGTTCGTCTCAAGTACGCCGGGATCGAGGCGTGGTGGGAGTCCGATTTCGGGGCGGCGCTCGACCGGTTCATCGATGGGGTGCCTGAGGGAGAGACCGCCTACATCGTTCCCACCTACACCGCCATGCTCACCCTGCTGGAGATGCTGCTCCCCGGCACCCACCGCACGGAGGCCTGGTCGTGAGCGACGTCGTCATCGCCCATCTCTATCCCTACACCATGAACATCTACGGGGACACCGGGAACGTGGTCGCCCTCGCCCAGCGACTGCGGTGGCGGGGCATCGAGCCGACCGTGGAGAGGATCGGCGTCGGCGACCCCTTCGACCTGAGCCGAGCCGACATCGTGGTGGCGGGGGGCGGAGAGGACGAGTCGCAGCTGGCCGTGGCCGAGGATCTCAGCACCCGCTCCGGGGCGATCCACGACGCAGTTGCGGCCGGCGTCGTGTTCCTCACCATCTGCGGCACCTACCAGCTGTTCGCCCGCAGGTTCGTGACCCACGACGGCCTGGAGATCCCGGGGATCGGCGTCTTTGCCGCCGAGACGAGGGGTGGAGCGAAGCGCATGATCGGCAACATCGTCGTGGAGACACGGTGGGGCCCACTGGTCGGCTTCGAGAACCACAGCGGCCGTACCGTGCTGGACGAAGCTCAGGAGCCGCTCGGTGCGGTGACGAAGGGCTACGGGAACAACGACCGGAGCAAGAATGAGGGGGCGGTGACCGCCAACGCCTTCGGCACCTACCTCCACGGAGCGTTACTGCCGAAGAACCCATCGTTTGCGGACGAGCTGCTGCTGAGAGCATTGCGCCGCCGGCACGGCGCCGACTTCGAGCTCCTTCCGCTGGACGACACCTTGGAGCGCCGGGCCGCGACGGCGGCGGCTCGGCGCCCGTGAGTCAGCGGAGGAGCGGGGCCACTTCCTCGGCGAGCCGGAGCACGAGCTCCTGCTGCTGAGAGAAGGGCATGCCGGGGAAGTACGAGCGAGCGATCACGTGGAGGGGGAGACCCGCGCGGTCGGCCACCTCGGTGATGCCCTCGGCCACCAGCTCGGGTGGCCCCACCAGCGTCCGGGCGCGAAGGCGCTCCTCGGCGTCGGCGCTCGGCGTCGGCGGCTCCGGGAGCGGTCCCGGCCCGCGTCGGGCCGAGGATTCCATGTCGCCGTATTTCCACGTGGTGTAGTGGACGTAGTCGCGGATCTCCTCCCAGCCCCGCTCCGGATCGTCGGCGACGTAGATCATCTGGTAGTGCGCCCACTCGAAGGCCCGTTCCGTCCCGGTGCGTTGCCGCTCATCGGCGGCGATGGCGATTTGCTCGGCGAGGCGATCGGGTGGGGCATTGGAGAAGAATCCGTCGGCGAGCCGGGCGGCGCGGCGCACCGCGGCCTCGGCGTTCCCCCCGATCCAGATGGGAATGGGCCGATCCGGAACCGGCCGCACCGCAATCGGAGGCACGCTGTAGACCCCGGCGGGGTGATCGATCACCTCCCCCGACCACGCGGCCGGAAGCAGGGTGAGCGCTTCCTCCATGGCCCTTCCCCGGGAGCGGCGGTCGACGCCGAGGGCATCGAACTCGACCTCGGACCATCCGAGTCCCAGCCCGAGAACGAGTCTCCCTCCGGCCAGCAGCGACACCGTGGCGGCGTCCTCGGCCAGCCGGATCGGATCATGGAGTGGGGCGAGCACGACGCCGGTCCCGATGGTGATCCGCTCGGTGCGAACGGCCATGGCGGCGCTCATCACGAGGAGCGACGGCATGTAGCCGTCGTCGACGAAGTGGTGCTCGGTGGTCCAGATCGAGTCGAGCCCGGCACGGTCGGCGAGGACCGCCAGCTCGAGGGCTTCCCGGTAGAGGTCGCTCCACGATCGATCGTCGGATGGATGGCGTTGACAGGAGATCAGCCCGAAGCCGAGCCGCATCAGGAGAGGGCGAGGCGGGTCCGCGCCGCGTCCACCTCGTCGACGGCGAGGGCGAACTGGAGACCTTCCGCCGAGGAGCGGAGCAGGTACACCGCATCGATGTTGATGCCGGCGTCGGCGAGGCGGCGGGCCATCGTTGCCAGCGCCCCGGGCCGGTGGGGGAGTGTCGTCACGAGCACCTCGCGCTCGTCGAACGCGACGCCGGCACGCCGCAACACGGAGCGGGCCGTGAGCTCGTCGTCCACCATCATGCGAACCACGCCCTCCTCGTCGAGCCCGAAGGCAGCCAACGCCTCGACGTTGATGCCCGCAGAAGCGATCTGCTCCGTCAGCGTGGCCAGCATGCCCGGCCGGTTGGCAAGGTGCACCGTGAACTCGGTCATGCCTCGACTCTACGCCTTCGGCGGCCGTGACTACGGTGAGCCGATGGATCTGAGGCTCCTGGGCGTTCTCGTGGTGGCGGGCCTCGTCGTTGCGGGGTGTGGCGGGGACGGCGATGCGGGCTCCGTGCCGCCCGCCGAGGGTTGCGCCGATGTGGTCGACGTCTCGGTCGAGCCCGATGGGGGCAGCGAGTTCACCTTCCGGGTCGCGGTTCGATCGGCCGACACGGGTTGGGACAAGTACGCCGATGCCTGGCGGATCGTGGGACCGGGCGGTGCCGTGCTCGGTACCCGGGAGCTCACCCACCCCCACGTCGAAGAGCAACCGTTCACTCGCTCTCTCGCGGCGGTGGCCGTTCCCGAATCGGTGGAGACCGTGACGGTGCGGGCCCGTGACTCGGTCCTCGGCTTCTGCGGACGTGAGGCGACCGCGGAGATCCCCCGATGAGCACCCACCGGGTCTGGGACGGCGCCGCATGGAGGGACGTGCCGGTGGCCGACCTCGGGGGCGAGCCGCTGGTGGTGGCGAATGTGGCGGCACTGGTCTTCCCCGACGACCGGCGGGCCGCGCTCTTGCTGCAGCGGAGGGACCGGCCCGGGGAACCGGTGCGCGGCCTGCTGGAGCTCCCCTCGGGCCGCTGGCGGGCGGGGGAGACCCCCGCCGAGGCCGTGGCCAGGGAGGTCGTCGAAGAGACCGGGCTGCGGGTCCGCGAAGTGGAGGCACCGGTGCGGCGCTACGAGGCCCACCGTCGGCGACCTTTTCTCAGCCTCGACCCGCTGGCGATCACCGTCGGAGTCGAGGGGGCCTATCCCGCCCTGCACCTCGTCTTCGCCTGTTTGGCCGAGGGGGAACCGCGGGCGCTGGCCGGGGAAACCGCCGATCCCCGGTGGTACCGGCTCGAAGAGGTTCGTCGCGCCCTCGAGACGCCGGGGGACTTCACCGGACCCACAGTGGCGATCCTCTCCGAGTGGTTGGCGGGAGCGGGCGCCTAGAGGTCGTCGCTTTCGGCGTCGGGGCGGGTCGTCGAAGGGACCACCAGGACCGGGCGTCCCAGCTCGCGCATCACCCGGGCGGAGACGCTCTCCCATTCGTCGAAGAGGTGCTTGGTGGCTCCCAGGACGACGACGTCGGCGTTCCAGGCCTCCGACTCCTCCACGATGGTCGCGGCCGGATCCTCGCCCTCGAGGTGCATGACGTAGGGCTCGATCCGGCGGGTCTGGAGCGCCGCCAGGATCGGGTCGGTGAGTCGACGGCCCCGCTCCTCGACGTACCGTTCGATCACCGCGTCCTCCTCCTCTGACCACGCCGGGGAGCCCTCGGCGAGGGGATGCCACTGCTCCGATCTGATCGTGTCGAGAAAGGACCGGGGTACCTCGATCACCGTGAGCACCGCGACGGCGCCGTCATCGCCGACGAGCCGCTCGGCGAAGTCGGCCACGGGATCGGGAGAGAGGACGCCGGCGGTGGCGATGAGCATCCGCACGGGTTTCAGGTTATCGGTCGGAGCGGGGGTACGCTGCCCGCCCCAGCGAGGAGTGGCGTGGACCGTCCCGACGAGCTCGTGAACAGAGTCCTGTGGAAGATCCCAAACGTCCTGTGCCTCATCGGTTCCCGGTCGGGTGAGGAGTGGAACGGGATGACCGCGTCCTGGGTGACACAGGTCGCGATGGAGCCCGTGCTCGTCGCGGTGTCGATCGACAAGAAGGCCGTGAGTCATCGGCTGATCGTCGAGGGGGAATCGTTCACGGTGAATCTGTGGCCCCGCGACGACACCAGGCCGTTCGTGAAGTTCTCCAAGCCGGCGGTCAAGGAGGGTATGGCGCTGAACGGCCGCCCGATCACCGAGCGGGTCACCGGAGCCCCCGTCTTCGAAGAGGCGGTGGCCTATCTCGATTGCCGCCTGGATCGTGTGGTCGATTGCGGGACCCACTCACTGATGATCGGCGAGGTGGTCGATTGCAGCTTCCTCTCCGACGACCCCGAGACGCCGGTGGCTCGAATGGAAGACACCCGGATGAAATACGGGGGCGTCAAGCGCGGCGGTCACTGACCGGCGTCAGGAGCGCTGCAGGAGAGCGCCGATGTCGGCCCGCTCCGATCGGGTCAGAGGGCGGCTCGTATGCGCCCAGACCGCCTCGGCGAGGCGCCCCGGCCTCACCACGAGGAGTCGGCCCAACCTGGTTCCGTCGCCCGGGCCCTCGGTGACGAGCACGGGATAGGGGTGGATCCGGGGGTGATCGTCGGCGAGCAACGCCCGTAGGGCAAAGGTGTTGCGGAGTGCGGTCTTCACCGGCTCCTTCACCCTCAGTCCGTTGCGGATCACGCCCTGGGGCCGGATAGCGGCCGGCCGGAGATCCGGATCGAAGTGCACCGTGAACACGCCGTTGGGGCCCACCAGGACTCGGTCGACGACACCGCCGGGGACTGCGACGTGGTCGAGAGAGATCCATTCTTGGGGGAGTTCGGTGGTCTCGGGTCGAACCCCGGTGGGTAGGGCATCGAGAAGCCCGACCGCAGGACGAGGCGGTGCCGCAGGTTCGAGAGTGAACACCTGTGCCATCGGGAAGCCATCGGCCGGTTCGGACGGCCGCTTGAGTCAGTGGAGGGGATAGCCGGGCTGGCCGGAGGCGAGCCAGCCCTCGAATGCCTCAGCGTCGGGCACGTCCCTTCCGGCGGCCGCCGACATCACGTAGCGGTGGTGGAGGAAGTCCGCAAAGGCCTGGACCGGATCGTCGGTCCTTCGGTTGGGGAGGGCACGGATTCGATCCATGAGGGGCTCGAAGATCTCGACGCGCCAACGGATCGCCGAGATGTCCTTTCCTGCGGGTGTGGTCAGACCGAAGTCGTACCGCGAGAGATCCGAGAGGATCTGTCTTGCCTGGCGTTCCGAGGCTTCCAGGCCGGTGAGTTCCCGTAGTCGCCGGGTGTGGTAATGCCGTCCCCCTACCTTGAGTCGCATGCGGACTCGATCGCCTCCGGCATGGGGCACGAGTTCGAGGTCGTCGACTTCGAACCCGAGGGCATTGATGCGACGGATCTGCTCGGTGATGCGATAGCGCTCATCGGGTCCGACGATCTCGGCGCGGGTGATCTCGGCCCACAGCGCCTCGTAGCGTCCGGCGACGTCCTCTCCGAGCGCGAGGTCGGCGTCGTCGATGTCCGCACCCTGCGAGGCGGCGATGTCGGCCATGCCTCCGGCGACGTTCTGGATCATGATCGCGAGGTCGTCGGCGCGTTGACCGTCGGAGAGCTCGTTGCGCAACTCGGCGGTCTCGGCGTCGACCATCGTCACGTCGATGGCCTCGGCGTCGTAGCGATAGAGGACGTTCGACAGCGAACAATCACCCCAGTAGCACCCCAGGGCGTGCAACTCGATCAGGAGGCCGGCAAACGCGTCCAGCATCTGGTTGCGGCGGTCCCCGAAACCGGTGCCGGAAAGCAGCTCTCGGTATGAGAACGCATAGGGGAGGTAGGCGGTGATGACGGCCGCCGACCATTCGGCGTCGTGATCGACCCAATCACGCTCCACCAATCCGACCGGTCTCACCGCGGGGGCGTCGATCTCCTCCAGGGTTCGCAGCACCTCGTATTCGTGGCGGGCGGCCCGAAGCGGGAGTTCCTTGACGGCGTAGATGCCCTCGTCGTACCCGTAGAACTGCACCTCGTGGCGGGAGATCCCCTTCGGCAGGTCGAGGCGGCGCGGGTGGTCCCATTCGACCAGCGACCGGTCCCAGGGGAGATCCAGGAAGTCGGGGTTTCCGGCCCGAACGACGATATGCGGTGTCGCCATGTCCCGGCATTGTCGCCGATCGGAGCAATACCCAGAGCCATGGTCGTGCCGCAACGGATCAGCGTCCGGGGCGGCGAGCGGGTCGAGATCGTCGAACGGCTCCAACCCGGAGGAAGACTCGTCGCGGAGCCGGCGGTCTGCGAGGCGAGCAGGCCGCCCTCGTCACATGATCTCGCCGAGCCTCTTCAGCAGCGCGGTTTCCTCGGTGTGGATCTCATCGAGG
The DNA here is from genome assembly GCA_041551965.1 of Acidimicrobiia bacterium. Classification (GTDB taxonomy): domain Bacteria; phylum Actinomycetota; class Acidimicrobiia; order Spongiisociales; family UBA11373; genus JBFELU01. The sequence goes on from JBFELU010000004.1 coordinate 53,971, forward strand.
GCGCCGACGAGCAATGCGTTCAGTGCGGTGCCGCCTCGAAGGAAGTCCGTCGACAGACCGATCATCTTCCGGTGCTGATTCCGGTGAAGACGATCGGCGTGGGCGAGGCCTACCTCAACGGCCACCCCTTCGTCGGGGACGCGGCCATCGAGGACGCACAGCAGCACGTCGCACTCCAGCACCTGCTGACTGTCGAGCTCGAAGATTCGCCGGGCAACCTCAGGCCTTCCGATGACCTTCGGGTCGAGGGGGCCCTCATACCCATCCCGCTGTGGGAGGAAGACATCGAAGCCGAGCGCCTCGATCGAGGCGGCGAGCCGGGCGTTGAACGCTCGCTCCTGGGCGCTGAACAGGGGAGCGGCAAAGTACAGGCGCATGGAGTACCTCCGGCGATGCCATGCTATCGGAAGATGCCGGTCGGCCTTCCTGGGATCGAACACGTCCACGGCGCGATCCGCCACACCGTGTCGATCGCTTCGACCGAGGGCTCGCCTCTCGGGTCGGATGGCCGCTCCGCCGGGGTCTTCGTGTTCGACCTGCTGCGCCGGATGGCCTCGGCGTAGGATTCCCGGGACCAGGGAGGGAATCGGTGACCGCTGCACCCGTCGGGATCCATCACGAGCCGACCTCAACGTTTCAGATCGACCAATCGGTCGAGACGCTGCGGAGCCGGGCGGCCGATTGGTCTGCCGTGCCGATCGAGCGGAAGATCGAGTACCTCCGTGCCGTTCAGGGCGGGACTCTGGCGGTGGCGCACGACCTGGTGGCCGAGGCGATGGCCGCCAAGGGCGTCTCGGAGAGGGTCGCGGCCGAGGATTGGTTGAGCGGGCCCATCATCATCTTGCGGACGCTCCGCTTCTTGATCGAGACGCTGGAGAGCATTCGCAGGACCGGCCGCGTTCCGATCGAGGATCGCGACGTCTCGGTGCGGTCCGACGGGCAGGTCGTGGTGCGAGTCACGCCGGCCGACATCTACGACCGGATCCTGTATCGGGGCTGGGAGGCCGATGTGTGGATGGAGCCCGACCTCGCTCGTCCCGATCTCCTCGATCATACGGGCGGCATCTACACCAAGCCGGAGACTGCATCGCCCGGCGTCGCCGTCGTCCTCGGTGCCGGCAACGTGATCAGCATCGGGGCCCTCGACGTGATCCAGAAGCTGTTCGTGGAAGGCAAGACGACGATCCTCAAGCACAGCCCCGTGAACGATTACGGCGGGCCCTACGTAGAGCGTGCCTTCGCCGATCTCATCGCCGACGGGTACCTGCGCACGGCGTATGGAGGGACCGAGGTGGGAGGTGTCCTGGTCGGCCACCCCGCGGTGGACGAGGTGCACATCACGGGGGCGGCGGCCAGTCACGATGCCATCGTGTTCGGCCCCGGTGAGGAGGGTTCAGCTCGCAAGGCCCGCAACGAACCCCTGCTGACCAAACCGATCACGAGCGAGCTCGGCAACGTGAGTCCGGTCATCGTGGTGCCGGGGGCGTGGAAGACCCGGGACCTGCAGTACCAAGCCGAACACCTGGCCACCCAGATGCTGATGAACGGCGGTTTCAACTGCAATGCCGCCAAGGTGGTCGTCATGCATCGCGCCTGGGGGCAGCGAGAGGAGTTCCTCGATCACCTGAGGGCCGTCCTGATGTCGTTCCCACCGCGACCCGCCTACTACCCGGGCGCCGAGGCACGCTTCGATCGGTTCGTCGGTTCGCACCCCTCTGTGGAGATCCTCGGGGTCCGATCGGAGGGCTATGTACCTCCCGCACTGCTCATGGATGTGGACGCCGGTGGTGATCACCCCGCGTTCGGGGAGGAGTCGTTCTGCTCGGTCTCCGCGGTGACGTTGCTCGACGGGGATGACCCGGCCGACTTCCTCACCCGAGCCGTCGCGTTCTGCAACGAGCGGCTCAACGGAACGCTGAACGCCACGGTGGTGGTCGACCCGGCCACCGCCGAGTCGATCGCCCCGAGTCTCGATGCGGCCACGGCCGGGCTCCGGTACGGGGCGGTCGGAGTGAACCTCTGGGGTGGGGCCGCCTTCGCCTTGGGCACCACACCGTGGGGCGGCATCCCCGGCCAACCCCTCGACGATATTCAGAGCGGCCGCGGGTTCGTCCACAATGCTCGGTTGTTCGATCGACCTCAGAAGACGGTGATCCGCGCGCCCTTCAGGATCGTGCCCAAGCCGCCGTGGTTCGTCACCCACCGCAACCCGCATCGAGTGTTCCCCAAGTTGGCGGCAATCGAGGAGGCCCCGTCGCTGGCCCGGGTCCCGGGAGTGATCCTGGCCTCGCTCCTGGGCTGAGTCCCAGGGCTCTCAGCGGCGGACCAGCCCCTTGTAGGAGGGGGTGAACCCGGCGGCCGTGAGCCTGGTGCCCAGGGCGGTCGATGCTGCATCCCGCCCGTCCACCGTGGCGATGGTCAAGCGGGGTCGACGCCGGGCGGCATGGTCGGCGAGGGCCGCGGCGATCCGGTCGAGCGTCCCGTCGTCCTCGGTGAACGTCAGGATCGTGCGGCCGCCCCGTTCGAGGAAGGCGGCCATGTGGCCGTCGATCAGGATGGCGTGCGCTCCCGCAGAACGGGAGGAGCGGCCCGCGTCGGTCTCGGGCCACGGGATCGCCGCGCCGTAGGGATTGGCCGGATCGGCGGCCGCCACCACCAGGGTGCCGCCGGTCTCGGATTCGGCCCGGAGGCGGTCGAGGGCTCCGGGAAGGGCGAATTGGGATCCACCCAGGCCGTCGACGAAATAGCCACGGCGGACCCGGCCGGCCTCTTCCATGGCGGCCAGGATCGGGGAGAGCCCGGCGAACCCGCCGGGGACGGCCTCGGCTCGAACAGCGCCCCCCGTGATGATGCCGTGGCGCTCGAGAAGCTGATCGGCGCGGGCCATCGCCTTCTCCGTGTCGAGGCTGCTCCGAGCCGACAGATCGGCAACGAGGTACCAGCGACCCGAACCGGAGGGTGGGGCGGAGGCCGATGGGAGCCGGGGCCCGCGCCGGCCCACCCTCCTCGCTCGACCCCACAGGCGGGCCCGCAGCGGGGCAAGGGTGTCGTTGGTGACCAATCCGGCCCACACGAGGTCCCAGATCGCATCCAGGACCGTGTCGGGATCGCCGCCCCCGGCGGCGTCATAGAGATCACGAAAGAACGAGGCCCCTCGTTCGGCGAGGTGATTGCGGATCACCTCGTGGGGCTCGCCGGCGGGAATCTCGAGGTCGAGCGGCCAGGCGAGCAGGGGGACCTGATCGCGGAGATACAGGCCCACTCTGCCGTCCCGGGCCCCCAGCGGGCCGCGTCCGATCCAGACCACCTCGCCCGACGCCGTCAGCGCATCCAGCATGTCGGCGGAGTAGTCGAGACGGGCGGGGAGCACATCGGCCTCGAGGATCGATGCGGGCAGAGCCACGCCCTGGAGCCGACGGATCACCTCGACGAGGCGCGTTGCGCCGCGGCCGGGAGAAGCGAGCCCGTGCCATCGGGTCAGGAATAGCGAGAAGGCGGCGGGATCGGCCGCCTCGACCTCGGAGCGGGCGGCCGCCAGAGAGCGGCGGCGGAGCCGGCGGAGCACGTCGACGTCCACCCACTCCCGATCGGCACCGACGGGCCGAAAGGCGCCGCGGGTCACCCGGCCTCGCCGCTCCAGGCGCTCGAGGGTGTCGGTGATCACCGCCGGGGGAAGGCCGAGCGACTCTGCCGCCTCGGCAGGGGTGAACGGGGCGTGGGTGCGGGCGTAGCGGGAGACGACATCACCGAGGGGGTCGTCGACGGGCTCCAGATAGGCCGCCGGCACCCCGGGGGGAGGCTGAATGCCGAGCGCGTCGCGTAGCCGACCGGCATCTTCGGCGGCCGCCCAGTGCCTTGCGCCACCCACCCTGACGGCGATCACTCGATGCTCCCGCTCCAGGTCGGCAAGGGCCTCGGCCACCCGCTCCGGTTCCCGGGCGCGAGCCTCGATCTCAGGGGCGGTGAGCGGTCCCAGGTGGCGGAGGAGGTCTCCGATGCCGTCGGAACCCGAGACCCTGCGATCCTCGGCGAGGCGTTGCAGTTCCAACTCGAGGGTCTCGGCTTCGACGGGGGAGAGGAGGTCGCGGAGTTCGGGTTCGCCCAAGAGGTCTCGGAGGAGGCCGTGGTCGAGCGTGAGGGCGAGGGCCCTCCGTTCGGCGGGTGGGGCGTCGTACTCGTAGAGGAAGGAGGCGATGAAGTCGAACATGAGCGACGAAGCAAAGGGGCTCGGTCCGGCGGTCTCGACCTGAGCCACCCGGATCTTGCGGCTGCGGATCTCGGCGAGCACCTCCCGGAGCGCCGGGACGTCGAAGTGATCCTGGAGGATCTCCCGGTAGGTCTCGAGGACGATCGGGAACGAGGGATAGCGACCGGCGACGTCGAGCAGCCCGGTGGCTTTGCGGCGCTGCAACCAGAGCGGAGTGCGGCGTCCCGGTCTGCGCCGGGGGAGGAGCAGCGCCCGGGCGGCGGCTTCCCGGAATCGGGCAGCAAAGAGAGCGCTCTCACCGGCTTCGGCGATGACCAGCCGTTCCACCTCCTCGGGGTCGAGGATCAGCTCGGACGAGTCGGGGATCTCCTCGGCGTCGGGGAACCGGAGGATGATTCCGTCGTCGGACCACACCGCATCCGTCTCACCCCCATGGCGCTCTCGGAGACGGCGAGCGGCCGCCATTGCCCACGGTGCGTGGATCCTGGCCCCGAAGGGAGACAAGACCACCACCCGCCAGTCACCGATCTCGTCGCGAAACTGCTGCACGACGATGGTTCGATCGCTCGGGAGCACGCCGGTCGCTTCCCGCTCCTCGGTCAGGAATTGGATCAGGTTGGCGGCCGCCCGGGCGTCGAGCCGGTAGTCCTCGATGAGCTTGGCCCGTGCGGTCTGCGGATCCAGGGCGCCGAAGGTTCGGACGAACTGGCCCACCGCCCTTCCGGTCTCCAGGGGCCGTCCCGGCCGATCACCGTGCCAGAACGGGAGGCGGGCCACCGGCTCCCCGGGCGCGGGGATCACGGCCACCCGATCGGCGGTGATCTCGGTGATCCGCCACGTGGTCGACCCGAGCACGAACGTGTCACCCACCCGGCTCTCGTAGACCATCTCCTCGTCGAGTTCGCCGACTCTGCCGCCTTCGGGAAGCACGACCCGGTAGAGGCCTCGGTCGGGGATGGTCCCGGGGTTGGTGACCGCCAGCATGCGGGCGTTGTCGCGCGCCCGCAGCATGCCGGCGACCCGGTCCCACACGATGCGGGGGCGCAACTCGGCGAAGTCGTCTGAGGGGTACCGCCCGGAGAGCATGTCGAGGGTCGCCTCGAACGGCTCGCGCCCGAGGTCTGCAAAGGGCGCGGCGCGACGGAACATGTCGTAGAGATCGTCGACCTTCCAGTCTTCGACGGCGACCGCCGCCACGACCTGCTGTGCCAGCACGTCGAGCGGGTTGGAGGGGATGCGGGTTTCCTCGATGAGGCCGGTGCGCATCCGATCGACGACGACCGTCGCCTCGAGGAGGTCCCCCCGGTGTTTGGGGAAGACCTTGGCCCGGCTGGGCACGCCCACCTGGTGACCGGCCCTGCCGACTCGTTGGAGGCCGCGGGCCACGCTGGTCGGGGACTCGACCAGGAGCACCAAGTCGACGGCATCCATGTCCACGCCCAATTCGAGTGACGAGGTCGCCACGACGCAGGGCAGGTCGCCCCGTTTGAGCGCGTCCTCGATAGCCACCCTCTGCTCCCGCGCCACCGAGCCGTGGTGAGCCTTGGCGATCTCCTCCCCGGCCAGCGTGTTGAGTTCGGCCGCCATCCTCTCGACCAGGCTTCGCGAGTTCGCAAAGACGATCGTGGACCGATGCGACCGGATGAGGTCGAGCAACCGGGGGTACACCGCTGGCCAGATCGACCGCCGGGGAGGCTCCTCGGGATCACCGTCGAGGTCGGGGCGGGTCATGTCGTCGACGGGCACGACCACCTCGATCTCCAGGCGGCGGTCCCGCGGGGCGTCGACGATCGCCACCGGGCGCGGCTCCCAGCCCGCGTCGGTGGGTGTGCCGCCCCCCAGGAACTCGCCTATGGCCTCGAGGGGGCGCTGGGTCGCCGACAATCCGATGCGCTGTGGGGGAGCTTCGGTGATCTGCTCCAGCCGCTCGAGGCTCAAGGCCAAATGGGAGCCGCGTTTCGATGCCGCGATGGAGTGGATCTCGTCGACGATCACCCAGCGGACCGGAGCGAGGATCTCGCGCACCGACGAGGTGAGCATCAGGTAGAGGCTCTCCGGGGTCGTGATCAGGATGTCGGGGGGGTGACGCAGCATGCGACGCCGATCCTCGGACGGCGTGTCCCCGGTGCGCATGGCCGTGGTGATGTCGGCGGCCTCGAGACCCGCCGACCGCGCCGCGTTGGTGATTCCGGCCAGAGGCGCTCGCAGGTTGCGGTCGATGTCGTAGGCGAGTGCCTTCAGGGGGGAAACGTAGAGAAGGCGGCATCGGCGCCGCTCCGCCGGGACGGGCTCGGCCATGAGCCGGTCGATGCCCCACAGGAAGGCTGCCAGGGTCTTGCCCGAGCCGGTGGGGGCGTGGATGAGAGTGTGGTGCCCCTCTGCGATCTTCGGCCACCCGTGGTCCTGTGCCGGCGTGGGGCCGGCAAAGCTGGCGGCGAACCATTGCCGGGTGGCGGGGCCGAAGAGATCGAGCGAGGTGGCCATGGTCGGGAGGGTACCGGCGGCGACCGACATCGAACCGGCCGGCAACCAGAGGCCCGCTCGTCGGAGACGAGTTCTGTCACCTTCCAACGGAGCGAGCTGGCTCTCCCTCAGGTGCCGAGGCGGCCCTGTGCCATTCCCGTGAGGAGTTCGAGAACCGCCCGATTCGCCAGCAGCGCCGTGATGTCGCCCGGCCCGTCGTAGAGGGGAGCGACCTCGACGACGTCGGCGCCGACGACCGGCAGCTCACGACCGATGCGCCGCAACGTTGCCAGCAACTCGTCGGCGTGCAGCCCGCCCGGCTCCGGTGTGCCGGTACCGGGAGCGGCGGCGGGGTCGACGACATCGATGTCGACCGACGCGAACACCGAGTCGGCGCCGTCGGCCGCCGCAGCGATTGCATCGTCGACGACCCGATCGAGCCCGCGCGCGCGGATCTCGGTCATGGTGTGCCAGCGCATCCCCTGATCCTTCATCCAGGCCACCACTTCGGGCGGGGGCCAGAATCCGCGGAGCCCGATCTGTACGAAGCGATGCCCGGGCACGGCCCCCGACTCGATCAGGCGACGCATCGGGGTGCCGTGTCCGTGGAGCATCCCGTAGTGGGTCTCGGCGGTGTCGGCATGGGCGTCGAAGTGGATCAATGCCACCCGTCCCGGCCCGTGGACCCGGGTCACCCCGGTGGCGTTCGCAAACGTCACCGTGTGGTCTCCGCCCAAGACGATCGGTACCGCTCCCGACCCGGCGATGCGGCCCACCACATCGGCGATCAGGTCGAGGCTGTGGTCGACGTAGCCGGGCACGACGTCGATGTCCCCGACGTCGACCACGCCGAGCGCCGCGAGCGGGTCGACGCTGCTCTCGAGATCGGGTCGGCTTCCCGTCGGACCGAGTGGGTCGTTCTCCCGGATCGCCTTTGGCCCGAAGCGGGCCCCGGGCCGGTACGTGGTGCCCCAATCGAACGGGGCGCCCACGATGACGGCCCCGGCGTCCCCGATCTCAGCGAGTTCGGCACGGGGAACGCCGGCAAAGGTGCCGCGGGCCCCGAAGGAGTGAGTGCCGAAGCCGGTGGTCATGGGTCGCCAGGATACGGCAGGGTCGATTCGCTGCCACACTGGGGCCGTGGACATCGCGGTCAACCTCGTCGAGAGCTACCTGCGGCTCGCCGGCTATCTGACCCTGAGCGAATTCGAGGTGCAGCGACGGACCGAGACCGGTTTCGAGACGGTCACCGACATCGACATCATGGCCATGAGGCTTCCCGGGGCGGTGTTTGCGGGTGATCCGCACGGAGGGGAGGACTGTCGGCTCCTCCTCATCGACGACCCGGTCCTCGAACTCACCGACGACCTGGTCGATGTGATCATCGGGGAGGTGAAGCAGGGCGAGGCCGAATTCAACCCGGGCATTCGCCGCCACGAGGTCCTTCACTCGATGCTCCGGCGCATCGAGTGGCTCTACGAAGAGCCGCTGGCGGAGGTGGTGGGAGCCCTCCAAGAGGAAGCCGTGTGTCACACCGCCGCCCGGGGCGGAGGGGTGGTCCGGACTCGGCTCGTGGCCTTCGGAAGGGCGCCGACCTGCAATCTCCACACGATCTCCCACACCCACATCGTGCGCACCGTGCTCGGGTTCTTCGGGGGGCTCGACGATGCCTTTCGCCCGGTGCAGTTCCGGGATCCGGCTCCGGCGATGCTGTCGCTCCTCCTCAAGGCCGGCTTCGAGGTCACCAAGGAGTCCGGCTAGCTCATCGAGCCGGGCGAGTCCACGCCGGCTGGCGTGTCCGGGCGGAGCCGATCGAGGGCTGCAAGCAGGAACAACAAGGCGCCCACCATCTCCAGGGTCTCCTCGGCGACCATCATCGGGTCGTACAGCGAGGCCCGGATCGGCTCCCCTCCCCAGTTCTGGACGAGCTCGAGGGCCAGGGCGAGCGCCCAGGCGGCCCCGCCGCCGATGATGCCGAGGGCTTGCCTGCGGGGCGTCGTGCGCACGATCCTGACCCACGCCAGCCATGCCACCGCCAGCACCGGGAGGTAGAGGAGTTGCCAGTCGACGCCGCTCCAGCGTTCCAGGCGCTCATGGATGCCGTTGCCCTCATCGAGGGCCAGCCAGGCCAGCACCGCCGCCCACACCCACGCCCAGCGACTCCACCCTGAGGCCGCCGCCAGCACCCATACGCCGGCAGCGATCCAGAGAAGCGCTGCCGCCGCCCAGGTGGCGACCGATGCCTCTGAGTCGAGGTTGGCCGCCGACCAGGTCGGAGCAACGGTCCGCTGCACGATGCCGAGGATGACCAGGGCAGTGATGACCATGCCCGCCACCACGGCCACCGCCCGCGACGGCACCGAGGTCACTCCGGCGACCACCGGGCGAAGCCTCCGCGGGGGGCCGTCAGCGGGCACGAGCGGAACGGACCAGGGCGGCGGCCCGCTCCGGATCGACCGGGGCCTCGGTGATCCCGTCGTGCTTGATGGCGGTGCCGACGATCAGCCCGTCGGCCTCTCGGAGGAGATCGGCCGCCGAGTCGAGGGTGACGCCGGAACCGACCAGCAGCGGCGCTCCGGGCGCCGCCGCTCGCACCACGGACAGATCGGCCTCGTTCACCGGAGCGCCCGTGGCCGACCCGGAGACGATGAGGGCATCGGCTCCGGCCCGCTCCCACGTGTCCCGGGCGGCCTGCTCGAGACTCCACCCCGCCGGAGGGACCGCATGCTTGACCATGATGTCGGCGGCGACCTCGAGGTCGGCCTCCAGTGAGGATCGAAGGCGGGCGACCTCGGCCGCCCTGCCGACGATCGGACCCTGGTCGGTGAACATGGTTCCGGACAGCACGTTGACTCGAACGAAGGCAGCTCCGGCTGCAACGGCGACGGCGACGGCGGCGAGCGCGTCGTTGCGGAGCACGTTGACGCCGACCGGAATCGTCACGGAATCACGAACCTCGGCCACGATTCGGGTCATCGCCGCCACGGTGGCCTTGGGCACGTCGTCGGCGAAGAAGGGAGCGTCGCCGTAGTTCTCCACGAGGACGGCATCGAACCCGGCGTGCGCCAGTGAGCCGGCATCGCGGACCCCTCGTTCGGCGGTCTCCTCGAGTCGGCCGTCGTAACGCGGAGACCCCGGCAGCGGTCCGAGGTGGACCATCCCGATGAGCGGCCCGATCATGGAAAGGCGCGCGCCACCCGCAGAGCGGTCTCGGCGGTTTCCCCGATGGCGGTGAGGTTCTCGACATCGCCGACCGGCGTACGCTGCACCGCCAGTCGGCTCCACTCACCGGCGCTGCCCTTGATCACCTGGTCGGTGTCGGAGGGGCCGAACACCCAACTCGCATAGCCGGGCCCCACGAGCTCGAGCCGCACCGGGGTTGCGTAGTCCTCACCGGCCGTTTCGAAGGCGTAGGGGAGCGTCGCCCACCCGAGCCAGGCGATGTGGCGGATGCGGGGGGTGTCGATCACCTCCCGCTCGAGGGCGGCATGGACGTCGAGACCGTGGGCCCAGGTTTCCATCAGACGGCTCGTGGCGAACGTTCGCGCCGACATGTCGGAGACGAACCATGGAATGCGCTCGTCGGCCCGGCGCCGCGACAGCGCGTCCACCACCGCGGCTCGATTGTGGCGCCACCACTCGATGATCTCCTGGGGGCGCTTCCCCTGCCCTTCCCGAACGCCCAGCTCGTTCAGTTCATCGACGGTGGAGGCCTTCGTCGCCTTCGCCAGGGCCTTGCGATCACCGTCCAGCGCGCTCATTGCGTAGCCTTCCGACCACGCAAGGTGGCTGATGGTGTCCTGCACCGTCCACTTGGCACCGGGTACCTTGCGTTTCCAGTCGCGCTCGGGAGCCCTCTGCAGGAGCTGATCGAGGGCCTGCTGCTCCGCCACGAGGTCGGCGAGGATCTCGCGCATGGCCTACAGGCTAATCGGGCGGATCAACCCTCTCGTCGGTGTCGACCAGCGTATTGAGCTCGTCGATCATGGCCCGGAGGCGCCCGAACGATCGGCGATCGAAGTGCAGCCGCAGCCGGGGGAGTTCTGGATGGTCGCCGTCGGCCCTCTCGACGGCGGTGGCCTCGGTCGCTTCGATCGTCCCGTCGACGAGCAGGTCGGAGTACTCCTCGTTGAGATGGGCGACGACGCCGGGCTCGGGGGCCTGCATGAAGCGCAAGACCAGGCGATCGTCGACGTAGCGCTGCGAGTGGTAGTTGGCGTAGAAACGGCAGATCTCCTCGACCGCCTCGGGGACCGACGTGGCATGGCGGATCAGGCCGAGGTCGCTGGCGGCGATCATCCTGTTGGCCAGCAGCCGATCGCCGACGAAATCGAGCCAACCCTGCCAGTAGTCGGTGCCGGGCGCCTCGATGAGAACGATGGGGTGCATGTCGCTCTTGCCCGTCTGGATCAGGGTGAGGAGCTCGAAGGACTCGTCGAGCGTCCCGAACCCGCCGGGGAAGAGGGCGAAGGCGTGTGACTCCTTCATGAAGATGAGCTTCCGCGTGAAGAAGTACTTGAAGTTCACCAGCCGGCTCTCATGGATGTACGGGTTGGCGTCGGCCTCGAAGGGCAGCCTGATGTTCACCCCGAAGGAGTTGTCGATCCCGGCTCCGCGATTGCCCGCCTCCATGATCCCGGGCCCGGCGCCGGTGATCACCATCCAACTGCGCTCGTCGCTCATGATTCGCGCGAACTCGGAGGCCATCTCGTAGTTGGGGTCGCCGGGTGGGGTCCGCGCCGAACCGAAGATCGTCACCTTGCGCACGTCGCGGTACCGGGAGAAGACCAGGAACGAATACCGCATTTCCTTGAGGGCGGCGTTGACCAGTTTGAGGTCACCCCGGTCGGCGTCGTCGCGGAAGAGCTTCAGCGCGCTCACCATCATCTCGGCGATCAAGTCGGCGTCCCCGTGCTCGTGGGGATGATTGGCGACGGCATCGGCGGCCAGAGCCCTGATCCGGCCGTCGAGGTCCGCGTCGCCGATCTCGTACGGTGGCATTGCCGAGACGGTAGCGCCGACGGGAGGCTGCGCTGCGGACTCACCGGCCCACAACCCGACGCGGTGCGGCGTCGGCACTTAGGCTCGGAACATGCGGCACATCGTCTGGGATTGGAACGGCACCCTGTTCGACGATCTCCACATCGTCGTCGACGCCGTCAACGTCTCGCTGGGGGAACTGGGGGTCGATCCGATCGATGCCGCTGCCTATCGGGCGCACTACCGGCGCCCCGTTCACCTGTTCTACGAGGCGCTCCTCGACCGGCCGGTGCCGCCCGACGAGATGGCCGCCATCGACACCTGGTTCCACGACGCATATCACGCTTCGTTGGACCGAGCCGGCCTCGCCCCCGACGCCCGGGCGGCGGTCGGCGCCGTGGTCAGGGCGGGAGCCACGCAGTCGGTGCTGTCGATGTGGTGGCACGATCGGCTGGTGTTGGCGGTTCGCGCCTTCGATCTCGCCGAGCACATGCTGGCGGTCGACGGTCATCGGGGTGGGCCCGGTGAGACGAAGGAACAGCACCTTCGCCACCACGTGGAGCAACTCGGGCGCCTCTACCGGGGCATCGACCGGGCCGAGATCGTTGCCGTTGGTGACATCACCGACGACGCCGCGGCCGCCGAAGCCGTCGGCATTCACTGCGTGCTCTACGACGGCGGATCCCAGCCCCGAGCTGATCTCGAGGCCACGGGCATGCCGGTAGCGGACAGCCTCCTCGAGGCGGTGTACCTGGCTGGGGTCAGAGGGCAGCCCGGCTAGAAGGGTCGGTCAGCCATCGAACGGCGGGCCGTCGGGTCCCCGACGGGCAACCGCATTCCACACCGTCTCGTAGTGATCGTGGTCGAGGGGATCGACGTGTCCGAGGACGAACTCGTCCCACGATCGGCGGAGGGGATCGTCGGCGTCGGCGAACATCCACAGTCCGGCCGGAATCCGATCCAGCACCGTGCGCAGGCTCATCGGCGTACCGACCCGGGTGCGTGCATCGGTGGAGATGAACGACTCGTTGACCTCGACGGCGAGCCGGGCGATGGTCTGCGAGAAGGGCGCTTTCATCGTGGGATAGCGCCGCGTCAGCATGGCTTCGATCTGCTCTGAGTTCGGGAACGCCTTCTGCCAGATGACCCAGCGATCCGCAAAGGCCTTGTTCAGGGTCTGGGTTCCCGCGTAGTCGCGCAGGTCCGTGGGATTCAGCGTTCCGAACAAGCGAGTGTCGTCGCGCAGCCGGACCGTCTCACCCGTCGGCAGGTCCAGGGCCTGGTACCGGTCCAGGAGCGCATGGAGGGCAAACAGCGTCTCGGCCCCGGCCGCATTGAGCTCGGACATGTTGATGAGTGCCGGCCCCCGCAAAGCCCGGGTGATGTCGCCGTCCTCCCAGCGGCTCTCGGTACCGCCCTTGCCGTCGCCGTGCAGCTTCGTCGACCCGATGAGGGTGATGTCGCGCACCTCGCCTGTGAGCGGGATCCGGTAGTAGGGAAGCCGCAGCATGGCCGCAAACTGTTCCAGATCGTGATCCTTCCCGGTCCCCATGTGACCCTGGAGGGCGATGTGGATCGGAGCGTCGACGACCTTGCGGCGGCGCACCGCCTCCAGCTGGGCCAACCGGTAGAGCATTCCCAGGTCCACGTAGTAGGGGTCGAGTTCGGGGATCTTGCCGGCGCGCTGGTCGTGATCGGGGAGGTCGGCGGGGACCTCGAAGACCTGGAGATCGACGGGCTTCCCCTCGCCGGTCGGGTCGGTGAACGTGATCGTGTCAGCCACTGCTGCTCCTCGGGATCGGGTCATCGTAGAGCATGCTCTGGTTGACCCACCAGGTATCGCCCCCGGCGAGTGCGATGCTCTTGCGGAGGGCGGAACGGACGCCGTAGACCATGGCACGGGTGAGCTCGATCGGCCGCTCCACGATCTGATTGCGGGAGTAGGCCATCTGCACGGTCGCGTCCCCGATGCCGATGCCGAGCACGGTCGTGCCCCCGTACTCTGCCGCATCGACCGCTGCGGCCAGTGCTTCGACCGACCCGCGTGTCATGCCGTCGGCGAGTACCACCAGCATCCGGACCTCGGTGTTGCGCCGATGGAGCCGTTCCGCCGCGTGCGTGACGTTGATCTCATCGACGTTGGCGGCTTTCTCGAACATCGAGACCGGCGGCGCCTCGGCGGGAGCCCGCCGGGCCTCGATGGCTGCTTCCTGCGGCCGGGAGGCCGTCCAGAACAAACCTGCGAGACCCGCTTCGGCGGCCCCCCAGGCCTCGTCGAAGCTCTTGACGAGGTAGTGGTTGACCGTTCGGGTCAGACGGTCGGCGGCCCCTCCCTGGCTCCGCCGCAGGCCGCCGCGGGTGCTGTGGAGGCGATCCACGAAGGTCTGCTCACTGTCGTCGACCCGGGCGGCAAAGGCGCGATTGAAGATCGACACCTCGAATTCCACCTGGAGCTCGTCGCACAGGTGGGCCAGGGTCCATGCGCCGAGGACGGCGGTTGCCAACGCCCACGGGGCCCGCCTTCCGCCCGGAAGCGGGCGGGGCTGCAGCATGCTGGCCGACCCGTCCACGAGCAGGCTCACTGCGTAGGCCCGCCGGGTCGGGAGCGAGCGTCGCTCGTACATGCGTTGATAGAGGCCGGCTCCCAGGAACAGGGCCGCGTAGGGCGAGAGGTCGCCGGCGTCGTAGCCGGAGCGGAGCCCCCGGCGCTGATTGGCGATGAAGAGGGGATACAGCTCGCCGGAGATGTGCCGCCGGCCGACCGACCACTGCTCGGCGGCCTCGTCGAGGGCATCTCTCCCCCGGAGACCGAAGTGACCGAACCGGTGAGGGAATCGATCGATGATCAGCTTGCCCCTCTGGCCGGTCGGCAAGTACACGTCGGGTGCCTCGCTCACCCGGAGGATCTGATCGGTGGCCGGGTCCCCTCCGGTGTCGGCTTGGTCGGGCCTGCCCTGCAGGTTCTCGGCCGCCTGAGCGGCCCGGCGGGTCTGGTCGTGGCTCTCGACGTCGGCCAGGATCGGGGTGACCAGTCGCACCGAGTCCACACCGTCGGCGATGTCGTCCTGGTCCTGCTCCTCTCGCTGCTCGCGTTCCGTCTTGGTCTCGTGGCGTGAGGCTTCGGTGAGGAGCCCGTGGAGGCGAGCCACGGCCAACAACTCGAGCGTCACCCCGGCCGTCTCCCACGGCCCATCGGCTTCCGCCGCCCGGTCGATGAGCTCTCGGGCATCCTCGAGGGCGGCCGCCACCGGGGGATCGGTGTTGCGCTGCAGGCCGTCGACGTCCTGATAGCCGCCGACGGCCAGGAAACAGGACAGCGCGTACTGGCCCATCGGCCGGGCGCGACCCATGGCGGCGGGAGCCGAGGCGATGTACAGGTCGGCGAGTACGGACCGGGCACCGGGGTAGACGGCGAGATTGTGGGACTCCTGGCGGGCGTCCTCGATGGCGAGGAAGAGCGCTTCGGCGGCCGGCCCGGCGGCCCGCTCCAGGGCATCGAGAAGCGGCACCGGATCGTCGGGCGGCGGCTCGTCGTGGTCGGGAAACCACTCGGCCGGGAGGGGTCGCGGCTCGTCGAAGTCGGTGGCGACCATGTGCACCGCCTCGTGGAGCGCAGCGGCGAGGGCCACCTCGTCGGGGGTGACCGGGGCCGATCGGGCGTAGGCGGCCTGGAAAACCCCCGGGTCGAGGACGATCTCGCCGGGTTCGGCCGAAGCGTGGGATCCGAGCCGCACCCTGAGCGCTTCGTCGCCGGACAACGATCGGGCGAAGCGGGTGACGGCCGGGGCCACCCGCTGGTAGCGGGCGACCACGGCCTCGATGAGGCGTTCCTCGGGGGGGAGGATCTCGGTCAGCAGCGGCTGTTCGGCTTCACGCACAGCCGGTCATTCTCCCACGATCGGTCGGTTCGGGACGGCGCGCCGACGCCTGAGAGTGCATCTTGCCCGCCTCCCCGATACAATCGCCCGACCATCCCGGCGCTCGCGCCGGGCATGTGGGAGGAAAGACCACCAAAGAGGATGACAATGAAGAAGAGACATCTACTGGCGCTGCTGTTTGCATTTGCGCTGGTCGTCGCCGCCTGTGGTGACGACGACGACGCTGCTGATACGACTGCGGCTCCAACCACTACAGAGGCGGCCACCACCACCGAGGCGGCGACCACCACCGAAGCGGCCACCACCACCGAAGCCGGCCCGGAGTTCCCGCCGGCGGCGGGACCGCTCGGCGGCGTGCTGATCGAGGCCGGTGAGGCGGTCCAGATCCGGGCGCTGCAGGCGATCTCGGGTGCGGTCGAGTTCCTCGGCGTCGACCAGGTGCGCGGCACCGAGCTGGCCATTGAGGACTATGGCCAGCTCCTCGGCCATGACGTGGACCTGGGCACCGTCGAGGACGACCTGTGCAATGCCGAGGGCGGCCAGGCGGGCGCCCAGGCGATTGCAGCCCAGGAGGGCGTGCTCGGCGTGATCGGCACAACCTGCTCCGGTGCTGCCGTTCCGGCAGCGGGGATCCTCTCTGAGGCGGGCCTCGTGCTCATCTCGGGGTCGAACACCTCGCCGTCGCTGACATCCGACCTGCAGGGCAACGCCAACCCGGCGTGGCAGCCCGGGTACTACCGGACGGCGCACAACGACCTGTTCCAGGGTGCCGCGGCCGCCCAGTACGCGTTCGAGACGATCGGTGTGACCACCGCAGCGGCCATCCACGACGGCGACCCTTACACCGAGGGTCTGGCGGCGGCCTTCTCGGCCTCCTTCGAGGAGTTGGGCGGAACCGTCACCACCTTCGTGGGTGTGAACAAGGGCGACACCGACATGGTGCCGGTGCTCACCGAGGTGGCGCAGGGCTCGCCCGAGGTCATCTACTTCCCGATCTTCCCGCCGGAGGGTGACTTCATCATCCAGCAGGTGGGCGGAGTGGCCGGTCTCGAAGACGTGATCCTGTTCGGTGCCGATGGTCTGTTCATCACGGACTTCTTGGGGCTGGAGGAGTCCGCGGGCATGTACTTCTCGGGCCCCGACCTGCAGTTCGCAGGGAGCGGGTACACCGGCGTGTCGTACACCGACTTCA
This sequence comes from Acidimicrobiia bacterium, assembly GCA_041551965.1. Lineage (GTDB taxonomy): Bacteria > Actinomycetota > Acidimicrobiia > Spongiisociales > UBA11373 > JBFELU01. Next base: position 70,691 of record JBFELU010000004.1, read on the forward strand.
GGGCCCGGTACGAGGAGACCTACGGTGAACCGCCGCTGGCGGCGTTCCACGCCCACACCTACGACGCCACGATGATGCTGCTGAGCTCCATCGAGGCCGTAGCCGTCGAGCAGGACGGGGCACTGTGGGTCGACCGTCAGGCGCTGCGCGATGAGTTGTACGCGCTGAGCGGGTTCTCCGGCGTGACCGGAATCCTCGGCTGTGACGCCTTCGGCGACTGTGGGTCGCAGGCAGTCGCGATCTTCTACCACACCGACTCCGCCTCGGCGGATGCGTTGGCAGATGCGACCGTGTGCGCCAAGTCGACGCTGGAGACCGGCTTCGAGATCCTGGCCTCCTGCCCGTAGGTCTCGTAGTCAATTGACCAAGGCAATGCGCCCGGTCCCGCA